>NZ_OY762653.1:1018500-1358000 GCF_963666195.1 Trichococcus shcherbakoviae
CTATAGCGCGTTCTTTAGCTATTTTAAGCGGAGCCTAAAGCACAAAAAAAGTCCAGAGACCCAGCAGCCGGATGGCAGCAGGTTTCTGAACGATTCTCAATAATGTATCACGTTGTCTTGATAATGGATGCCTGTTCCCGCCAGGAAGACGATTTCATCAAAGAAATATTGCATTTTCTGGGAGGAGGCCAGCATAAATTCCGGATGCCACTGCACGGCAAAGATATTTTGGCTTCTTTCTTTTGCTTGGAAGGCTTCAATCAACCCGTCAGAGCTCCAAGCGATGGCCTCAAAAGGCTCCGCCAATTCCTTGACGCCCTGATGATGGAAAGAGTTGACGAGATGCTTCTCCCCTAAAAAGGAACGCAAGAAATTATTCGGGGCAATCGAAATCGAATGGGAAGCATACTGGATGTTCGTTTTTTGGTCATGTTGGACATCATACTCTTCCAGCTGGCTGATATCCTGATGCAGGCTTCCGCCAAAAGCGACATTGATCAGTTGCATACCGCGGCATACCGCAAAAATCGGTTTACATTGATTGTAGGCTTCTCGGGCCAAAGCAATCTCGAATGCGTCCCGCGCCGGATGTGTCACACCCAACCGATGCGTCGGCTCCTCATCATAAAGAATCGGGGATACGTCCTGCCCGCCTGCCAAAATCAATCCGTCCACAGCATTGATGTAATGCTCTGCATCCATTGGATCGCTGATGGGAATCACAAGCGGAATCCCTCCTGCTACTTGTACACCATCGATAAATCCTTGCGGTGTGTATGTTTTTTCCATCTGGTTGCCGAGCTCAGCAGACAAATGGTTGCCTCCAATTCCTATAATCGGTTTCATCCATTATTCCTCCCGTCACATTATTCTCTAATGAAGTGCGATTATGATCTGCAGACACTTCCCAAAAAGGCTGTTCAAATGAGCGCACGACGTACATGCTTAACTTTTCTGCAACACATATGCATGTCCAGATAGCCGTCCATCATTCTCATTCCTCCGCCCATATTATTGCTATTAGATAAATTTTTTCACCAAATTCACATTTAAAAATAAATTAATGCTATTGTAACGTGCTGTCATCCCTCTGTCAATGACCAGTTGTGGCGTTTTTCATTGCAGTATCTCATTTTAATTCTCCATTTTTCATGAATATCCTTGATTTCCCTTGCTTTTTGGATGCTTTTGCTCTAGGATTCAATATAGAAAATAAAATTAAAAAAAAATGAGAATACTTGCACTCGCATATTTTCGGGGAAAGAGTAGCATTAAAAATGGACAGATTATGCGCAATTGCAAAAAGGGATTGAACTCGCGTTCGAAACAATTGTACAATTGACAGAAGCAAAAGAAAAAAGCAGCAATACTGAAGCGTATTAAAATACTATTGAAAAGAGCCAGGGATTGCGGTGTGGTCATCCACATCAAGACAAACACCCTGCCGAGGAGGAAATTATGGCAATTTGGTCAAATAATTATCACGGTTCCATGAATGAAAAGGCATTTGAATTCAATTCATCCATCGATGCGGATGCCCGTCTGGTCTATGCGGATATCGCAGGAAGCATCGCTCACGCAAAAATGTTGGGCAAAACCGAAATCATTCCCCGCGAAGAAGCGGATGCCCTCGTCAATGAACTGGGCAAAATGAATGATGAACTGCAGGATGGCGATCTGACCATCGATTTCTCGGAAGAAGATATCCACAGCTTCTTGGAAGCGGAACTGACGCGACGTCTTGGCGCTATCGGCAAAAAGGTCCACACAGGCAGAAGCCGCAACGACCAAGTAGCGACTGCTTTGAAGTTGTATTCTGTTTCTGCGTTGGAGCATCTGTCCAGTCTTACTGCCAACGTTGCCCTCGCATTGAGTGAAAAAGCCGAACAGCATCTGGAAACGATCATGCCTGGTTATACCCATCTGCAACGTGCACAACCCATCACATTTGCCCATCACCTGATGGCTTACACGGAGATGTTCCTAAGGGACAAATCCCGTCTGGATGATGCCAAAGAACGGGTACTGCATTATATGCCGCTGGGCAGTGCCGCGCTTGCGACAACTACCTTGCCATTGGACCGCGCCTTCACTGCTGAAGCACTCGGCTTCAAGGATTTTTCCCGGAACAGTTTGGATGGCGTATCCGATCGCGACCATTCCTTGGAAATGCTGGCGGATATGTCGATCATCATGGTCCACATTTCCCGTCTGGCTGAAGAAGTCATCATCTGGTCATCGCAGGAATTCGGTTTTGTGAAAATCCGGGATACATTCTCTTCCGGCTCAAGCATCATGCCGCAGAAGAAAAATCCGGACATCGCGGAATTGCTGCGCGGCAAATCCGGCCGTGTCTTCGGCGACTTGATGGGCGTATTGACTTTGATGAAAGGTTTACCGCTTGCATACAACAAAGACATGCAGGAAGAAAAAGAATTGCTGTTCGAAGCGATCGACACGGTCACATTCTGTCTGGAAATCCTACCTGCAATGCTCAACGATATGGACGTGATGGAAGCAGCCATGCTGACGGCTTCGCAAAAAGGCTATCTGAATGCCACTGACTGTGCCGACTTCCTTGTCGAAAAAGGCATCCCTTTCCGTGACGCTTACAAGATCACCGGAAACATCCTGAAAGAGTGCGAAGAACAGAACCTGACGCTGGAAAACTTCCCGTTGGAGATGTACAAAAAACACTCGGATGCTTTTGATGAAACCATCTACAAAAAGGTTGACCTGAAGGAATGCGTCATCCGCAGAAATGTAGCCGGTGGACCGGCACCGGAACGAGTGAAAGAGCACATCGAAGCAGTCAAAACAAAATTAGAAGACTACCAGATCATCTCCTGATCAATCATTAACAGAAAGAGGCAGCCTCGAAATGAGGCTGCCTCTTTCTGTGGTTTGGCGGTGGAATTCCCCGCCAAAGTGGTTTTGAAGGGGAATCTCTTATTATCCGCTGATGTTTTACCCCGCCAAATGGTTTTTGGCGGGCAATCTCGTGTTGCCCTTGGACATTTTACCCCTCCAAATAGGTTTTGGCGGGGAATCTCTTAGTATAAATCCAATCCCAATACAAAAAACCGTTCCACTCAATGCGTTGCATTCAATCGGGTATCCGTTCGATCTTCATCAGATTAGTTGTGCCACTTTCTTTTATCGGCGTCCCGGCAGTGATGACAATGGCGTCTCCAGGTTGCGCAAAGCCCTTTTCTTTCGCCAATGCCGTTACCTTGCTCAGCATATCATCGACATTTTCAGGCTCATCAATCACGAAAGACTGGACACCCCAGACAAGCGTCAATCCTCTCTGGACCCTTTCACTGTAGGTCGCCGCCAAAATATTCGCTTTCGGCCGGTATTTGGAGATCATGCGGGCCGTATGCCCGGAGCTGGTTGCAGCTACGATGGTCTTGATGCCCAGGTTCATAACAGTACGCGCTGCAGCTTGGCTGATTGCTTCGGTAACGGATGCCTTATCGAACAAGGCCAACGTGGATAGGTTGCCGCCATTTGCCTCAAGGGCTTCTTCCGTCCGTTCCGCTATCCGCGCCATCATCGCTACAGTCTCCACGGGGTACTGACCTACAGCCGATTCGCCGGAAAGCATGACTGCATCTGTTCCATCAAATATAGCATTCGCGACGTCGCTCGCTTCTGCCCTTGTCGGCCGCGGATTCCATTGCATGGAGTCCAACATCTGCGTGGCGGTGATGACTTGTTTTCCGACCAGATTACATTTTCGGATCAGATCTTTCTGGACGATCGGCACATCGCCACCGTTGATTTCCACACCCAAATCGCCGCGCGCAACCATCAAGCCGCTGCACACCTTGAGTATCTCTTCAGCATTCTGGACGCCTTCCTGGTTTTCGATTTTGGCGATGATCTGCGTATCCATCGCATCCATTTCTTCAAGGATTTCGATAATTTCCAGGATATCACTGGCCCTGCGGACAAAGCTGGCGGCGATGAAATCCACTCCCTGCTGGACACCGAAGCGGATATCCGCAGCATCTTTTTCCGTCAGGCCGGGCATGCTGAATTTAGCCTCCGGCACATTGATGCCCTTTGAATTCTTCAGGATGCCATCCACTTGGACTATGGCTATGATTTCTTTGGCTTCATAATTGATATCCGTAACCTCCAGAACCAATAAACCGTCATCGATCAAAATATGCATGCCGATCGTCACATCGTTGATCAGCTCAGGATAGGTGACAGAGAATTTTTCTTTTGTTCCCAGCACGGGTTCCATGCTGATGATTACCGACTCCCCGGAAACCAATGTAACTGCGTCATCGGTCATTTTGTTTGTCCGGATTTTTTGGCCTTGGATATCCATCATGATGCCTATGTTTTTGTTCGCCAACCGTGCAGCTTCCCTGACATTATTCAGGCTGACCATATGCGTATCATGTGCGCCGTGTGAAAAATTCAGCCGCGCCACATTCATGCCGCTGTTCATCATCCTTACCAGCACATCGACGGAATCGCTGGCTGGTCCGATTGTGCAGACTATCTTCGTTTTTTTCACTGTTAGCCCCTCATTTCTGAATTTACCCTCTTCATAACCTGACATTTACCTGTCTTCATTATAGAACAAATGCGTTGGTTTAGAAATTATGACGCTGTCAAAAGACAAAAACGTGATGCTATTCGGCATCACGTTTTTGTTGTATTCAGATATTCGATTCGGTTTGGATGACCTCGCTTGATCTCACTGGTTTTGATTTCAGCGTCAACAAGAACACGGTCGACAGAATCAAGGCGATACCGAGCAGATCCGTCCAGTGAAGACTGGTCCCGAGCCAAAAAACGGAAAGGAACGTCGCAGAAAGCGGTTCGGCCGATGAGAGCAGGCTTCCGACCGTTGCGCCGATGCGATGCACACCCTCCAGATAGAGACTGAAGGAAATGACTGTCCCCAACAAGATGATGACCAGCATGGCAGCCAATGCAGCGATGTCCCAAGTGCCGATGATCCGCCAAGGCTGATAGACTATCGAAAGCAGAACGCCACCTATCAGCATCCCCCAACCCAACGAGAGCAGCGTCCCATAAGTTTTGATCAGACGGGCAGGCTGAAGATTGTAGATGACGACAGAAACAGCCGACAATAAACCGTACATTAATGCTTCCTGCGAAATGGCCAGACTATCCAATCGGCCATGTGTGGCCAACAGGAAAATGCCGGCAACCGCAAAGACAATGGCTGCCATTTCAGCTGGCCGCGGTAATTTTTTGTTCTTGACGGAGAGGTAAATCATGATCAGGACCGGGGCCAAAAATTGCAGAACGGTAGCCGTTCCCGCGTTCGAATGGCTGATTGTCGCAAAATAGGTGTATTGGCAAAAAGACAGGCCCAAAGACGCGAACAGGAACAAGTCCTTGCGGTCCCGCTTGTCTTTCCAGACCCGAAAGATGGCGTCCTTCTCTTTTTTGTAGCATAGCACCAACAAAATCAGGCCGGCCATCAGCATCCTGACGGCAACCAGCCAGCCGGAGGTCAACCCGCGCTGCTGAAGCAGAAACTGCCCACTGGTCCCCGAAATCCCCCACAGCAGCGCCCCTACAACAGTGAACAGCACGCCGGATTTATATTGAGACATTCCATCCCTCCATTCCTTTATTTTTTTCAAATAACATCATTATATGCGATGACCGGACAAATAGAAAGCTGATATTTTTGCTTTGTCCGAAAAGCGATTTTGTGGGATACTGATAGACGTGAACAAAAACGGAGGTAGAAAAACTTGATACGCATTAAAGAAGCCATTTTACACATTTTGGACATCAACACGAATGAACCGATTTTTTCCTATGCCGGACTGGATACGTCAGAGCGCATGATGATCGAATATATCGAAGCGATGGTCGCAAAGGTCGAAGATTCAGACAGCATGAAGGACGGGATTTTGGAAGAGGATAATCCGATGACTGCCCTGTTCAAGAATTGCCAAAGCGATTTTGTCGAAGGCACGAAAGCCTTGTCGGAAAAATTCTTCAATGTGACCAAATTGAATCCCGAAATCCCGCCTGCGGATCTGCTTATTGCGCATTTTGAATTGGATGAAGTACCTTGCCTCGGGGTGTTCAAACTGAACTACTCAGACAGCTATACGCACTTTGTCTCCTACGAAGGGGACGTTTTGACCAACCAAATCATCTTGAACCGTGCCATCCTACCTTCGCAAAGACAAGCCATCCAGGAAGGCCTTGTCGTGAATCTGGAGCAGCTGGTATACCATGTCATCGAGAAAAAGCACATGATCGCCGAACTGGGTGAAAAAGTAAACTACTTCACGGAAATGTTCCTCGAAGACACGCCAAAGCCGAGCCTGAAGGAGAACATCTCGATAATCAAAAAGGCCGTCCAAAAGACAAGCAAAGCCTTCAATGATGAAGAATTTCAGGTGTTGGCCGAAACGAAGGAAGCCATCGTCACAAGCATGCAGGAAGATAACCTAATCGATAACGAAAAAATCGCTGAGGCCTTATTCGGCGATAACTTCGCCAAAAAGCAGAAATATTTCGAACAGGTCGAGGAATTGGGCTATGTCGATCGCGCCCCCGCGGAAGCGGCAATCGCCGGACCGAAATATTCCAAACAAAAATTCCGACTCGACAACGGCATCGAAATCAGCATTCCGCTGGAGCTATACAAAGACCCGGATGTTGTGGAATTCATCAACAATCCCGACGGCACAACATCCGTCATCATCAAAAACATCGAGAAAATCAAAAACCTGTTTTAACCACAAAAGAACCGACGGCGCTCAATGCGAGGCCGTCGGTTCTTTGTTTATTTCGCTTTTCTGGAGATGTTCAGGATGGACATGCCGTAGAGCAGCAGCGCGGTGCCGCTCAGGATCAGGATGCTGGTGAAGGGAGTCACTGCGGTTTCCCCGAAGCGGATGGTATGACCCATCATCAGTTTGAAGGCATCCAACCCTTCAACCGGAACCCCTGCGAAAGAGATTTTCAAAGGTTCCTCCATCATCACTTGCCTCATCAAGGAGGCCGAATAGGTCATCGGGAACAGTTTGATGACCGTCTGCACACTGTCCGAGAACTGCCCGATCGGCACATAGACCCCGGCAAGGAAGCCGATGATGGTGCCGAGGATCGTGCTGGCTGTCGCGAAAGCGTTCTGGCTTCGGAAGAAGGAAGTCAGGAAATAGACCATCGCACTGCTCGTCAACACGGTGAGCATGATCAGGCCTATCATCTTCAGCATGGCCATGGGAGGCAGCAACTCCCCACCGTTGAGGAAGATGTACGCTTCGGCCAACACGAACGTTACGATGCTCATGATGAACCCAACAACCACTGAACTCAGGATATAGCCTGCCGCCAATCTGCTCGAGCGGATTGGCGAGACCGTAAAGTCCTTCAATATTTTATTGGCCCGGTCATCGATCATGACGGCGAATGCCCCCATCGTCGTCGTCACTCCGGAAACCGAGATGACGCCGGACATGATCCAGCTGTCCATGACGTACTGCGCGCCTACTGTATCCCCCAGAGAGTTCGTCAGATTTTTACCCAAGAAAAAGACGTAGAGTCCGATGATGATCAGCACTGCCAACAAGGAGAAGAAAACATTCGCCTTATCCCTGAAAAATATTTTTATGTTGCGGCCAATGATCGGTATCATTCCTGCACCTGCTTTCCTGTGATCGCAATAAAGGCATCGTCCATCGAACCAGCCACCACCTCAAAGTATGTCAGATATGGTTTGCATTGCTCCAGAATGGGCAATGCATCCATCGTTTTGGCTAATTTCACACGGAAGAGATCTTGCTGCAGCTCATACGGTGCCTGTTGAGCATCCAAAATACGGCTCACTTCGGAAACTGTTCCGGTCCGCATCTTCAATACGTCAGAGCTGTACCTTTCCCGCAGTGCATCAGGCGTTCCTTCGGCGATGATTTCCCCTTCATCGATGATGACGACATAATCAGCGCTGGCCGCCTCCTCCATGTAATGCGTCGTCAGAAAAATCGTCATCCCGTGCTCCGCTTGGAGTTTCCGGATCGTATCCCAAACATTCTTGCGGGTTTGAGGATCCAATCCGGTCGTCGGCTCATCCAAAAAGAGAATCTTCGGCGTGTTGATCAATGCCCGCGCGATATCCGCTCGCCGTTTCTGCCCACCGGACAACTTTCCGTATGGCCTTTCCAAAAACTCCGTCACCCCGGCAGCCTGAGTTGCTCGAAGGAAAGCCGGTTCCCATTCCGATTTGGATAATCCGTAAAAACTCCCTCTCACCTCAAGATTTTCCTTGACTGTCAGCAGTTTGTCCAACAAGTTTGTTTGGAAGACGACGCCAATATTGGAACGGATCGCAAAGTCATCCTTGCCTATAGTGAATCCATTTATCGTGACTTCTCCGCTGTCCGCCTGCAGCAGTGTGCAGATGATATCGATCGTCGTCGACTTGCCTGCTCCGTTCGGCCCCAAAAATGCAAAAAGCTGGCCGGCATTCACATGGAAATCGATGTCCTTGACCGCTTGCACATCTCCGAAACGCTTTGATAAGCCTTTGACTTCTATGATTTTTTCCAACTGAAAACACCCTCTCTGATAGCGAAGCACTGCCCATCCAGAATATAAAAAAACTTCTTCATGTTCAGTGTATCAGAATGGCGAATGGAGACAAAATAATTGTACGCTGGAGTACGGTATTCATTTTTTTGCATGTGTGCTCCGGCGAGCGGAGGGACTTCTCTAATTGTCCGATAAACCGAATATATCGGACAACCAAGGCGCGAGGCCTTCTCTAATTGTCCGATAAACCAAAAATATCGGACAACCAAGGCGCGAGGCCTTCTCTGGTTGTCCGATAAATCGTTCTATCGACTCTTCACCAACAGATTGATTGCTTGTTGGACGCTTTCTTCTTTCGAAATGTTGTCTTTTTCCTGGTCATTCACACAGGAAACCAAATTTTCCGCAACGATGATGCCCATTGCGCGGTCGATGCTGGATCGGACTGCGGACAATTGCGTCACGACGTCGGAACAGTTCTTTCCGTCTTCCATCATGGCAAGAATGCCACGCATTTGTCCTTCCGCACGCTTAATGCGGTTGATTATATTTTTGTTGTATTGGTTCACACAACTTCACCCCTCCAGGCCGAAATGCCTCCCATTACGTTCGTTACTTTGTAGCCCTTTGAAGCAAGATATTGGCAAGCTGCAGCTGAGCGAGCACCGCTCAGGCACATAACATAGTAATTTTCATCCTTATCCAATTGATCAACAGTGTCTTCTAAACCGCTCAAAGGCATAGAGATGGCACCATCAACGTGTGCATGTGCATATTCGTCTGCTTCACGTACGTCAACTAGTTTGACAGGAGTTTTTTTCCATAATTGTTCGAATTCCGGCATTGTAATTGATTGATACATATTATTTTACCACCTTTTCTGGTCTGACGGTTGCATATAAGCTGAATGCACCATCTAAATTTTTGACTGTGAATCCATTTTGTTTCAACACACGTTCTGCTATGTAGCTACGCAAGCCGCTTTGGCAGCTGACGATGATCGGTGTTTCCTTCGATAATTCTCCGATACGTGCGCGTAAATCATCGACTGGGATGTTGATGGCACCCTTCAAGGCTCCTAGTCTTGCGATTTCGCCCTCACCGCGGACGTCCAACAGTTGATAGCCTGCTTCCTGCATCTTTTCCAATTCATACCATTGGATGGATTCAGAAACGCCTTCGATGATGTTCATGGCTGCGTAGCCGGCCATATTGACTGGATCTTTGGCTGAACCGAACGGCGGCGCGTAAGTGAATTCCAATTCCGGCAAATCATGGACCGTCAAATTGCCTTTGATTGCTGTAGCGATGATATCGATACGTTTATCTACGCCATCTGCCCCGATAGCTTGCGCTCCGTAAATTTCACCTGTTTTCGGATGGAAAACCAATTTCAGGACAATCGCTGACGCATTCGGATAGTAGCCGGCATGGTTCTTTCCTTGGATATGCACGACTGCATACTCTTTTCCTGACAGCTGCAATTGGCGCTCGTTCATACCTGTGGAAGCGCCGGCCAAACCGAATACACGCACGATTGCGGTTCCGATGCTGCCTTTATTTTTTCTGTTCAAGCCGCTGATGACGTCAGCAACTTGGCGGCCTTGGCGGTTCGCAGGCGAAGCCAACGCGATCATGGTGTCTTCACCGGTGATCTGTTGCTTCACGATGATTGCATCACCGACTGCATAGATGTCTTTTTTGCTTGTTTCATAGTTCTCATCGACCAAGATACCGCCGCGCATGCCTGTTTCGATACCCGCCGCGATCGCTAGGCTGTTCTCAGGTTGGACGCCGACTGACATGATTGTCAAATCGCTTTCCAGTGTCACCCCGTTTTCAAGGACGATTGTTTTACCTTCATTTTGGAAAGCCGTAGCAGCAACGCCTGTATACAGCGTCACACCGTTCGCCTTCAATTCATCCGCTAAGTAAGCAGCCATTTCTTCATCGAATGGAGGCAAGACATGCGGTGCTTTTTCGACGATTGTTACAGCCAAACCACGGTGCGCTAAGCTTTCAGCCATTTCAAGACCGATGAACCCTGCTCCGATGACGACCGCTTTTTTCGGTTTATGCTCAAGGATGAAACCTGTGACAGCATCCACATCCGGTACATTGCGCATCGTAAAGATGTTTTTGGCTTCGGACAGACCTTCAGCTGGCGGTACGAAAGGTTTTGCTCCTGGGGATAAAATGACTTTATCGTAAGCCAGTTGGTATTCGCCATCTTTAGAACGGACTGTCACTTCTTTTTTATCCGGATCGATTGCGGTCGCTTCGCTGAAAGGACGGACATCCAAGTCAAAACGCGCACGCAATTGCTCAGGGGTTTGAACCAAGAGATCGCTGCGTTCTTGGATATCGCCTGAAACATAATAAGGCAAGCCACAGTTCGCAAAGGAAACGAAAGGTCCTTTTTCCAGTACGATGATTTCTGCATCTTCATTCAATCTTCTCAAACGTGTTGCAGCGGACATACCGCCTGCCACTCCACCGATAATAACAATTTTCATCATAGTTTTCCTCCTCTTGTAGGGCCTGACCATGCGGACATGCCGCCTTTGACATTGACTACATCGTAGCCTTTGGATTTTAAGATAGTTGCTGCACGTTTGCTGCGTCCACCTGATTGGCAGATCACATACACTTTACCCTTAGGGGTATATGTTTCCGCTTTTCTCAACGGAACATTTTTTGCGCCTGGAATATGTCCTGCGATGAATTCGTTCGGTTCACGGACATCGATTATTTGTGGTTTTTCAGTTAATTTTGCTTCCAGTTCCTTAGTGGATACGGAAGGCATACTGTTGAATAAATTAAATAGCATACTTGGCTCCTTTTTCGTAAGTAGTATCAATCGCTTATGGACTTATAATACCCCATAGGGTATATTTTGTAAACCATTTTTATTCAAAAATTTCAAAAATGTAAAAAAAGCCTGATACATAGCCATTCTTCTGATACTGAACAAAATTAACACACAAACAGCTCTCCCGCATAGTATAGAGAAAAAAGACCGCAAAAGTTGCGTAGGAACGCAACTCTGCAGTCTTTCTTCTTATTGATTGCTTTTATTTTCTGCACGTAGGCGTTCGATAAAGCTTTTTATGTGTTCGAAGGCTTCTTTCAGCTCTTCGATTGAATAAGCGTAGGAAATACGGATGAAACCCTCTCCGCTTTCGCCGAAGGCTGAGCCTGGCACTACGGCCACTTTCTCCTCCTGAACCAAACGGGTAGCGAACTCTTCCGAAGTCAAGCCGAATTCGGTTATGTTCGGGAAGATATAAAAGGCGCCATAAGGCACAAAACAAGGCAAGTCCAAATCTTTTAGGACTTTCATTAGATAACGGCGGCGTTGATTGTAGCTTTCACGCATCTCGGCAACATTGTCATCGCAGTTCCGTAACGCAACGATACCGGCGTACTGACTTGTCGTCGGTGCGGCCATGATGGCGAATTGATGGATTTTAATCATCTGCTCCATAATGATCGGCGGAGCAGTTGCATAGCCCAGACGCCAGCCGGTCATCGCATACCCTTTCGAGAAGCCATTGATGTAAACGGTCCGTTCCTTCATTCCCGGCAAAGCGGCAATGCTGAAGTGATTTCCATTGTAGGAAAGTTCACTATAAATTTCATCAGTGATGACGAATAGATCATGGGCGATGATGACTTCAGCGATCGCTTCCAGGTCCTCTTTGGACATAACAGCCCCAGTCGGATTATTGGGATAAGAAAGAATCAGCACTTTTGTTTTCGGAGTGATCGCCGCTTCCAGCTCTTCTTTCGTCAAACGGAATTGGTTCTTCTCCTGCAGCGGGATAGCGACGGGAACCCCGTCAGCCAATACGATGCACGGAAGATAGGAAACATAGCAAGGCTCCGCGTAGACGACCTCATCGCCCGGATCCAGCATGGCACGCAGCGCCAAATCGATGGCTTCGCTTCCGCCAACCGTAACGACCGTTTCATCCTCGGGGGAATAGTGCAGATTATAGCGGCGTTCCAAATATAAGCAGATTTCCTGGCGCAGTTCGGCCAAACCGGCATTAGCTGTGTAGAAGGTGCGCCCTTTTTGGAGGGTATACATGCCCTCGTCACGCACAATCCAGGGGGTGTCAAAGTCGGGCTCGCCTACCCCCAATGAAATCACTCCGGGTATCTCATTCGCAATATCAAAAAATCTCCGGATGCCGGAAGGTTTGATTTCCCGCACCTTAGCATTTATCGGATTTCTCATGGAGTCAGCACCATCCGTTTGTCGTCACCCTCATCCACGAACAACGTGCCGTGGTCTTTATAACGTTTCAATACGAAATGAGTGGTGGTTGATTGTACTTCGTCGATCACAGAAAGGCGTTTCGCAACAAACAGAGCAATCTCTTTCATCGGGGCTTTCTTCAGTTGCACCATAAAATCAAAACCGCCGGACATCAGGAAAACAGTCTCCACTTCCGGGAATTGGTATACTTTTTCCGCGATACGGTCGAATCCGGACCCTCTTTGCGGATTTACGCGTAGCTCGATGATGGCAGAAACTTCGTCATCGCCGGTCTTATCCCAGTTAATCAAAGTATGGTAGCCGCAGATGATTTTGTCGGCTTCCAGTTCTTTCACGGCAACCGCCACTACTTCTGTGTCCACGCCCAACATCACGGCAACTTCTTCATCAGTCAGTTTGTTGTTCTTTTCAATAATCTTCAGAATCTTTTCCTTCAATTCGTTTTTCATCGTTTTGCCTCCTCTGGCTGTACGCATTCGGGCCATTTTCAGGCTCTATTATTCATTTTTTGATAAATGAAATTTCTTTCATTTTATCACCCCTGACAGGCACTTGCAAATATGTTTTCGGGAATGGTGGTTGTTGGGATAGCGCAACAACACTGGAAAAATCGCAAAAAAACTCCACAGGCTCGCGGAGTGCGGACTTGTGAAGTTTTTTTCTTATCATTTAATAACGCGTATCCAGGAATCCGCAGAATGCATCTACTGGAGACACACCGGTGAATTCGGAACGGCCTACCATCTTATCGACTAATGCTTTCAGTGTGAAATCCTTTGAGTCGTATGTGTTGATGTACGTTTGTACTTGCGGCACGTCAGCCAAATGGTTCGGTGCTTGGACAGATACAAAGATTGTCGGGATTTCGTGGACATAAAATGGAATGTCCGGTGTTCCTTTTGAAGCTGGCCATTGGATGCGCTGATCCGTATTCGGTTGTACCGAAGCTACGTTGATGATCAAGTCATAGGCTGCGATCAACTCTTTGATTGGACGTTTTTGAGCGTACACGTTTGCAACGGCAGCGGCCCTTTCTTCTTCCGGCAATTTGTTGATCCGTTCTTCAGTAGATTCCCAGATGGAGACTTCAAAGCCTTCAGCTTCCAGGATGCCTTTCAACGTATCGACAGGACGAACCGCTTCGCCGCCGATCATTGCGCCGAAGCCGCCTTTATGGCCTTCAACGTTGACCAACAGGACACGTTTTGTCTTTTCTGGTGAAATCGGGAAGATGTTTTGGTTGTTTTTGACCAAAGTGATCGCTTTGTCGGCAACTTCAACTGCGATTGCTTTGTTTTCAGGCAAACCGATTTTAGCCATTGCTTCTTCTTTGGATGGCAAGATTTCTGTTTTCGCTTTTTTGTGCAGACCTAAAGCAGCCTTTGTGCCCAAGATGCGCGTCAAAGCTTCTTCCAAACGCTCGTCCGTGATGACGCCGTTGTTGTAGCCATCCAACATCCATTGGAAATCTTCGTCCGGATCGTTGAAGAACAAGAACAGGTCAGAACCTGCAGCGATAGCAGTCGGCAGCATATCTTGGCGTTTCATGGCGGAAGTCATCGCAACCATGTGGCTGGCATCGGTAACGACCAAGCCATTGAAGCCCATTTTGTCGCGCAACAGATCAGTCAGGATGTATTTGTTCAAAGTAGCAGGCATAATCTGTTCTTGAACGGTAGCTGCCGGATTGAAGTGTTTCACGTATTCAGGCAAGGAGATGTGTCCTGCCATGATGGAAGGCAAACCGGCATCGAACAAAGTGCCGTAGACTTTACCGAAAGTAGCGTCCCACTCTTCAGTGGAATATGGATTTACGCTGAATGATAAATGTTGGTCACGCTCGTCGATTCCGTCGCCAGGGAAATGTTTTGCAGCAGGCGCGATGCCGCTTTCCTGGATACCCTTCATGTATGCCAATGACAACGCGATGGTTTTATCCACATCGCCGCTCCATGTACGCGTTGCGATGATCGGGTTGCGCCAGTTGCGGTTGATGTCCACGATCGGGGCAAAACTCCAGTTGCAGCCGATAGCAGCAGCTTCAACGCCGGAAACGCGGCCCATTTCGTATGCGTACTTCGTATCGTTTGTAGCTGCGATTTTCACTTCAACGCCGACATACGTGCCGTCTTTACATGCGCCGTTGCCGCCTGCTTCCGTGTTGGCAGCGATCAACAAAGGGATTTTGCTGTTTTCCTGCAGAATTTTGTTTTGTTCGTAAACTTCTTCCGCCATACCAGGATTGTAGCGGACTCCGCCGATATGATAGTTATTCAATACGCCCGTCAAATATTCCTCCGTGCGTTCCGAACCCATATTAATAAACAGTTGTCCGATTTTTTCTTCGACAGACATGCCTGCGATCGTATCTTTGACCCACTTGATTCCCTCGGCATCCAAGTTATAAGGTTTAGTAGTTAAATCGACTCTCATGATTTTTCCCCTTTCAAAATAGTTCTGGAACAGATCGATACCAGCGCGTTGGCGTCAGCACCGTCTTTCCTACAAGAACAAGTATAGGCAGTTTATCCGAAAAAATGAAGGCACTTTCACCCTGTTTTTGAAAGGTTCGGATTCTGTTCAAAATTGAATCCTCAGGTCATAACGGTTAAAAAAAGGCTTTCAAAATGTCACCAAACCTCTCTATGTAGCCATTTCTTCAAATCATATAATGCTTCGGAAAATCCCTACACACAAAAAAGAAGCATTGAAAATTTGTCATTTTTTTGTCACAGTATCCGTCCAAATAGAAAATGGAGCTTTCCTTGGGAGAGCTCCATTTTCTATTTGCGATTGCAACAATCACTCCACAAGCTCGCCGACTATCGGCAGACCTTCAAGGACCTTTAGTCCGTGAGGCGACTGGTTAGTGATTTCTTCCGTCAGTTCATTGCCGGCGGTCAAGCCCAATTTATGTTCTCCGTCTTTCCAAGCTTCCACATTAGTGACATCGTAGACGACTCCATCGACGGCTACATAAGCCGGCTGGCCGTCCTTGCCGTTGTATTGGCTGAGTTCTTCGAGCGTGAAGGTTCGCATTTCTTCAGCTGAACTGCTGACCGATACGACTTCGGAACTCGTTGTTGCGCTATCTTCGACTATGGCAGGCGCACACGCGACCAACAACAAGCCGGCTATCCCTGCTTGCAGCATCAGGCTCAATTTTATTTTCGACATCTTCGGTTCCTCCTTCATCATAAACCAAATGTTTCATAATGGATGCGGTCTTTGGAAACACCTTTTTTAAGCAGAACTGCTTCGACGGCGTTCATGAATGGCGGTGGACCGCACAACAGGTACTCAGCAGCCTCGTATCGGATTTCATTGTCCTGGAGAATCTTATCGATTTTCCCTTCATCGAGAAAGCCGCTCTCATTGGCAAAGAAAGGCACCAAACGGAAATCAGGGAGCCTGTCCTTCAACGATTGGAGCTTATCGGTAAACCCATACTCCTCCTGACTTTTCAGACTCCAGACCAACACCATTCTGTTTGGGAATTGTAGGTGCGCACTATTTTCCAATATCCCCAGCATCGGTGTGATCCCGATGCCTCCCGCAAACATGACCATACTCACCGTTTTATCGTGCATACCTTCTTGAACATGCCACATACCGCCATGAGGGCCTTCAAGCGACGCTTTGACTCCCGGCTGCAGCGTTTGGAAACGGTGGGTGTAATCCCCGGAATCCTTGATGGCCAGTGCAACTTCATCCCGATCCTGCGGGGCACTGATCAGCGAGAAAGGATGCTCTTCCGATGAATACTGTGGGTCATAGAGGCGCAGAAAGACAAACTGCCCGGCTTGGTAAGGGAATATTTCGCCATTGTCCGGCTTCAGATGGACTTCCAGGACATTGCCCTTTTCCGGTTTTGTGGCAGTGACTGTATATAGATTTTTTTTTAGTCTGACCGGCTTGAGGAATTTGTGGTTGATGTACAAGCCAAACGCCAAAGCGAAATAGCCTCCGAAAATGGCGGCGGCTAGGTAGTCGCCCTGCACGATCACGGTCATGGTCAAGACATGGATAGCCAAAAAAGTGGCGGCTAGGATGTTGAAATTATGGACGAATTTCATCTTCTCGTAGTTGGCGATAGGATATTTTTTGAGGGTTGTTTTGGCTGTTTTGACGATTTTTTTTCGTCCGAACCAGTTCGTTAGGATGAGGGCAGAAAGGACGGCGATGGTCAAAAAGAAGATGATGGCCAAATCCCCGAAGATGGTCGAGTAGCGGTATACCCAGCCCCAGAGAACAGTCACCCATAATTTATGCGTGACTCCGATCGATAAGGCGACGACGGCCATGATGGCATGGAATCGATTCAGCTTGTCCAAGCTGAAGTAGTGTTCGATGAACCTCGGACGGGATGCGATGATGACTCCCGTCAAAAGCCAAGTATAGGATACAATCCCCAGAAAAGGCGGTCCTGCGGAAAGAAAGCTCCTGTTCCTGAGAGAGACTGCAGCGATAAATACAGGGAGAAGGATGTAAGCGGCAACAATCAGCATGCGCATCAGTTTTCTGTTCATTACTGAGCCCTCTTTTCTTCTGCTGGTTTCGGATAAAAGATGCAAGCAGCGCTTCTTACCCAAAGGAAACGCATCTCCTGTTTCCATTTTATAACGTTATGTAAACGGATACAAACCAGAAGCCTCGACCGGCAAAATGCAAAAGCGATCAGAAGACACTTCTGAAGCCAAAAGCTGTGATACAATGAAAAAAAATAATCCAAACAAGGGATGATGATATGGATCATACAAAAAAAGAACTGACATGCAACCAGACGCGGAACGTGCGCACTGCGTTCGTGTCCTACAGCGAATTGAACGATAAAGATACCCTGTTCGGCGGTGAAATCATGTCGCATTTCGACTCAGCCTGCGGCAGGGCCGTATTCAATTTCGTCAAGCGGCCTTCCTTCACTGCGACTGTCGATTTGGTTGCCTTCATCCAGCCCGTCCGGAAAAACGAGGCCATCTACGTGGAAGCGTATGTCTCCGGCTGCGGGAACACATCCGTGGAGGCCTTCGCCAAGCTGACCGCCACCGATGTGCGCTCTGGCGAAAGCCGCATCTGCGCCTACGCCTTCCTGACTTTCGTCATCACCGACAGCTCTGACCCGGACTTTGTGATGCCACAGATCCAGCCCGAATCGGAGGAAGAAAAGATGATTTGCGCCGGCTACGAGGAGCGCAGAATCAACAACCTGGTCAAACGCAACCAGAACAGCCGCCTGCTTTCCGGCCTTTCCACAAAACAGATTTGGGATAAGTGACGAAAGAAGAGCCGAAACGCCCGCGGGCATTCAGCTCTTCTTTTTGTCGTTCTACAATTCGTGGAATATCGGTTGCCTCCCTTCGAAGGTGCATTACTGCTCATAGCCCAACGCATTCAATTCCAACTTGGTATCTTCGATATATGCCCCCAGGTGGTGCTATTCATTGCTGTCGCTACCCTATGCTCACAATTTTGCCGTTCAAGTCCTTGTATAGCCTCAAAATGGCTCTGGATGGTGTCAGATCCTTCAGGCCTTATCGGTGCGGGGACGTGTTCACTTCGATCCCTTTGCCGTCCTGGATGACCTGCTTAAAAATTTCGGTGATGATCTCCTTAACCCCAAAAAAACTTCAAGCGAACCGATTAAGGTTGGCTTGAAGTTTTTGATTACTCTAGGGTTATTGTACGTCGATAGAAACATCGATCGTCTGTACTGGAACATCGTAGAATCTGTCTTCTCTGCGTCCAAGGAAGTCTTTTGCTTGTTGCGGGAACAAAGCGTACATCAAGACGTCTTCTGTGGATTTAGCGTATTGGCTGATCTCTTTTTCAAATTTAGGCATTTGCGGCAAGATCAGATCGGCAGGTCTCACTGTTGTGATGCCTTCGTTGCCGATGATTTTTTTCGTGATTTCTGCGGAAATCGCTACTGGCGGTTTGCCGTATTGACCTCTTACATATTCCTTGATTTCATTAGGCACAAGTTTGTAGCGCTCGCCTGAGATGACGTTCATCAAGGCTTGCGTACCGACCATTTGCGATAACGGGGTAACCAATGGAGGATAGCCTAAGTCCGCACGCACTTTCGGAACTTCTGCCAATACATCGTCGTATTTGTCCTGCAGGCCTTGTTCAGTCAGTTGGCTCAACAAGTTGGAAAGCATACCGCCTGGTACTTGATACAGCAATGTTTTCGGCTCGACGTCCTTCACTTTAGGGTTCAGGATGCCGTCGTTACGGAAACGATCCCGGATTAGTGCAAAGTGATCGGCGATTTCTGCCAGTTTGTTCATATCAAGACCCGTGTTGTAACCCAGGCCTTCCAACGCGATTGCGACGGATTCCGTAGCTGGTTGGCTTGTGCCGCCAGCAAACGGGGAGATGGCTGTGTCGATGATATCTGCACCGGCTTCAACAGCCTTCAGGTACGTCATTTCAGCAATGCCGCTTGTCGCATGTGTGTGGACTTCCAAAGGCAAATCAACTGCAGCTTTGATTTTGCTTACCAATTCAAAAGCGACGGCTGGCGTCAAAACGCCGGCCATGTCCTTGATGCAGATGGAATCTGCGCCCATTTTGGCCATTTCCTTCGTCAAGCCGACGAAATAGTCGACTGTGTGGAATTCGCTGGTTGTATAAGAGATTGCAGTCTGGCAATGGCCGCCAGCCTTTTTGGTGATATCGATGGCTGTCTTCAGGTTGCGCAGGTCATTCAACGCATCGAAGACACGCACAACATCGATGCCGTTTTCGATTGATTTTTCGACGAATGCGCTGACGACATCATCGGAATAATGTTTGTATCCCAATAAGTTTTGGCCACGCAAAAGCATTTGCAGTTTTGCATTTTTGACTTCTTTACGGATTGTGCGCAGACGTTCCCAAGGATCCTCGTTCAAATAACGGATACAAGAATCAAAGGTAGCGCCTCCCCACATTTCGATGGAGTGGTAGCCGGCTTCATCCATGGTTTTGATGATAGGCAACATATCTGAAAGTGGCATACGTGTTGCAATCAAACTTTGTTGACCATCACGCAAGACCGTTTCCATAAAACGGATTTCTTTAGTCATGTAATTGGTCACTTCCTTCTTGTATTATTTTAGAAATGGCATCTTGCATTTCTTCAATGGTGTGGCGACGGCTGCGTCCGCAATCTTTTGCATCACGATTGCAGATGAAGCAGCGTCTCGTGTTCAGGCCCAATTCGGTCCGGCTGATGCTCTTCAGATCATTGCCTTCCATCCAAAGAACATCCAGGTCAAACAATCGGCCGAAAGGATGCGTTTCTTCGATCATCACCATTTTTTCTTTCAGTTGTGCTGGCGTCAATGGCGAAAGGAAATAATATTCCGCCCCTGTCTTCAGGTTCCGGTAGAGGGAAGCTTGCGGCAGATGATTGCCCAGCACTTCTTCTATGCGTTCCAGAACTTCAGCAAAGACAGCTTCCAACTGCTGATTGTTTTTTATAGGACCCGGAATATTCATGAGTGCCATCAAGAGGCTGTCCTCTTTCTGGCTGCTCAATAATTCCCGTTGGATGGCGACACGTTTTTCACGCACCTCCAACATTTCTGCTAAAGTAACGCGTTCTCCTTCAGTAAAAAGGGTTGTATTAGACATTTTTTACCACATCGATTATCGTGCCATCACGGTATTCGATTAAAGCAACTACTTTGTTTCCGTATTCAATAGGTTCTGGTGCTCCTACTACAGAATATGCAATGTCTTTTAATTGTTCAATTGTAAATTGAGGAACATCAAGATTACTGAAGTGTTCAATTAAATCTTTACGTTCAGGATTGATAGCAATACCAACTTCGGTAACAACTACATCTACACTAGCACCTGGTGTAACGACAGTATTTACTGTATCAACAATTGTTGGGATACGTCCACGAATAAGTGGTGAAATAACCAAACTCATTTTACATGCCGCACTTGTATCTGAGTGTCCGCCTGAAGCGCCACGAATAACACCATCAGAACCTGTTATTACATTCACGTTAAAGTCGGTATCGATTTCTAGCGCAGATAAAATAGCTGTATCCAATTGATTGATGACAGCGCCTTTGCTTAATGGAGAAGCATACATGTTTGCATCAATTTCATAATGGTTAACATTATTTCCTAAAGAAACAGCAGACGGATGGTCAAAATCTTGCACGTCGATGATTTTTCCAACAAGTCCTTCTTCAAGCAATTCTACCATTGCGTTAGTAATACCACCTAAAGCAAAGCTAGCTTTGATACCATCTTCAATCATAGAATCTTTCAAGAAGCGCGTTACAGCAAGAGATGCTCCACCGGTACCTGTTTGGAAAGAGAAACCTTGTTTATAATAAGGAGAGTTAATGATTACTTTAGAAGCATATTCTGCAATCAATAGTTCTTTAGGGTTTTTAGTGAACCGTGTTGCCCCTTTAGCAATTCCTTCAGGATCGCCAATTGCATCAACGACAACAACATAATCAACATCTGTTTGAGGAATACTGATTGGTGTGTTTGGATAAGGCATCAATGAGTCAGTAATAGCGACAACTTTATCAGCATACTTTGCATCTACCATAGCGTAGCCTAAAGATCCGCACGTTGTTTTTCCTGATGTTCCATTCACATTACCATATTCATCAGAACTTGGAGCGCCTAAGAAAGCAACATCGATATGGATATCTCCACGGACGATTGCTCTGGCACGTCCACCATGAGAGCGAATCACAACAGGGTTTTCCATGATACCTTGGGAAATAGCTGCCCCAACTTTATCACGTAATCCGCTTGATGTAATGTTTGTCACAACACCTGATTTAATATGTCCAATTAATGGTTCATGAACATTTGCAATGGAGCTTGGTGCGATAGAAATGTTTTTGAAACCCATTTTAGCAATTTGATCCATAACCATGTTCATTACGAAGTCGCCTTCGCGGAAATGATGGTGAAAAGAAATTGTCATGCCGTCTTTAAGTCCTGTTTTTTCAATCGCTTCACGAATGCTACCTAACATCTTTTTGTCGTTAGGCTTTACAGGATGAAGTTTACGAGTAGACTCTTCGTAATCAGCGATGTTTGCTAATTCCCCGTCATAAACACCGTATTGTTGAGCAAATACTTCAGGAATGTCTTTTCCAACTTTATTGATGGCCATTATTAAATTTCCTCCTCGTTAATCAGTTTAGCCGCTTTGGCCAATGCAATAACGCGTTGTGCACGTTCAACAATTGGTTTGTCAACCATCTTACCCTTCAATGAGATAACGCCTGAACCTTTTTCTTCTGCTTCTCTGATTGCCCAGATAACTTCTTTTGCATTTTGAATTTCTTTTTCTGTTGGTGCGTAAATCTTGTTCACGATTGGGATTTGACGAGGATTAATAACAGATTTACCATCAAAACCAAGTTGTTTAACAAGTTCAACTTCTCTGGAGAAGCCCTGTACATTCTCAACGTCAGAGTAAACTGTATCAATAGCAGCGATTCCAGCTGCACGAGCAGCATGAAGAATGTAGCTTCTTGCGAAGAACAATTCTTGTCCGTCAGGGTAGCGTTTTGTTTTCATGTTTGTTACGTAGTCTTCTGCGCCTAATGCAATCCCGATTAAACGAGTAGATGCTTTTGCGATTTCACGAGCATTCAATGTACCTTCAGCAGATTCGATGGCTGCCATCATTTTAGTTGTTCCGATTTCGATACCATATTTTGTTTCGACTTCAGTGATTACTTCATCTACATCAATGATATCTTGAGCAGTTTCTGTTTTTGGGAGTCTGATAACATTTACTCCAGCCAAAACTACAGCTTCAATGTCTAGTTTTCCAACAGTGTCTAAACTATTGATACGTACAACTGTTTCTGATTTGCTGTAATCAAATGTTTTCAATGCAAAATGCACCAATGTGCGGGCTGAATCTTTTTCTTTCAGAGAAACAGCGTCCTCCAAGTCAAACATGATTGAATCAGCACCATACAGGGGTGCATCCCTAAGCATTGCAGCATTTGCGCCAGGGACAAACATCATAGTTCTTCTTAAACGTTCCATGTGTCCATCTCCTTCCAGTTGTAGTCGTTGTTTTCAGCAGCACGATGAATGGCTGTTACTGTACGCGCTTCGATCGTGCAATCCAATGCACCTTTGTCAACAGCGGATACTTTCGCGCTTGTGATGCCTAGATTTTTAAGTGTTGCGATGATGACTTCCTCGATACGATCGCCATATTGTTTTTCCACGCTTGAATCCAGTGTCACTGCAACTTCATTGTTATCACTAGGTTCAACGACGATCATGATGTCACTTGATTCAGTCGTTCCAGCTACTGCATATTTTTTAATTTCCACTTTTTTCACCCCTATTAATTTTTCCATAATTTTCTATTAAATACAAATACGTTGTTGCTGGTACAAGTTTTTTAATTGTTTGAAAATCATCTTCTTTCAATGCTTTTCGTACACGTGTAGCACTGATGACCTGTCCATCCAGTTCGATCCGGGGAACGACTGTCAGGGCAAGCGTATCAGAAAAAATCTCACGCATACTCTCGTTATATACCTCTGTAACGGGGGATAATGGTTCTTCCCCTACAAAGCGCGTTTTGATCTGGAGAGCAGGCGCGATCCTCTCCTTGAACAAGGTTGCATCCAGCGTTGCCTGTACGCGGGCTATGCTTTCTACTGCCTGATCCTTCAGAAAGTAGGATGGGAAAGTAGCGGATGACACTTGATAATCCCTTGTCGGGAGAATGACCACATTCGGAAGGTGCTGTGTGCCCGCCTTGACAAGCTTTGATCGCTCTTCCGTCGAAAATTCGGAGCGATCGTCGGACAGGACAAAAAGATAGAGAACATCAACTTGAGCAGCAGCCGTTTCGACTAAGTACAAATGACCTTTAGTGAACGGATTCGCATTCATCACGATGGCTCCCGCATGATCGGCATCCCTCTTGCGGCTCTCTAGCAAGGCCAAGTAGTCCGAAAAATCGGGAGAGCCTTGTTCCATAAAGAGAATCGTGTTTGTGCGGATAATCTCTTTAAAGCCAAGGGACGCAAAGGAAATCGCCACGCAGGGTTTCGTGTACAAAAAGAAGTGGATAATGCCCTCATCGTGAAGCTTGGAAGATAAAGCCATCACGATTTTTGTCAATAAATTTTCGCTTTGATACTCAGGATCGACAGCGACCAGTTTGATGATGTTTTGATAAGTCGATCCGGTAGCGACTAATTTGTTTCGGTCATAGAGGCCTACTGTATAGTCGACTTGCTCGTCCGGGACAAGTCCGCCTAAGAACAATAAATCCTCCCAAGCTTTTTTGTCCGCTGGAACACGCGTTATCCAGATTCTTTTCAGTTCATACATAGGTGAGCCTTCTTTGTTTTATTTTTAGGCTGGAAAACGTTTGATCAATACAATCGATACAACATACAAAAGGAATAGGACCAGGAAGATGCCGCCCATACCGAAAATCATCAATTCAAATGCAATTTTTAAAGCTTCTGGATCAAATACCATAATAATTCTCCTTTCAATGAACCTTCTTAACTAAAGAAGGCAAGTACTAAACCACCAGCGATAACAGATGCAATTTGTCCGGATACGTTCGCACCGACAGCATACATCAAAATAAAGTTTTGAGGATCTTCATCCGTAGCCATTTTTTGGATTACACGGCTTGACATTGGGAATGCGGAAATACCGGCGCCACCGATCATTGGATTGATTTTTTCGGTTCTGAACAAGTTCAGCAGTTTTGCGAACAATACGCCACCGATTGTGTCCATGATGAAGGCAACCAAACCGAAAGCGATGATCATCAGTGTTTGGAAATTCAAGAACAAGTCAGCCTGCATTTTTACGGAAATTGTAAGCCCCAACAGGATACTGATGATGTTGACCAATTCGTTTTGGGCAGTCAATGAAAGTCTGTCCAAAACGCCACATTCGCGCAACAAGTTACCGAACATCAGGAAACCTACCAATGGAAGGGAAATTGGTGCGATAAAACCGGCAACGATCGAAATGATGATCGGGAAAAGAATTTTTGTCATTTTGGATACGCCTTCCGCTTTATAAGTCATGCGGATGCGACGTTCTGCTTTGGTAGTGACAGCTTTGATCGCGATCGGTTGGATGATCGGAACAAGCGCCATGTAGGAATAAGCGGCAACCGTGATCGGTCCTAATAGATTAGGCGCCAACTGGTTGGATACGAAGATGGCTGTCGGGCCATCAGCGGCACCGATGATACCAATTGAAGCAGCTTCTCTGATGTCGAATCCGAAGAAGATAGCGACTACGATTGTAAAGAAGATACCGAATTGAGCGGCAGCTCCGAATAATAACATGAACGGGTTTTGCAACAGCGGCCCGAAATCGATCATGGCACCGATACCGATGAAAATCAGCAGCGGGAACAACTCTGTGCTGATACCTGCTTCAAAGAGAACATCCAAAACGCCCTCTGATTCAGATCCGTTGACCATTTGGGTCAGAACGCCTGTCCCTGGGAAGTTGACCAAGATAGTACCCAGTCCCATAGGCACTAATAATGTAGGTTCGTACTCTTTCTTTATTCCTAAATAAATCAGGGTAGCCCCGATAAGCATCATCACGATTTGGCCAATCGTAATGGATGTAATTCCTGCTAATAGTGTCTCCATTTATTCACTTCCTCCTAATAAAATAATTATGCGATTGTGATTAATGCATCGCCGGCATTTACGACTTGACCTTGGTTCACATGGATGCCAGCTACTTTACCAGCATGGTTTGCGACAACTTCATTTTCCATCTTCATGGCTTCAAGGATCATCAATGGTTGATTTTCTTTCACTTCATCACCGATGTTCACTAATAGTCTTAGGATAGTTCCTGGCATTGGGGATGTCATTGCGTCTCCTGAAGCTGCTGAAACTGGCGCTGCAGCTGGTGCTGCTTGTTCTGCTGGTGCTGCTGGTGCTGCTACTGGCGCTGCTGGTGCTGCTGCAACTGGTGCTTGAACCGGTTGTTGCACTCCGCCGATTTCTTCCATTTCTACTAAGTATTCCTTACCATCGATTGCAATCTTGAATTTTCTTAACATTTATAATTCCTCCTTATTATTTAACCTGACTTATTTTTTTTACGACAAATTTACTTTCAGGCATAGTGCCTGCCGCAATACTTGCGGAAATCAGCGAAACAAGATGAGCCTCGGGATTACGCTTCATAATATTCTTTACCACAAACTGCGATTTAGGATGATCTCCTGCAGCGATTGCTGTCGCGATGACACTGACTAATTCATATTCATTCGGATCAGTGGGTATAAAAGCTGGAATTTCAATCAGGTCATTCACGGGTGCACTTGCAGAAACAGTTGCTGACGGTACTGGCTTAGGCGCCATTGTGTCCTTTTTCCCAAAGAAACCTTTGAAAAAAATCATTTTCTCACGTCCTTTCTATGGATTTAATCCCATTATAGAAATTTCTCTCATTAAAAACAGGTCATTAAGCCTCTTTTATTGTTTTTTTTATGTTCTCAAAAACGACCAAACACTACAAACGTTGTCATATCAACGTTTTTGGGCATTTAAGACTTTTTTAATATTTGGTTAAGCCGCATTTAAGAAAGCGTTTCAATTAGCGTGTGTTTTTTGTGTTTTTTTAAAGTAACGGCTTTCAATTAACTTGCAAAGTAACTATTATTGCTCTTAGAGAGACAGCCCAATCAACTTTGGGATTTTTAAATTAGAAGAAATGTGAATCTATTCACTTCCTAGTTTGACTATCAAAGGAATCGGGTGCTCTCAAAAAAACTTTTTTATAGTCGGAAGGAGAAAAAAAATGTTACTTACAGTATTGTCTTATGGAATGATCGCGATCTTCATGTACGTGATCATGAAAAAGAAATTATCACCGTTCACCGCATTAGTAATCATCCCACTTGTTTTTACGCTTATCGCTTTGGCAACGGGTGTTACCTCTGGAAATATCGGGGAATTTGTTTTGGAAGGGGTAACCACAACTTCTAAAACTGGTATCATGTTATTGTTCGCTATTCTTTACTTCTCTATCATGTTGGATACTGGTCTATTCGACCCTATCACCAAAAAAATGATCCACTTCGCTAAAGGCGATCCGATGAAAGTCTTGATGGCAACTGCTGTCGTTGCTGCCACTGTTTCCTTGAATGGTGACGGTACTACAACAACTTTGATCTGCTGTTCAGCTTTTATTCCTATCTATAAGAAATTAAATATGAACCTGATGAACCTTGCTGTCTTGGTTATCCTGCAAAACACAATCATGAACTTGCTTCCATGGGGCGGCCCTACTGCTCGTGCAATGGCTGTTCTGGAAGTTGATGCAAGCATCCTTTCTTACCTTGCTCCTGGTATGGTATTGGCTTTACTTTATGTCACTTTCTGGGTTGCCCCACACATGGGCCGCAAAGAACGCGCTCGTTTAGGCGTTAAAGTCCTGACTGATGAAGAAATCGAAGAAATGACTACTGTTACAGACCCTGAAACACAAGAAATCCGTCGTCCACAAAACTTCGCATTCAATGGTATCCTTACAATCGGCTTGATCGGCTGGTTGGTTGCTGGGTCATTCATCGAAGCTATCTCAATGCCACCTTTGATGTTATTCTTGGTTGGTACGTGTATCGCTTTGATGGTTAACTACCCTGCTCTTAAAGATCAATCTTCCCGTATCGGCGCAAACGGCGGCGACGCTGTTCAAGTAGTAATCTTAGTATTCGCAGCTGGCGTATTCATGGGCTTGTTCCAAGGTTCCGGAATGGCTACTGCTTTGGCAGAAAGCTTTGCAACAATCATTCCTAAACAATTGGCAGGTTTCTGGGGAATCATCATCGCCCTTATCTCTGCACCAGGTACTTTCTTCATCTCCAATGATGGCTTCTACTTCGGTGTCTTGCCTGTATTGGCTGAAGCTGGTCGCTCTTACGGATTCACAAACATGCAAATGGCTTTGGCTTCCCTGATGGGTCAAGCATTCCACTTGTTGAGCCCATTGGTAGCATTCATCTACCTTTTGCTTCGTTTGACTGGATTGGATATGGGCGCTTGGCAGAAAGAATCTGCGAAATATGCACTAGGAATTTTCGTAATCTTCTTAGTGACAATCGTATTGTTCGGCCAAATGCCGCTTTACATCCCGCAATAAATAAACGTATAATCCTAATAAGGAATGGAAAGCCGGGCGACTCTGCTCGGCTTTTTAGTATAAAAGGAATCGCTCTCATTTAGAACTAACCAATAGCTAACCAAAAAATAATAGGATGAAGGGGAAAAAGATGAGCACTATAATCAAAGCAGTCAGCAAAAATTTAGACCTTAGCCAAAATAAGCCGCTTAAAGACCTGATTTACGAGGCTTTTCGCAAGACCGTCATTTTAGGCGAAATCCCAGCTGGAGAGCGCATCAACGAAAAAGAGTTCTCCGAAAATATGAACATCAGCCGCACACCCATCCGCTACGCTCTGAAAAAGTTGACCGAAGAAGATTTAGTGAAACACGTCCCTGGAGTCGGCGTCGTCGTAAAAGGCATCAGCATCAAAGATGCGTACGAAATTTACGATATCCGCAAAGCGCTGGATACCCTCGCTACAACAACAGCCATGAAGCTGATGACAGCCGAGGATTTCAAAGTGATGCGACTGCATTTGGAATACTGCGAAATGCTGAATCAGGAAGATAAAGTTGATGAATTGCAGCAGAAATTTTTTGAATTCAACGATTTCATATACGAAAAAAGCCAGATGCAACGCTTAAAGTCCATCGTTTTGAAGCTATCGGAATACTTGATGTACTTCAGGGACATCTCGATCAGTTCGAAGGAAAGACGTGATTTTGCATTGGCGGAACACTGGTTGATCTACCGCGGGATGAAGACACAGGATGCTCTCCAGATCCAACTCATCACCCACGAACATTTGGATCGCTCACTGAATTTTATCGTCAAAGAAATGGAGAAACGTAAAATTGACTTTGAAACCAATGAATGAGCTACTTGTCGAAATTGCCGGGCAAGCCGAGAAAGCTCTCCTTTATGAGGTAGCATTGACACCAAAACCCGGTCTGGTGGACCGCAACAACAGCGGTGCCCACTCCGACATGGATTTCTTTACTTTCTTGGACAGCATCGTCAGCCTGAGCCCTTACCTTTATCAATATGTAAAATTAGGGATGGAACATGAAGGAACCGCAAAAGAGCTATTCCATAAAGTCCGCTCAATGGGCGTCCATGCCGAAAAAGCGATGCTGGCTGCCACCAAAAACATCAATACGCACAAAGGCGCGAACTTCTCTTTCGCTGTACTGTTGGGAGCGACCGGTGCTTGCATCGGTCGGGGTCTGCAGCCTCCTTTCACACAAAATGATACGCAAGAAGTACTCGCCTATGCCCAAGAAATGAGCCATGGATTGGTGACGGATGATTTTGCTGATCTCGCTGCCAAAACCTCCTTGACGTATGGAGAAAAATTATACCTCAGCTATGGCATCACCGGTATCCGCGGCGAAGCCGAAGCCGGCTATCCTGCCTTGAGCGAACTGATTTTGCCTTTTTTTAGAGCAAACCAACGTCAGCCCATTGAATCACTATTATTAAAGGCGCTGCTCCTGTTGATGAGCCAAGTTGAAGATGGCAACATCATACACCGCGGAGGCATCGACGCCTGGCAGACAATCAAAATGGAAGCAAAACAACTCCTGCAAGATTCACATGAAGGAAACCTGAAAGAGTTGATGTACAGCTATGACCTGGTCTTGATAGAAAGACACTTGAGCCCAGGCGGAGCTGCCGATCTTTTATCCTTAGGTATCTTTTTTGCAAAATTGGAAAATTTGTTCTGATCTTACTCGCCGTCTGGGCTGAACGTATAGCCGATTCCCCAGACGGTCTTCAAATAACGCGGCTTTTTCGAGTCATCCTCAATCTTATTGCGCAGATAGCTGATGTAAACCATGATCAGGTTATTGTCCATCTCCCCATCATTCCATACATTCGCATAGATCTGCTCCTTCGAAAAAACTTGATTCGGATTTTCCAGGAAAAACAGCATCAATTGGATTTCTTTGGATGACAGGGCGATATCCTGCCCCCGCTTCTGCAGTTGATATAGATTTTTGTCGAAAGTAAAATCGCCCACTTTGAGGACACGGCTGGTTGGATTTGATTGTTGTGACTGGATGGTCTTCATTCTTTGCAACGTGCTCAAAATTTGAGCACGCAAAAGATTTGGCGAAAAAGGCTTCGTAATATAATAGTCCGCCCCTGTTTCGAGACCGTTGATGATATCGGTCTCGCTTTTTTTGCCGCTTATAAATATAATAGGGGTCAACGGGTAGTCAGCGCGGATCAGCTGCGCCAGATGGTAACCGTCATTCTCATATTCCAGACTGATATCCAACAGAAAAAGATCAAAAGTCACACGGGTCATGATATCCAGTGTTTTTTCGATGGAATCACTTTGGTAAATAAGAACGCCCGTTGATTGCAGCGACTTCCAAATCAGCCGCCGAATTGCGATATCGTCATCAACGACGAGTATTTTTTGATTGTTCATATTTTTCCTCCTCAATGTTCTCTAGTTTCGCAAGTGGAACATCGTTTTGTCAACTGATAATTTACATACTGTGTATTTTTTAAGAAAGGGTTCTTATGATGAAAAATAAACCAACGACACGTATCATCAACATCATCATGGCAGGATTATTCATCATCATCGCAATTACATTGGTCACGATCGCCGGCAGCTTCTACACCGTCGAACAGAATGCCAAGAAAAGCGGCCAGGAACAACTGATGCGCACCTTGAATTATGTGACGAACAACCTGAAGCTTGTCATCGAAAACAGGTCCTTATCGCTTCAGCAATTCTCCCAGAAACTTCCTTCCGAAGACCTTCCCGAAGAGACCCTCACTGCTTATCTCGGCTCCCATGAAGATCAAATAAATCTGTTGATCCAACTTGATGCTGAAGGTAGTTTTTCGGAGGCTTGGCAGTTCAACAATGGATCCGTTCAGGAACTTTCCGAAGATCGAGTCGAAACTTATCTGATTGCGGACCCGAGTCTAAAATCGTTGATTGGAAGTGGCTCGCTCGTCCAAAACAGCAGCGATTATTTTCTTGAGAACCAATCGTTCGTCAACCTTTATTCCCCGATTGTTGCGGACGATGGCCAAATCACCGGTTATTTTATCGCACCTTTGAACCTTGAAAATATGTTCAAGGCGGAAATATTCAGCGACACAAGCGACTACAGTGGCTATCCATTGGTGAAGAACGCCGATATGGAAGTCGTCATCCATCCGGTCGAGAGCCAAGTCGGACTTGATATCATCTCCGGCCGCCAGGAGCAGTTCCCGGATTTGGATCTTTCCGATCTGAGGCGCTTGGAGGAAGCCCAGCTTACTCAAGAAGAAGGAACGCTCAGCTATTATTCCTATTGGTGGGACGAAGAGAATCCGACCAAGGTTCTGAAGTTGGGTGCCTTCGAGTGGATCGACATCGGTGCAGCCCACTGGGTCATTGCCCTGAACTCGGATTTCTATGAGCACAACCGCGTCCCTATTCAAAACAATTATATCCTATTAAGTCTGTTATTGCTGATTTCTGCTATAATTCTCATCTTCATCCTTTTGATCAGGGGCTATAACAAAAAAAACCAGGCCTACGAAGAAAGCCAACGCCTCATCGAAAAACAAAAATTCGAAAATGAGCGCCATCGACTGGAAAAACGGATCCTGAAAGAAAGCAAATTGGAAGCAATCGGACTTTTGACCACGACGATTGTTCACGACATGAATAATTTCCTGACCCCTATCCTAGGAAATGCCCAGTTGTTGATGGAAGATTACGCTGAGAACGAGGACTTGGTCAGCGAGCTGAAGGAAATCTACCTTGCGGCAGAAAAAGGCAAGGATCTCTCAACGAACGTGTTGCGTTTTTCCAAGGTCAGCGAAGGACAACAAGATACCGCGCATGACCTTTCGCAAGTACTCAAGGAAACCATTTCCGAAATCACGATCCTGACGCCGAAGAGCATCAAAGTCGAGAGTGACATCGCTCCCGGCATCTTGGTTGAAGGCTTCGACAAGCAAGACTTGCAAGTGGTCCTGTATAACCTTCTGACAAACGCCTTTCAAGCAATCGATACGCGTCCCGGCAATGTCACGATCAGGCTGAAAAAAGCTGATGCCGAATGCAACGCCGATTTGCAGAAGCGCTCGATTGTGACGAAGTACAAAGAATATGCGGTCCTGTCCATCACAGACGATGGCCCCGGAATCGCGGAAGGATTGGAGAGCAACGACCTGTTCGATCCTTTCTTCACCACCAAAGGCAGCAACGGGTCCGGTCTGGGATTGTTTGTGGTTTCTTCCATCGCTGATAAATATGATTGGCAAATCAGACTGGACAGAGCCCAAAAAGGTCTGACCGTCCTCGTCAACATTCCCCTCCAGAAAAGCTGATACAACAAAAAATGAAAACCAACAGCATTAATCCTGATTGACGGGGACAATGCTGCTGGTTTTTTATTTTCAGATCAGTGCTCTACCGATCTGCTGGTATTCACAGAGATTGGGCAATCTGGTCAAATGCATGGATAGCCTCATCCGGAAGCGGGAATTCCGGATGTTCTTGGTTGAACGTCTGCAAGAAATCAATCCGCATCGTCATCCGTTCCTTCACCAGCTTTTTATAGCTCTCGTCTTCCATAGGTGGTTCATATCCAGGCACATCCAAGTACGCCAAGCCGGTCCCGTCCCCGAAAGGTTTGAATGTGGCTGTCTCTTCGACGATGCTTTCGATCACGCCGAGGGTGACATCCTTGGTGATGTCCTTGTCCAGGAAAGCGCCGGTGTTGATGATGTAGCAGTCCACTGCCTCTTTGCTCAGCAAAGCTTTAAAATCTTCGTAATCTTCGATCAGCGGATAGACGCGGAACGGATTGGCATAAGGTTCGATAACCAATCGGTCTCTGTCCTCGCCCTTTCTGGCGGTTTCCGCAGTCGACCGTTTCGTGGCCAACGTTGCTCCGAAAGTGGCGGCAAGGATCGGATTCTCGATTTTGACGAGCGGCGGCAAGGCGTCATCTTTCATGATCCAGTAGATTCCCTCGATCGCCGAATGGAACTTGTCCACTCGGTCAGGCGTCACGTATCGCGACTTGACGGTGCGGCCATTGCCGTTGCGGATATCTTCCGTCACCAAGACACGTTTCCCGTCCACGTCCTTCGTCACGCCTACGTTCTGTGCCGTCAGGAAATATTCCTGCTCAGGATGATCTGCCGGATAGTCCTGAGTCTTGTCGAAGTAAGCCGGTTCCAATGCAATCGAGGAGCCGTCGAGCAGATCGATGATGAAGGCATCATCATGCAATACTTTCACTTTGTACTTTCCGTTGTGCTTCGAATGCGTCAGCGTCGACTTGCCCGAACCGGACAGGCCGAAGAACGCAAAGACGCGCTTCTTGTCTTTCAACACAAATTTCTTCAGACCGCCGTGACAAGAAGCATACCCGTTGCGGTGCGCGGTGCCCCATGCCAAGGATAGCGTGCCTTTCTTGAATTCCCCAAAATACTGCATACCCAAAATGCAGGCGACGTTGTGATCGGGTTCGAAGTAAGCCAGACCCAGCGGATAATCGGGATGGCGCCAGTCGGGATCCGTATAAATGTAGATATCCCCTTCCTCATATTTCTTTGAATGCGCGTACAATTCGTTGTACATATCATTGGCCCACTGGAAGTTCAACAACCAGGAATATAGATTATTTTCGTTCCCTTCCGGAAAGGCGATGTGCGCTTTAATGATGAACTCTTCATCCAATCCGACATAGCCGGTTGTCTGGTGGTATTTCTTCGTGCGGTTCTGGTAGATGACTTCACGGACCAGTGCCATCAACTGCTCGTCCTCCGCTTTGTCCTCGCCAACAATCCTTCTTGCTTTAGCCGTCCGTCCGACTATCTTGCCGCCGTTTTCGACCAACACTTTGGCATCTTCAGGCAGGCCCAATTTTTCCGTCTCTTTGATGGGAAGGTCGGTTACGATGACCCCTGGGGATGTTTTCGCCAATTCATAGGCTTCGGCAAGTGTCGTCACTTCATGCATATTGCTGCCGTAGAAAGCAGTTTCGACTGTCGTGCGTAATTTGGTTAACAATGGATTGGTCTTCTTCAATGCAGATCTTTGGTACGTTTCAATTGTTGCCATACTCGACCTCCGTAGTTTTGATGACTTCATTATAGTATGCTTTTCTGTGTTTGTGCCGATATTGAGGTGTACTTATGATGTGCTTGATATTTTGAACAGAAAAAAAACACTTTCTTGGTGTATGAGACTTTTTCGCATCCGAGAAGTGTTTTTTCACTGTACTATGTTTGGGAGTACACAAAAGAAACACCACATCCCGAAAGCTTAATGCTACTATAGAGTCAACTAAACAAGTAATAACGGAGGAATGAATAGTGCTTACCGTAGCCGAAGCAGTCAAAATACTCAGCAAAAAAAATATTACACATTCAGAAGAAATGGTGCGCAGATGGATCCGCAAAGGGAAAATCAAAGATGCTGTGAAATTCAGCAATAAAGAAGGTTGGTTGATTCCTGAAGATTCATTGGAAGAAGTCATCGCAGCCAAAACCTACATGAACAGCGGCATCAAATCGACTAAGGAATACCGCAAAGGATACCAGGATGCCTTGGCTTACATAAAGGAACGGGATTACGAACTCATCAAGCAATCCCCTCCCGTTTATGAGAAAGAATTCACGATTTATCGGGATGATGCCTTGGACTTGGCGGAGAACATGCTGCCGGAAGAACAGTTGGTCAACCCTTTCAAAAAATTTGTGGATGATACGCTGTTCAAGTGCAGCCATGCAGAACCGCTGTCCTCCATCGTCGTGAAGGTATTGAACAATTGGGTGCTCGTGGAAGATACAAACGACATCTACAATATCGCAAAACTGCCGAACCTGAACGTGACTTTTGAGGACCATCTGACGCGCGCCCTTTTGCGCGACCAGTTCAACACATTCAAAAGAACAAGCCTGGCAATCTGAGATTAGTTCCATAAGAAGTTGTCCGATAACCCGTAAGTATCGGACAATCGCCGCTCGCTTTCATCCGTTGTTGGGGCTGTCTCAAAACTAGAATATATTATTCTAGTTTTTGACGGCCTTTTTGTCGTATTCATTGAATAATAGTCGTGTAAAACAAAAAAATCCAAAAACGGATGTTTTTGGGCGCACGGAAATAAGATAGATTGATATGATTTTTTTAAGCAATTTTTACTTCGTGGTACTCCGTTTTAAGGCGATTCGATTTGCGCTTGTTGTGCAGTTTATTAAAATTATATCCTAAACACAAGATGGTCATTTCAACTTCTACATTTTTGAATCCTCGCATCAAAAATCGTTGGACCCCATAGTTCCCTTTTAGAACGCCAAACGCACCTTCTACCTGAATGGATCGATTCACACGGAGTTTTATACCTTCCTTGGACGAAATATTTTGAACGGATACCGCTCGTAGCGCGTCAAATTTTTTTGAAAAACGAAGAGTCTTATTTGCCTCTAACTTACTTTTGTTACATTGTTCATAAATCGGGCAATTGCTGCAATCTTCGCATTCATAATTACTTAATTTCCGCTCATATCCACTCTTTAACTTTTGGGTGCTCTCATATTTGAATACTAATTTGCGCCCGTTGCTACAGGTAAATTCATCTTTTTCCTTGTCATATTCCATATTTTCCTTGCGTCCAATTTGTTTTTTAAATTTTTTCGTCTTCACTATTTCATGATTCTGAGGTTTTATGAACGAGCTATACTTCTCTTCTGTTAGATAGACATAATTCTCTTCACTTTCGTATCCAGAATCTGCCACGATGTTCTTGAATTTCTCTTTAAACGCTGCTTCTATCTTATGCAAGAAAGGCACGAACGTGCCATAATCTGTACTACTTGAATAAACACCTACTTGGACAATGTACTCTGCTTCCACACCAATCTGAACATTATAAGCCGGTTTTAATTGACCATTACGCATATGGTCATCTTTCAGTCGCATGAATGTGGCATCTGTATCGCTTTTAGAAAAACTATTTCGATCGCCAAATTTATCAAAGCAGTATTCATAGTACGTTTTTCGGTCTATATATTCGCTTAGAGTCTCATAATTCCTTTGTAGTGGCGTCTTTCGTTTGCCACTCCCATGCACAAAAGTGAGGTTAGTTTCCTGTTTTTCCTTCTCAAGTAGTAAAAGACAGTCTTTCATAAAGGTAAGCGTAAGTGGTTGTGGAATATCCTTGTCAGCATAAAGAGTTTGGAGAAACAGATTCGCTTTTTCCATTAGCTTTACATTGTACTTTTCCACCGACTTTCGCCATACGAATGTATACCGGTTCGCATTTGCTTCTACTTTCGTTCCATCTACATAAAGGGTTTCGAAAGTAATCTCCTGTATCTTTTGTAGTAAGCGAGTGAACTGATTGAACAAATAATCAATTGATTTAGGCAGGCGATCTTTTTTGAAACGTGCAATCGTGTTGTGATCGGGGACAGGTTGCCCTTGAAGGAGGTACATAAAATTAATGTCGCGTCGGCAGGACTTCTCGATTGCTCGGCTCGAAAAAATATGATTCATCGCGCCGTATATGACAACTTTGAAAAGATTTTTCGGTGAAACCGCTGGTTTTCTTCCCAAAGGGGAGTAGGCCAGGTGTAATTTCGAATAATCGAGCTCCTCTAATATTTGGCTCAGGAGTCTCACCGAATCATCCTCGGGAATGAGTACGTCATAATAATGGGGTAAAACCAGTTGTGTAAAGCTCCCGCGTTTGCTATACTCTGGTTGTGTGAAATCGTTTTCCATAATTCTATTTTACACCAAAGGAGAATTCTTCGTGAATTCTCCTTTTTGTATTTTTTAAACAAAAACAAAGAGGCCATCTCATTTTATTTTGAGACAGCCCCAAGCAGCGCTCGCTTTCATCCGGAGTTGTCCGATAATCCGTAAGTATCGGACAAGCAGCGCTCGCTTTCATCCGTAGTTGTCCGATATCCTGTAAGTATCAGACACCAACAGCACGCCCACAAAAAAACATGGAGCTGTCTCGAAAACGAGACAGCTCCATGTTTTTTTTAATATATTCTGTATCGCGACTCCGAGGAACCGAATGCTTGCTCACATTTCCGAAAGTCTGTCCTTAACGCTCTCGTACTCTTCCTGCGTGATGAGGCCTTCCGCCAATATTTCTTTTAAGCAGTGGATTTCCGCTTCCAGGTAATCTGGCAAAACGGGTTGCGGATTCTTTAAGGAAGTCTCTTTTTCATCCGGACGCAATCCTTGGATTTTGTCCAAAACGACATGGAAATGAGGCTCTTTCTTTGCAGCAGCGTTGGTGGACATTTCCACAAACCAGCCATCAAACTTCATCCTTAATTCCTCTTTCCGCATTTGCGTGTACTGGATGCTGAACACATCCTCTTTATGCTTGTCCTCAGCCATCGCTTTGGATTTGATCAGGTATATTTTTTCGTCGGTCACCAACACATATTTTTTCGGATTCTCTTTCATCCCGAAATGAAGGTACTCCCCTTCAGAACAATACTGCTCAGCTAATTGCAGAATAACATCTTGGCACGTTACGGACACAACTGTCTTCTCACCAATCTTCACCATGTTACCACCCCTTCTGCTTAATCCCCCGGAAACATTCAATCACTCATTTGCTCGGTCTGTAGTCTATGCGGTCCTACATTTATGGCTGAAATGCTATACCCCTATTATCGCATCCGGAACAACAAAAGTGCTGTTCTTCCGGTGTGCTTCGGCAAGTATTTCCGCCGAGGAACACTGCCCCACCCATCCAAAAAAACAGCAACGCAGAGGACCGGAAAAGGACCTTCGCATTGCTGTTCTATTTATAGTATTTCATGTCTGCATCATTTTACGGAAAGACGATCTGTGCTTTTGCAGAACATTTTCCGCCTGCTCATTTCTGCTATGACTGCCGTCAAAAGATCCAAGCGTTGCTTAATGGAATCCAGCTCCACATATTCATGATCGGTATGGAAAGCGCCGCCGATCAGACCGATGCTGCAGACCGTCGGAACACCGACACTGGTCGTGAAGTTGGCGTCGGATACGCCTCCCGATTTCTTGAACGAAACGAACGTGTCCATTTGCTTGCCGACATCCTCGAAGACGCTCCGCAACGCTTTCGCTCCCGGCACATCGACCATAGGTGGCCGCTTACCGATGGCTTCTATTTCGATGCCGATCTCCATTTCGGTTGCATGACTCTGCAATTCCTCCAACATAACAAAGAAGGCCGTGACGTCCGTGGGATTTGAGTAACGGTAGTCCAATTCCATCTGGGCGTGCTCGGGGACGACATTCGGTACGCTACCGCCTTGGATGGTGCCCGCGTTGACCGACACACCGGCATCGTAATCAATCAAAGTATTCATGCGAACGATCCAATGAGCCAATTCGTTGATGGCACTGCGCCCTTCCTGGGGAGCGTCGCCGGCGTGGGAGGGCCGGCCCTTGAAATGGATCTTCAGTTTTTCGATGCCTTTCCTTTCCTTGATCATCGAACCGTCCGCTGAACTCGGCTCCATGACGAAGGCGAACTTGGCCGTTTTTGCTTTCGCGATGATCACTTCGCGGGAATAAAAGGAGCTGATCTCCTCATCCGGATTGTGGATCACACAGATATTGAGGCTTTGCTTCAGTTCTGCGGGCAAGTTTTCCAGCAAATAAGCCGTCAACAGGCTGCAGCCTTTCATGTCATAGACGCCAGGCCCATAAAGCCGCTCTCCTTCTATCTTGAAAGGCCGTCTGCTCGCTTCGCCATCCAGGAACACAGTATCAGTGTGGCCGATGAAGAGCAGATCGATGGGTTCGTCTGGAGCATTCGTCGCCACCAATACCGGCCCCACCTCCGGACCGACCGAAACCAGCTCGGTCAGAAAACCTTGCTGCCTATATTTCTCTTCCAAAAACGCCGCCACTTCCCGTGTGCCCGCAGGATTTCTGCTGCCACTGTCGATATTGACGATCGTCTCCAATTCACGTAAATACTGATTCCTATCGAAGCCCATGAACATTCCCCCTTGGCGAAATTATAGCATCCACCCTAGCTTAAAATATACTGTTTTATTCGAGTGTTCTCAAATTAACCCTGACATTACGTGTATCCTTATTTGACGAAGCCTCTATCCAATCGCTTTTTTACTGACAAATACCGGGCACTGTTGCTCGCCTATAATCGCGGCTGCAGCGCCCGGTAATCTTTCAATAACAGGATTTACTTGATAGAAAGTTCCGGTTCAAATTCCTGATACAATTCCCAAGGCACTTCCTTTTCCAGTTTGTATTGGATTTCGATCGGTTTTTCGTTCCGATGGGACATTGGCGTGATTTCACCGAGATAGATGAACTTGGAAGTGACATTGTCTATCTGTTTAAATTTGCGGGCAAACAGATGCAACGTCACGCCGCGGTTTTCGGAATTGACGAAATCTTGGCCGCGATCCGTAGCAACTTTTGTGCTGTTCGGTGACTCCCACTGGAATTGCTTGGTGCTGATGAATTTGTCCTTATAGTTGACCCGTTCTTCAACATCCTCGCCTTTATGGAGATCGACAAAGAAGAAATAATGGTTGATTTCATCATTCTTCAGGACCCCTTGTCCCCTGAAAGATGAATGGGTCTTTTTATAGTTGGATACCAATGCAATGTCCCGCATGGTATATTCCTCGTAAAGTTTCAGATGAGGAATCCCATAATTCAGGGTACCGAAAGCCTTCAAGTAGCGCATCCGTCCATAATGCAGGATATCCGTGATAAAGAAACGATAGGTCTCATCAGCAAGGATTTTCGCAAACTCCGGTGTACGCTGCAGCGTTAGATTGTGATCCATGGAAACGATAGGTCTCGTTTTATCTCTTTCTCCTTTATCCGCAAATTCCATGGCCAAGGTGCGGAAGGCATGCAGCACAGTGGCCTCATCCACTGAATCAACGTATTCCAACAGCTCGCTTTTCGCTTCCGCCAACGTACACGTCTCATGCATCAACAAGTATTCCAAAATGATCCATTCATGCGGACGGATCAAAGGCAGCCATTGGGAAAGTGTCGACAGAATATTCATAAACAGAGTGTCTGAAGTCAAAGTTTGCACATATTCATTGTTCTCTTCTACTCTGTTGATAAACTCCAGATAATTTCTTGAGGACACTGTTCCGGCTCTATGAAAATAAGTGACCGGATCGGGAGCAGCGTCCACTTTCAAATAGTCCTGTAACGACCAAGGGATTTTCCCGCTATTCAGGTTTTTGAACTCCAGATAACTGTTTTTCAAGTAAGCCAGACTCGAAAACTTCTCCCGTTCGAGCTGTTCCAGAATCTGTTGCTTGCTGATCTCATCCAACTGGATATGGGTCGCTCCCGGCAAATCCGAAAAATTGCGTTTCACTGACGTTTTAACGCTGTCCTTGTCGTAAAAGCGGCGCCCGTTCAGCGCGATCGCAATCAGGAAGCTTTTGCTGTAGTTGCCGATGAAGTCCAAGACCGTCAGGAATTCCTTGTTGTCTTTTTTGCGCAAGCCGCGGCCTAATTGCTGGGTGAAGACGATGGAAGATTGGGTCGGTCGCAGCATCATGACCAGATTGACGCCGGGAATATCAATCCCTTCATTGAAAATATCCACGGTGAAGATCACCTCCAGATCAGAATCTTCCGCTTCCAGTAATTTCGTGTAGGCTTCTCTTCTGGTTACTTTATCGCCACCAGATAAAGCGATGCTCGGGATACCCCGTTCATTGAATTCCGCCGCCATAAATTCTGCGTGCGCAATCGTCATACAGAAGCCTAACGCTTTTCGCTTCAAGCCATCATGCCCATAGTAGTTCATTTTTTCGACGATGAAGTCCACTCGCCGATGAACACTGAGGCGCTGGGCAATTTGATCAGGCGTCAGCTTCTCCGAATCCTTTAAGTCGACACCCGATTCATCAGTGATGCCAAAATAGTGGAACGGCACCAGCAAATCGTATTCCAAAGCCTCGCGCAGCCGAATTTCAACAGGCACATTGTTATCGAACAAGTCAAAGATGTTGCCGCCATCCGTCCGCTCTGGAGTCGCAGTCATCCCTAACAGAAATTTGGGATTAAAATGCTCGAGAACCTCCATATATCTCGGACTTGTCGCATGATGCGCTTCATCCACGATGATATAGTCGAAATGCCCCGGGTCATATTCTGCATAAATATTCTTCATGCTCTGGATTGTCGCAAACAAATAATCAGACTGATGCTCTTTGGATGTCCCCGATAAAATGCCGGTCGATTTATCCTTCAGATTGATGATTTTTTTGAAAGACGACATCGCACTATGCAGGATGTCTTCCCGATGCACCAGAAATAAAAGCCGCTCTGGGTTTGCCTGCTTCACATCAAAAGCAGCTAGGAACGTTTTGCCGGTTCCGGTGGCAGCCACCACTAACGCCTTCTCCTGGTGTTTTTCCCGCAGCCGCATCAGCTTTTCTATCGCTAATTCCTGCATCATGTTTGGTTTGATCGAGGGTCCGCGCGTGAATTGGAAAACCATAGGATAAGACTCTTGGACAACGAGGTCTTTTTTGCGATCCGTCAAGAAGCTTGCGTAGTCATCGATGAAGGCGTCGTCCAATATTTCACTGCTCTCCCAAATCAGGTTGTAGGCTTCCATGATTTCCGAGATGAATTCCTCGTCCTCATTGTCGTCCTTGGTGATGATTTGAAGATTCCATTCGATGTTACTTTTCAAGGCGCTTTGGGTAATGTTAGAAGAGCCGACGATGACTTTGTAATAATTGGTATATTCAAAAATATAGGCTTTAGGATGGAAGCCGGTTTGATGAGTAGCGACAAAGATGCGGGTATCAATATGCTGAAATGCCTTTAATCGGGTCAACGCGTACGGTTCCGTAAAATTCAGGTAAGTCCCCGTCAGTATTTTTCCCGACGCACCATTCTGTGCCGCTTTCTGGATCGGATCCAACAATAATTGCAGTCCGGAAAAGTTGATGAAGGCCACGTTCAAATAAAAGCGTTGGCATGTTTCCAATGATTGGACCAGTTCGTCCAATAAGGTCCCTTTTTTGCTGTTGGTTATCAACGAATACATGGCTTCACCTCGCTTGTGTCTTTACTCATCAGTTTATCATATCGATAATATTTTACTAGATCATGTAGAGATAATTATTCTATATACGCATATCTTATTTGTGTCTCTTTTTTCCTTTCGAGGTGTATTCTTTTACATCTGCCTCCAACTGCTCTAAACTGAATAATAGTAAACGTTATCATATCAGGAGGTTATTTAATGACAACTAAAGATGTATTCACTTTTTACAACGGTGTGACGATTCCCTCCATCGGTTTCGGCACATGGCAAATCCCTAACGAAGAAGCCTATGCAGCGGTGACGATGGCTTTGAAGAATGGCTATACGCACATCGATACGGCACATGCCTATCACAACGAAGAAAATGTGGGAAAAGCGATCCGCGATTTTGGCATTGCCCGCGAAGAAGTGTTCGTGACCAGCAAATTGCCGGCGCAAATCAAAGATTTTGACGGTGCGCTGCAGCATTTCGAGGAAACCATGAACAATCTCGGTCTGGATTATTTGGACCTTTACTTGATCCATGCGCCATGGCCATGGGATGAGATCGGCAAGGACTGCACCGAAGGCAACATCCAAGTTTGGAAAGCCATGGAACAGCTCTATGACGAAGGCCGAATCCGCGCCATCGGGGTTTCGAACTTCTCCATCAAAGACCTGCAAGCGATCCTGGACAATTGCGACATCGTACCGATGGCAAACCAGATCCCTTTCTACATCGGCCGCGACCAGAAGGACTTGCTGACTTTCTGCAAGACACACAAAATCGTCGTCGAAGCCTATTCACCTTTAGCTACCGGCGCTATTCTGGATAGCCCGGAAATCAAGCAGATGGCCGAAAAATACGGCGTGACGCCGGCGCAATTATCCATCCGTTACTGCCTGGAGAAGGATACCTTGCCTTTGCCGAAGTCCACGCACGAAGCGCGCATCATCGAGAATGCGCAGCTGGATTTCAGCATTTCACCGGAAGATGTGGCGATTCTGGATGCCCTGAAAGATGTCCGCGCAAACTAAATAACCAACAAAAAAATCCTTAAAATGGGATTCGTGCCCATTTTAAGGATTTTTCTGTTTTTACAAATGATAATTTTTACGGGGAGGCATAAGGCCGAAGGAAACAAGCCCCACGACAACAGCACCTGCTAACGATGCAGCGCCTGTCCACATGATCGCCATGATCGACGCACTTCCCACGACGATCCCCCCGATGGCCGCACCTGCAGCAAACCCGAACTGGATGAAAGTGCTGTTCAGGCTCAGCATGATGCCGGACGCTTCGGGAGCGATGGAGACCAGATTAAAGTTCAGCGTCGGTCCGCATGCCCAGGCGGCGATGGACCAGATCATCAGCATGGAAACGATGAGAATCACCGATCCGGAAAAGATCGGGATGAGCATCAACGCAAGGGCTTGGGCTATGATTCCACCCACCAGCGTGTGGGCGGCACCAAATCGATCCGCCAAAAAGCCTCCAAGCTTGGATCCGATCAGACTCGCAATTCCGAGGAAAAGGAGAATCATACTGATGCGTGATTCCATCGACGGCATGACCGCCAGCAGAAATGGAGTCGTGTACGAATTGACCACCGAATAGGCGAAAAACATTAAAAACGACACGCTGAGTGCCATAAATATTTTCGGGTTCTTCAGCAATGCCAGTTGCGCGCTGAGCGGTATTGGCGCTTCTCCTGCCGCAGCCGGAATCATCCGGATCACGGCGAGTATGGACAGCAGCGTCAGGATGCCGATGACCACAAAAATGATCCTCCAGTCAAAAGCAGCAACCATGACACGGGCAATCGGAACACCGATGACCAGAGCGGCGCTGGCTCCCATCGCAAGATTCGACAAGGCCATGGCCTGCCGTCCGGGAGGAGCCATCTTGGCAACGAGCGCATAAGCGCTGATGTTGTAGATCCCGGTCCCAACACCAAGCAGGCTACGGGAAACCATCAGGAATCCGAACCCTGGCAGGGCCACCGTGGAAATCGTGCTGATCAGTACTGCAGCAAGCCCGATCAGCAGTTGCTTGCGTCTGTCCATCTTCGCGGTCGCCATCATGAAAATCGGAGTGCCGATGGCGGCGGCCAATGAAAAGGCTGTGATGACCTGCCCCACTGTCGATACCGAAACCCCCACTGAGAATGCCACTTTATCCAGGATACCCCCGATGACGAACTGCAACGTGCCGACCAGGAAACTGATGAATGTCAGCAAATAGATTTTGCCTTTGATATCCGTTGTGTTCTCAATTGTTTTTTCCATCGTAGTTTTGATCACTCCTTTGGTTGTATTGTTATTAGGGCAATCATTGGAAAGGAATATGTCGACCTGTGTTTACAAGGAAATTTTACCATAATTGAGCACAACGGGATAATTTTGAGGTGAAAAAAAACATGGGTAACTATCGTGAATCCATGTTTTCGGATAATTTCGCGACTGAAAACATGAATAACTTTCGTGAATTCATGTTTCTGGATGATATCGCGACCGAAACCATGAATAACTCAAATGAATCCATGTTTCCAGGTCTGTTTCCATCAAAAAAAGCAAAAACGGTCGCTCGCCCAGCTCCGGTGAGGCGCACGCTCACCGAATTTCTTCGGTAATTTTCAGCCGCAACTCCGACGAGGCTGCGCTCATCGGAGTACGCAAGCGAAATGTGGTCCGAACTACGGCGAAGGCACCGTTCACCTGAGCTGGGGCCCCCGCCGGCCTCAAAACGTTCGCAAAGATAGTTACCGGACAAACAGAAAAGACAAAAAAACCAGAGTGCCGCCTCGCAAAGAGACGGCCCCTGGTAGCTTTCATTTTATTTCTCCTCAGATCATACCCGCTATCCCTGTTTCGATGATTTCCATCTGCAGCAGGGTTTCTTCGTCCTTGGTGACTTTTTCCGCACCGTTCACGATTGCGTTGTACAAATCGTCGTAGACTCTGGCGTAATCGCCTTTTTCGGAGACAACTTTCTCTTCATTGTAGACCCCTTCATCATCCATATACGTCAGAACCCCGTAATGTTCAGGCAGGTCGACACCGAAATCGGAATTGTTCGGCATGTGGAACAGCTTCAGATGCTCTTCTTGGCGGTCTCGGGTCTGTTTCACGAACATGCCCTTTTTGCCGTAAGCGACAAAACTCGGACGCTCTTTCAGCCTGAAGAAGCTGGATTTGATGGAAACCTTCAGATTCTGATAATGGAAATCCAAATCGAAGTAATCGTTCATCCGGCCCGGCCCCAACAATTGGCGCACATCATAGTGGATTTTGTCCGGTTTGCCGAAATAGGAAAGGACCTGATCGATGGTATGGCTACCGATTCCGTACAGGTAGCTTGTATCCTTGGTGAAGCTGTCGATCGCTAAAGGAATTTCCGGACGATAATAATCGATGGCTATCTCGACTTCCAACAGATCGCCTAATTTGCCGCTTTCGATGACTTTCTGCGTCGTCAGGAAGTCCGAATCATAGCGTCTGTTCTGGTAACACTGGACCAGCAAGCCCTTTTCTTTCGCGTAAGCAAAAATGGCGGCCGCTTCTTCGGATGTTGCCATGAAGGGTTTTTCGACCAGTACATTTTTGCCGTGATCCAAAGCTTGTTTGGCGAACTCGTAGTGGGAATTCGTATGCGTGCAGATGACCACCAACTGGATGTCATCATCCTCCAGCACATCCGCAATATTCCCGGTGTAGTGGATGCCCTCGATTTTTTCCCAATCACTCTTCTCCGGATTCCGGCTATAGATTGTTTTGACTTTGATGTTGCTTCTTGATAAAGAAAATGGCAGATGATAACGGTTCGTGCTTTTTCCGTTTCCGATGTATCCGATTGTCAGCATATTTTCTCCTCCTAAATGATTGTATCTTCCTCTCTATATTGTAGCGGTATATATCGGAATGTAAACAAATCCGGGTTGAATCGGTACAAAAGTGCGGTCTTTTTTGGTTCGGGTGCTGCCTTTTGTACCAAATGTTCAGCGCAGATTGTTCCGTTTGTGTATTTCCTGTTGCAATATTAGTGGATTTTAGTAAAGTTGAAAATAAATATTGTGAGAGTCGCTCCGGCCCTGTATAATTAAATGTAAGTTAACGTTTACATGAGTTTGTCAGCTTGGGTTCTTTCCGCAGCACTAAACAGCAATTTTCATATTTTATTTTCATTTACTAGTTTCAACACTATAAGATTGGGGGACACTAATGATACAGAAAAGACAGCCTACTATGAGTGGCGCAGAGGAACTCTACGAGCGATTAAAATTTAGGTTATTGACCGGCTTTGCCCTATTGATGGGCGGTGTGGCCTTCCTGTTCAACAGCCCACGCGAAATTTATGAAGGCAACCTCACCATACTGGCCTCTCCGGCTAATCTTTTTACGGATTACATGGCGTTGACGAATGTCGGCGCGGCCTTGTTCAACGTTGCCTTGATGACTTTGCAGGCTCTCTGGATTGTCCGGATGGCGGATGCCAAGATTAACGGTCCGGTCATAGCCGGCATTTTGACAATTGCGGGATTCGCTTTTTTTGGCAAGAACTTATTCAATTCCATGCCAATCAGCATCGGTGCCTTCACTTATGCAAGAGTCACAAAAGTACCGATGCACAAATCATTGCTGGCCGCCCTTTTCGGAACCGCCTTGGCACCACTGGTCAGTGAACTCTCCTTCAGCCTAGGCATCGGTCAACCCTATGGTGTGCTTCTTGGGCTGGGCGCCGGTTTCATTTCCGGCTTCCTGATCCCCCCCTTGGCGCATCATTTCGTTACCTTCACAAGAGGATTCAGCCTCTATAACGTCGGCTTCACCTGCGGCATCATCGGAACGGTCTTCATCTCTTTGATGCGCAACTTCGGCTTCGAGATCAAAACAGCAAATATCCTTGCCAGCGGCTACAATGGCCCATTTTCAGTGCTGCTCTTTTCATTGTTCAGTGGCATGTTCCTGATTGGCTTGTGGCTCAACGGATGGAGCTTCAAGGGGTTGAAGCGAATCATGCGCCATTCGGGCCAATTGTCTACTGATTACCTGGAGCTTGGCGGTTTGGGTGCGACGCTCATCAACATGTCTTTTCTTGGATTCCTGTCTACGACTTACATTCTTTTGATGGGGGGAGAAATCAACGGTCCCGTTTTGGGAGGAATCTTCACAGTCATAGGTTTTGGAGCCTTCGGGAAAAACGTCAAGAATGTCCTGCCGATCCTGATTGGGGTCACTCTGATGGGCCGACTCAACTATCAGGACAATCAGTCAACCATCGTGCTGATTTCGGCACTGTTCGGTACAACCTTGGCACCTTTGGCCGGTCGCTACGGGAACATAGCGGGCATCATCGCCGGAGTCATGCATCTGACGTTGGTCATGAATATCGGCTATCTCCATGGCGGCGTCAACCTCTACAATAATGGCTTTTCGGGCGGACTTGTCGCTTCGATATTGGTTCCAATCCTGGAAGCATTTCACCTTCACCGGGCCAACCAACGGGCTTTGCGTGGGCCAGTCGATCCGGCTGATGAAGTAGAAGTGGAACACCTTAAGTAGCATAAATATTCAACCAGTTTTTTAGAAGTTCAAAAAGAGATGCCTAACGAAAGGATTTTACTTCCTTCATTAGGCATCTCTTTTTTAGATGAACAGACGGATCGCAGCAATCGCGGTCATGATCATGATGATGCGTTTGTACCACACTTCGTTTATCTTCCTGACGAAAGTGATTCCCACCCAACTGCCGAATGCGATGAACGGAATCATCAGCAGCATGTACCGGAGTGTTCCCCAGGTGACGGTGCCCCACATGAAGATATGGAAAGGCAATTTCACAATGTTCATCAACAGGAAGAACCAGGCAGTTGTTCCGATCATCTTATTCTTGGAGATGTCTTGCGACAGCAAATAGACGTTGAAAATTGGCCCCGCCGCATTCCCGACCATCGATGAAAAACCGCTGACAGCCCCAACCATCCAGTGGAAGATTGGATTTTTCGGAAGCTGTAAAACTCTTTTGGTCACCTCTCTGTAGACCAACAGCCCCAAGCAAATCAACACGACGATACCCAATAAAGCTTTAAACTGCTTGTCATCGAGATAATTGCCTGTGATGGCTCCTATGGCGATACCAATTACGGCTGCGGGCAACAATTTCAGGACGTCACTGAATTTACCTTGTTTGCCGTACTGAAAGATGGCGATAAGATCCCCTAGCATCAGCATCGGCAACATAATGCCGGCTGACGCCTTACCTCCGAACAAAACCGCAACGAGTGCCACTGCCGGTATTGTCGCACCTTGTATGCCTGTTTTCGAAAAACCGATGATGATCGCGGCAATGATCAACATTACCCATTCAATCCCGTTCAAACCCAACATTCTGTAACCCCCCCTCCAACGATTCTTTCATTTTACCGATTATCCCCAAAAATGACAATGACTCAGAGACCACAATCCAGAAAACGCTTAATCACCTCGGTTACTAGAAAAAAGTACGTGTGAATTGGGTTTGGCGGTCATCCAAACCTCGCAATCAACAACAAAAAGTGTTAAAATGTAACCAAAGACTTATGACCACAATGACTGTTCCCTCCACCATCGCTCTTCAACGAGCCCACTTGCTTCATAACCATTTTTGTAACCGCCTTCACCGCTGCGCTTCTAACGACTTTGCAAGATATTCCCACATCCGATAGACTTTCTGAAACGTGTTCGCCCCTGCTTCAGGATGGCCTTTCCTTGTGTATTTTTCAGATCCATCACCTTTCTTGCGCCCAAAACTCAAAAAAAATCTGTAAAGGGTGTGACACACCATGATCGTCAACCGTAACACAATCAGGGAACAGAACGAAACCATCGTTTTGACAGCAATCATCAATCATCCCAATACCTCAAGAGCGGCCATCTCTCATGATTCCGGACTCAATAAGGCAACCGTATCTGAAATTGTCAAAAAACTGCTTAAGGAAAAACTTGTCGTCGAACTCGGGACAGGTCAAAGTTCTGTTGTTGGCGGGAGAAAACCGGTGTTGTTGAAGGTGAATGCGAATGGCGGATACGCGATGAGTTTGACCATTACACAAACAAAGATTTCTTCTCTCGTCTGCAATCTTCAAGGCAGAATCGTCGCGCATTATGATTTGGTCAGAAAAGTGGAGGCCAGCAATATCATCGACAGCATCGAGGAAGTGGTCGTCTACCACAGGAAGAATCTCAATAAGACGCCATTTCGCTTCGTGGGTATTGTTGTCTCTATCGACGGCTTTGTGCATGAAGATGAGATAGTAGCATCAACTAACAAAATGTTAGAGCATCTGACCGCCAAACATCTAGAGAGCGACGCAATCAACTGCCCGATTTTCCTGGAGAACCAGAATAATCTAGCGGTGATTGCCGAAGCTGTATTCGCCCATTCTCCGGGGAATATCATCAGTATCGATCTGGATGAAGGCATCGGTTCCGGCATCTTGCTGCAGAACCGGTTGTTCCGAAGCAAAAACAGCTTGGCGGGCAATCTGGGGCACACGATCCTCTATCCATTCGGGAAAGACTGCGACTGCGGCAAACAAGGCTGCCTGAACCAATATTGTTCAACGAGTGCTTTGGTTGCGGAAATCAGGGACCTCAAGAAGGCTCCCGCACTTAAGCTTGCCGATCTGATTACCTTGTATAAAACAGGCGATGCAGATGCCAAAAATGTAGTGGAACATCTCGTGCTGCATATGAGCATCGCGATCAGCAATGTCGTCAGTCTGTTCGATCCGGAAAAAGTCTATCTGAATGGCGACCTCTTCCGTGCATTGCCGGAATGTGTGACAGCAATCCAAACGGAATTGAACCGGAAGTCCGGACAAAACGTTCCGGTGAGTTTGTCCACACTGGGGGAAAACGGCGCACTTTTGGGCGGTATCGCATTGGCACTCCAGCATTTCTTCCAGGTTCTGCAATTGCAGTTGCATTTTGAAGATTGAATTTTCGGATGAATGGAGCCGAAAATCCGCCTCTTTCTGTCGTCACATCCTCACGGGTGTGACGTTTTTTTTGACACTCCCTTGCTTTTTGTTGATTATTAATATAAGATTTTATATAAATAAACATGTATCCGGTTTCGTGAAACGACATTCCATACTGTGGAATGCCTTTTTGTTATATGGAAAACCTGGCATGAATCACATTTTACTTATCACGATGTAGAGAGGAACTATTATATGACCTTACGCCACTATCTATCTTTTTTATCTGCGGCCTTTTTGATCATGGCCATGTACATTGCCGGAAATGCGGTTGGTTTCTTCGTTGAGCCGATTACCATGGAATTAGGCTTCACTCGCAGTGCTTTTTCGCTTTACATCAGCCTGTCGACTTTGACCGGCGTCTTCGTGCTTCCCCTGATCGGACAATTTCTACCTAAATTTGGCGCAAAGCGCTTACTGATCGGAGGAGGACTCTGGGTTTCGCTTGGATTTGTTTGGTTGGCATTTGCCACCCATTTATGGCAATTTTATCTAGGAGGCATCTTCCTCGGTCTATTCATGATGCCAATCACCATGTTTCTGGCGATTTTGTTGATTAATAATTGGTTCACCGCCAAAAAAGGATTGATGATGGGCTTATTGAATGCCTCCGGAGGACTTGCGGGAGCCATCGTTTCGATGATCATGCCGACATTTCTGGATAATTTCGGTTGGCGCATGGGTTATTTTTTGATTGCAGGACTTTTCGCGCTCTTAACTGTCCCGAACGCCCTCTTTTTGTTGGTGGAAAATCCAGGTAGTATCGGCCTGAACGCTTATGGGGATGAACTGTCCGCTCAAACCCAAAACAATGAACCTATACATGCTCTGTCCATCCCTTATGAAGAAGCCAAAAAGATGAAATCGTTTTACATCCTATTCATAGGCATTTTCCTTTCCGCTTTCGGAGGCGGAATGATGCAACATCTGCCGGCGCACTTTAGTGGCCTGGAGTTCACATCCGGACAGGTCGGCTCGTTGTTCTCGCTCGTCATGGCTGGCATGATCATCGCCAACATTTCGGTGGGAGCCCTCAATGATAAAATCGATTCGACCATCACGCTTACAGTTGTTGTTGTCTGCATGGTGATTGCCTTGTTCTTCCTTGCGACCACCCGCTCTTTCCTGGCCTTGTCGATCGTCATGTTCATCCTCGCGTTCGGACTCGGTGGACCAGCGGTGTTGACACCATTGGTCGTGAGCGAAGTCTTCGGTATCGGGGATTACCCGCGTATCTGGTCCATCCTTGGTATGGCGCCTTCCATAGGGATGTCCATCTCCGGCCCGCTTTGGGGAGCTGTTTATGACGTAACTGGCTCATATGCAATCGGCATGTATGCGATGATGGGCTTGGCCATAATCTACGGCATCTGTTACCTTTTTGCATTGAAAAATGGCCCGTTAAAACAGCCACTTAACGTAACCAGCATCTAAAATCAGGTAATCGAGTAGGAGGAGCCAAAGGCTCCGACCTCTCACACCACCGTGCGTACGGTTCCGTACACGGCGGTTCAATAACTTAAGTATCTACGCTGGTATAGTTGATTGAGGTCTTTCAGACCCCAACTAGCCAGCCTTTTTTTGTTAATGGCCCGGTGAATGGTCTGGTTCTTAGACATTCTCCAGTAGCCTTTACGGGAATTCGCAACTTTCCAAGCTTCTTCTCTATCAATGCCATAACGCATCAATCCGTAGAAGCGGGTAGAGACTCTTTTCCATCTCTTCCAAATTAGCTGCCTTAGTCGATGATTCAGCCATTGAGCCGTTTCCCTGATAAAGTTTTTCATATCACCAATGCCATAGTAGTTTATCCATCCTTGCGTATACTGATTGATTTCTTTTACTATGTCTTGAAAGGTTCCTGGTCGTTTCCGACTGGTTAGCTGTTTTAATCGTTTTCGGAATTTCTGTTTAGCCGTCTTATGTGGACGGCTTCTGACTTTCCCATCGTTTTCCAAATGGTGAACCCAAGGAATTTAGCACTACCTGGGGTAGTGACTTTACTCTTATCGGTATTCACCGTCAGTTTCAGTTTCTTCTCAAGGAAGGTAGTGACACTAGCTAGCACCCGTTCTCCCGCACGAGGAGTCTTGGTGTATATGCAGAAATCATCCGCATAACGAACGAAGCGATGGCCACGTTTTTCCAATTCCCTATCCAGCTGATTGAGATAGATATTGGCTAATAGCGGGGAAATTACCCCTCCTTGAGGGGTGCCTTTGTAGGATTGGATAAACACATCCTGTTCCATGATGCCAGAACGAAGAAAACTCCAGATTAACTTCAGTACAATCTCGTCTTGTATGAATTCCCTCAGATACACCATCAGTTTTTGATGATTGACTGTATCGAAATAATTCTTCAAGTCACAATCGACGATTGTTTTGTATCCTTCTTCAATGTATTTCTCAGCTTGTTTAATTGCATCATGCGCGCTTCTTCCTTTTCGAAAACCGAAACTATACCTGGAAAAGTTTGGGTCAAACAGCGGTTCAATTATCTGTAAGATAGCCTGTTGAACAACTCTATCTCTCACTACAGGAATTCCCAGATTACGCATACTGCCATTTTCCTTGGGTATGGATACCCGCTTGACCGGTTGTGGCTTGTAGGTCCCATCCAACAATTTTGCAATGATCGCCTTTTGGTACTTGCCCATATGTTCATCTATTTCCTGAACCGTGATGCCATCAATACCTGCAGCGCCTTTGTTTTTGTAGACTTTCTCGCAGGCAATGACTAAATTCCTTGGTGTTGCGATTCTCTCGATTAACGTGATACCATCTTGTTTCTTCATATCCATGCTGTATCTCTCTACGCTTCTCCATATCTCTTTCGTTTCCAACTTATCCCTTCTGGAGATAGCCGCCATTTCGGTCTATACCACGACGTTTTCTGTAGTGCCGAGATACATTCACCTCCTTGTTTCTATCAAGATTATTATTGTTCAGCCCTTCGTGACCCTATGGTCACTACTATGGCTTCTGCTGACTTCTTATGACAAGCTTTACTCCATGATTCCTCATGTCCATAAGACCTCCCCGGGTAAGAATGATAACCTTCCACTCGTGTCACTGCCTCATTTACTGTAAGAGATTCGTGCAGTATAGGATTTTACTTTGTACAGCAAGCTCGTCCGTCTCTATCCAGCCTTATATGAGATTTCTGTTCGTCAGTGCGAGTATTTGCGTCCGACTTCCTTCAGATTCCACCTCACGGTGGACACCCTTGTCATTCGCTAACAGTTCCTACTGCAAAGCCTGTAGTGGACTTTCACCACCAAGTTATCACCCATGCCGGGCACACTGTTGAAAAAACGCACAGTCGGCTGACTGTGCGTTTTTGTTTTTTCTATTTTTTTAGCCATTTTTTCAATGGATTTTTCTTCTTCAGGTTAGCCAAGACCTCTTTGACATCCTGATCCTTGGTTCCCATTTTCAGGCGCTCTTGCATTTTTTCGCGCATCAGCGTCTCGATGTTGCTGAGGTCCGGATACTTGCCGTCCTTTTCACCTTTTGCCACAACGGTCAGCACCTCGATGTAGCTCATCGCCAGCGCGGTCGTCAACACGGCAGCCGTGGCGCCGCTGATGACCCCTCCGACGATCGTCCCCGCACCGGGAATCAGCTTCAGCAGGTTGGACACGATGTACCGACCTAAATAAGTGGCTCCCCCTGTTCCGCCGACAGCGCCTATCACGCTGGTGATGGTGGCTTTATCCATCGAAATACCGAAAATGGCAGTAATGTGGGCCAGCATGCCGATCTGCATCGGCACAAGGACAGTCGCATCTGAAAAAGGGATCGGCGTGAACCCAACACCGAATGTGGTCACAATGTATTTTGTCGCCCAACTTCGGGATGCTTTCGCTTTACGCGCGATGTCCACCTGTTGGGCGTTGTTAAAAGCCTCTTTCGTCTCCTCCGGCAGCAACGCAAACGTCCGCTCGATCAATTCCTTCAATCCGCTCTGCGGAAGCACCAGTTCATCCGTGATGGCGTAAGGTTCCGCCATCACGTTCAGCACCCCGGCAATCGGCAAGTTCAGATTTTCAATGTATTGCTTCAGCTCGTTCGCAGGCTGACCGATCGATTGCGTCAGGACGACCAACACCGGCAATAATCCGGAAAGTTCTTCCATAAAGGCGATCTCCGATTCCTCGATGCGGGAGGAATGCGCATTGATGCAATAATAGACCAAATGGATCGCATTATCGGCCCCTTCCTTTTGGCTCTTCTTGATGGCATCGATGATTTCCCGTTTTACCTCGGTTTGAATCGGATGGCCCAATTCCAACCCGCGCGTATCATACAGCACAATCGGCATGCCTTCCCTCGCGATCCGCCGCAAGTGTTTCGTGACAGGTTTTCCGATTCCGGTCTCAGCCATCCGTTCCCGGAAGACATTGTTGATCAGCGTACTTTTCCCGACACCCGTCTTCCCCGCCAGCAGGATATTGACGGGATGCATGTTTTCCACTTCTTCTTTTGTCTTGTTCAGTATCTCCTGGACCACATTCAAATCAAGGTTTCCTCTTCCCATGACGCTTCCTCCTGTCGCTCAAACACAAACATGCTAATTTATGGTACGATCACGTTCCTCTGGTTATTTCCACCACGCTTTGGGAAATGAAATAATATCCGTACTCTCCCATCCGTTCCGGCGAGTCTTTCATGCCGTTCGTCACCCAGGAGTAGATCATCCCTTGGTAGGCGAAGGAAACGGCGGTGATCCAGTGTTCATAAGGTATAACAGTCTTTTTCGACCGGAGCTGATCTTCCAAACGTCCCCTCAGATAAGTGTTGAATTTGAGCGGAAAAGAGTAGCTGCTTCGCCCGTTGAAAAGAACACTGAAGAAGCGCTCGTTTTCTTTGATGTAACTGAAGATATCCGTGAACGCCTCGACCGTCTTTTGCCTGAATTCCGTTTCCGTTGCCCCGGATAAAGCTGTTTTCGTGATGGCTTTCCCTCTGTCCTGAAGTTCCAGAATCAGCGCATCGATATTCTTTTCCAACAAATCATGTTTATCGACATAATGCAGGTAAAAAGTTCCCCGATTCACTTTTGCCCGTCCGGTAAGTTCCCTCACCGTCACTTCTTCGATGGATTTTTCTTCCAACAGAGTTATCAACGCATGCAAAAGGTTTTTCTTTGTGGCTATGACGCGCTTGTCCTGCGATTGTTTATTAGGATTCATTGTTAGCTCCTGCTTCCAGAGTCTGATTCGGAATTCTTTTCTGATATAGACTTCCAAAATGCTAATATGATTATAGTATAGCCACCCCGAGATAACAAGTTTAACGGCCGCCCTTCCGGGAATCCTCCACGGCAAAAAAACTGCTCCAGCCCATTGAATGGACCGAAGCAGTTTTTTTCCGATAGAAGGCAGGCTTACACTATTGCCGTCAATTAATCGTCGTTGCTTCCGCCGCCGAAAAGCAACAGCAGACGGAGCAGTTGCAGGAAGCTCATGAAGGCCGCCGCGACATACGTCATGGCTGCTGCGACAAGAACTTTGCGGGCTTTCGGCACTTCTTGCGCATTCAGGATGCCACCGTTCGACAGAATCTTCAGCGCGCGTCCGGATGCATTGAATTCGACAGGCAATGTGACCACTTGGAACAAAAAGCTGAACGAGAAGAAGAGGATCCCCAAATTGAGGAACGTCTGGTTCATGCCCGCAAATACGCCGATCATGATCATCGGCATGGATACCATCTGACCAAAATTGGCGGCTGGGAACAACCCGGCACGCAAGCGCAACGGAATGTAATTTTTTTGGTCCTGGATTGCGTGACCGACTTCATGGGCAGCGACGCCGATAGCCGCAACCGAAGTCGAGTTGGCTGTCGTGTCTGAAAGACGCAACACTTTGGCGCGCGAGTCATAGTGGTCCGTCAAATCCCCGCGGACGCGTTCGATCTGCACATCATGGATGCCCGATTGCTCAAGGATGAAGCGTGCTGCATCCGTAGCGGTGTAACCGTTTTGGCTTTTCACTTGGTTATAGGTATTGAAAGTACGTTTGACGAATCCCGAAGCAATCATGGAAACCACGATACCTAGGATGATCAATATATAGGTGCTATCGAAGAATGGATACAACATGTCTCATCAACCTTTCTTTTATTTACTCTACAGTATAGCATCCGATTGTGAAGAAAGGATGAAGGATGCTTACGTTGGTGTAATTTTATCAAATTCTTTAGATATTGTTGTTGGCAAAACCAGATCCCGGTTGGTCGGAGGAGGTTGTCTGGAGCGATCCTCTACTCCTGTAAGGAATCCGCCCGCCGGAGGACGCGGCTGAACTCCGGCCAACCCTCCGTTCACCGGAGCAGCGCGCTGCTCGTGGGTTTCCCGCAAATCAAAGGCTGCCCCACAACGAGACAGCCACAGTTTTTCTATTGATTTTATTTCCGGTATTTTTGCATGGCTGTGACTAGGCGTTCCATCGCTTCCATCAGCGTTTTCGTTGGAGCACCTAGGCTGATTCTTTCGTATCCGCGACCTTCATCCCCGAAGATGTAGCCTTCATCCAGGAACACTTGCGCCTCCTGCTCCGTGATTTCTTCCAATTGCTTGTGCGACAAACCGAAGGCACTGAAATCCATCCATTGCAGGTAGGTGCCTTCCAGATCGAAGACAGTCACTTCCGGCAGTTCCTTCGCCAGGAAATCCTTTAGCGTTTCGTGATTATGCCAGATCAAAGCTTTGAATTCTTCAAGCCAGTCCTCGGCTGCCGTGTAGGCGATCTCTGTCGCCTTCAAGCCGATAACATTGGTTCCTCCGCCGATGCCGGTCATTTCCATATCCATCTTGAAAGCTGTGTGGAGCTTTGGATTCGAAATGATGACGTTGGAATTGCGCAGGCCCGCGATATTGAAGGACTTGCTGGCGGCGGTTGCCGTGATGCAGATGTCCGCTGCTGCTTCAGAAATGGCTGCCATCGGTGTGAAGACATGACCGGGCATGATCAGATCGTGGTGGATTTCATCCGCCAAAATCACGACATCATTGGCGGCGCAGATATCGACCACTTTCGCCAGTTCCGCTTTGGTCCAGACGCGGCCGACTGGATTATGCGGGTTGCTGAAGAGCATCAGTTTGGTGTTCGGATCTTTGGCTTTATCGGCCAAGCCCTCAAAATCGATTTCGTAACGATCGCCGTTGCGGACCAACGAATTGTTGATGAGCCTGCGTTTCGTGTTCTTGATCGACTTCATGAACGGATAATAGACCGGCCCCATGTAAAGGACGCCATCACCCGGTTCTGTGTATGCCCGGATTGCGGAATAGAACGCCGCGATGATGCCCGGTGTGCAGATGATCCATTCCTTCTTGATTTTCCAATCATGGCGGTTCCCCATCCAATTAATGATTGCCCTGTAATAGTCTTCGGTCGGCAAATCATAGCCCATAACGGCCGTTTCGATATATTCCTGCAGCCCTTTGACGATCTCCGGTGCTGTCTTTATGTCCAAATCCGCTACAGAAAAAGGATAAACATCCTTCCCCACATTCGGATTGCTTCTGTACATGGCTGCCCATTTTTCGGACCCGGTGTTGCTCCGATTGACGGGTGTTTCGAAATCATAATTCATCTACTCATCCTCCAAACATTTGACTTACTTTTCATTCTATCACTCGTTTTGACAATTGCCACCCCTAATCAGATTTTAATCCAAAAAAAATGGAGAACCCGTTTCGGATCCTCCATTATTCTCACGTACATTCAGAGACTTATCTTCAGCTTTTTCTCTTCAGCATTTTGAGGTAACTTTGATAATTTTTGTTGCCGCCGGAAAGGTTGTAGACTTCCTGGAAACCTAAATTGATCAAGACATTCTGAGCGGCATTTCCGGTCACGCCTTTGTTGCAGTAGGTAACTGTCGGGATATCTTTGGAAAGCTCACCGGCGCGTGCACGCAGTTCCCCTAACGGGATGTGGATTGCATTTTGGACGTGACCCTTCTCGAAGTCCTTGGCGGAACGCGTATCGACCACCTGGATAGATTCGCCTTTACGTTGTGTTTCGACCACCTGGGCCGGCGTCATCAGAGGGTTTCCATGCAAGGCGTTATCCAATGCCATGCCTGTATAATGGATAGGATCTTTTGTCGTTGCGAACGGCGGAGCATAAGCCAGATCGAGATGGAACAGATCTACAGCTTTTGCCTTGAAGGTGATGGCCGTGGCAAGGACATCGATCCGTTTGTCCACACCTTGCGTTCCTAAGATTTGCGCACCCAAAACGCGTCCGGAAGCTTTATCAGCCAATGCCTTGATGATCAGTTCCTTGCCGCCAAGGTATTCGGCGTGGTCCGGCTTGATGTTGTAAAGGACTTCCACGGAATAACCGGCTGCCTTCGCCTCTCTTTCGGTCATGCCTGTCTGGCCGACATGCAGATTGAATACGCGGAAAATGCCGGTACCCAGCACCCCGCGGTGTTCCAGATTCCCACCTGTAATCACGTCTCCGGCGATACGTCCCATCTTGTTGGCCGTAGAGCCCAATGGACGGTAAATCGGTTTGCCTGTGATGACCGAGAAACTTTCGGCGACGTCTCCGACCGCATAAACATCCGGGATGTTCGTCTGCATTTTACTGTTGACGGCAACTGCACCCGTCGCTCCGATCGTGACGCCGATTTCCTTCGGCAGTTGGATATTCGGACGCACGCCGGCAGCCAGGATGACGATATCCGTTTCGATGGTGGCGCCTTTTGTAGTCACCACTTTTTTGACGGTCCCCTTACCTTCGATGGTCTTGACCGTATCACCGAGGTGCAAATGCACCCCATTGGCCATCAGCACTTCTTCCACACGAAAAGCCATATCCGCATCCATCGGCGGCATCACTTGATTTTCCAGTTGAACGATGGAGACATCCCAACCTTTATACACGAGTTGTTCGGCCATTTCCAGACCGATGAACCCGGCACCGATGATCAGCGCTTTTTTTGGTTGGTTCGCTTCCGAATAACTTTCAATGTCACGAAGGTCCTGGATGTTACGGACGTGGAAGACATTATCATATTCAGCCTGATCGAAAGGCGGAGGCGTCAGCGGAGCCGCACCTGTCGCGAAAACCAATACATCATAAGCGTCCTCTTTGATTTCGCCGGTCTTAAGATCTTTAACTTGAATCTTTTTGGCGTCATGATCCACTTTCGTCACTTTATGTTCCGTAAAAATGGAGACATCATATCTCTTTTTGAACCATTTCGCATCCCGCGGCGTCAGGCGATCCACTGAATCGACTTCCCCACCGATTTTGTAGGGTATACCGCAGACAGAATAGGAAATGTCCTTCCCTTGGTCATAGACGACTATTTCCGCTTCCTCAGTGTTTCTGCGCGCTTTGGCCGCAACGGAGGTACCCGCCGCTACCGAACCGATTACGATGATTTTCATAATAAATTCTCCTTTTCAGTTAAAGTGGCTTATTTTACCGTTTTTACAGGATTCACTACACTTTTTTCTTTTCCAGGAAACCAATGTCTTGTCGAATTGGCAATTTTCACCAAAATCAGCATCACCGGCACTTCAGTCAAGACACCCACAACCGTCGCCAATGCTGCTGGAGAATCCATTCCGAACAACGCGATGGCAACCGCCACCGATAATTCAAAAAAGTTCGATGCGCCGATCATCCCGGCTGGTGCGGCGATTGCGTGTGGAAGCTTCAAGGCCTTGCTTGCAAAATAGGCAATGAAGAAAATCAGGAATGTCTGCAGGATCAAAGGCACTGCGATCATCAAAATGTGCAACGGGTTCTCCAGAATGACCTCTCCTTGGAAAGAGAACAGCAAGACCAGCATCAACAACAGCCCAGCTGTAGTTGCGCCATCAAATTTCGAAAGAAAATCCTTCTCGAAATAAGTGACTCCTTTTTTCTTTGTGACGAAGATCCGCGTCAGGACTCCTCCGACCAAGGGAATAACAACGAACAAGACAACGGACAGGATCAAGGTGTCCCAAGGCACCGTTACATTGCTGACGCCCAATAAAAATTTGACGATCGGAATGAAGGCTACCAGGATAATCAGATCATTGGTCGCAACCTGAACGACAGTGTATGCCGGATTGCCCTTTGTCAATTGGCTCCAGACAAATACCATAGCCGTACACGGCGCAGCTCCCAGCAGAATCGACCCTGCCAAATATTCCGTCGCCAACTCGGGCGTAATGAAATTCTTAAAGACGATAAAGAAGAAGAAAGCGGAAATCGCGTACATGGTAAAAGGTTTGATCAGCCAGTTCACTGCCCAGGTGACATAAAGTCCTTTCGGATTATTCCCGACGTCCCGGACGCTTTGGAAATCTACCTTCATCATCATCGGGTAGATCATGACCCATATCAGCACGGCCGTTGGGATTGAGACGTTCGCATATTCGAATTTCCCGAAGAATTCAGGTATGACCGGCAGATATTTTCCGACCAGAACCCCCGCCACCATACAGATTGCTACCCAGACACTCAAATATTTATTGAAGAACGAGATGCTTGTTTGCTCTTTTCCACTCATTATATTATACCTCCATTTATAGTTTTGCGCTCTTTATAGCACTGTTATTGCGTCATTTGATTTTTTCTTTTTCTTCCGTTGTGCACACAGCTTTTGACCGCACCGGTTCACAGATGCAGGCCGGTGTATTGGCTATCAGTTCCGCGGTATCCATCTTGAATTTTTCGAAAGCGTCTTTATTCAGATCGTAATAATGCCACGTGCCGGATTTTTCCGTCGTCACCAGCCCCGCCTTCACCAACAGATTGATGTGATGGGATAAAGTTGGCTGGGTAAAATCGAAATGTTCCAGTATGTCGCAGGCACACATGGCCCCGCAGGAAAGCATATCGACAATTTTTACGCGCTTCGGGTCGGCCAAAGCCTTTGCGATTTTTGCATAATTTTCATAATCCATGATTGCTGATGCTCCTTTTTATATAGAAGTTTTTCTATCTATCGCTGAAAAAGAAACTCGAGCCGGGGTATCCCGAGACACGAGTATTCTTTATTTTTGCTAGCAACAGCCGCCCTGTCCACAACCGCATGAGCCCTTACTTGCTGTTGCAGCTTCCTCATGCTTATGGTGATGATGGTGTCCATGACCACCGCAGCCACAGCCGCCTTTTCCGCCATTGCCGCCGCAGCAGCCAGATTCTTCTTTTTCTTCTTTTTCTTCTTTTTTTTCTTTTTCTACTTTTTCTTCTTTTTCTACTTCTTCTGCTTCGGCAAATTCCTCCGAACCGCCACAACCACAGCCTCCGCAACCACAAGAGCCTTCTGTCTCTTCAATGAAGCGGACGCCGATATAGCTTGTGATTTCATCGTTGGTCGGGTAGCTGCCGCTTTTAACGATTGCTCCATCCACAACAGTGATTGGCAAGACGCTATTGCCTTCCGCCTCGATTTTTTCGTTAACGGCCTTGTTTAGCGTGAATTGATCCGCATCATCGGTCAAATTAAAAAGCAATGCCTCGTAATTCTCCAAGCCTTCCAAAGCCTCCATTACTGCTGCAATGCGCAGGGCATCCTGGCTGCTGAACAAGCTACTGCTTGTTTCCGGTTCAAAAATAGTAATGTTTGTCATGATTCATTTCCCCTTAGCTTGTTTGTATTTTGAATAGCTTTTGATAGCTTAAAATTTTTTTGTTACCTTTACAATATAGAACTTCTTCAATCTACAGTCAAACACAAAATAGAATTTGTGCAAAGAAAGTGCCGGACAGAGAATAATTCCCCACCCGGCACTTCCGAAAATTTTTATTTTTTCAACAATTCTGTGATTTCTTCCGTACTGGCGACTTTACCGTAGGAGACTACTTTCTCGTCGATGACCAATCCCGGTGTGCGCATGATGCCGTATTTCGCGATGTCCTTCATGTCGGTCACTTTTGTGATGGTCGCTTCCATCCCCAGTTCCTTCAAAGCCTCTTCCGTGTTCTTAGCCAAATTCACGCAATTTTTGCAGCCTATACCCAAAATTTTGATTTCCATGATGATATTCCTCCTGCTTATTATTTTTGATTTGATTACATAAAGATTGGTCCCAGGAAATTGAACACATAGCCGATGATGATGATACCGACTGCCACGATTCCGAAGAAGAGGCCCAACAATTTTGGTTTGACGACCTGCTTCAGCATGACCATCGACGGCAAGGACAATGCCGTTACACCCATCATGAAGGAAAGCACGGTTCCCAATCCGACCCCTTTTGCGACAAGTGCTTCGGAAATGGGCAGCGTCCCGAAAATATCTGCATACATCGGAACCCCGACGAATGTTGCCACCAATACCGAATACCATTTATCTTGGCCCAACAGAGCCGTTATAACGGACTCCGGAATCCAGTTGTGGATGGCGGCTCCGATGCCGACCCCAAGGAGCACATACAGCCATACTTTCTGGACGACTTCCTTCACTTGATCGACTGCATAATTGACACGATCCCTCCTTGTCAACTCTGCTTCCTCAAGTTCAATTGTCGGGCTACCGAACACAAAGGATTCGACCTGGTCCTCCATGTGCGCTTTCCCGATGAAGGTTCCGCCGACAACCGCAAGTATCAATCCCACAACGACATACGCGATGGCGATTTTCCAGTTGAAGATGCTGGCCAAGAGGATAATCGATGCCAAATCAACAAGCGGTGAAGAGATCAGGAACGAAAACGTCACGCCCAACGGCAGTCCCGATCCGGTGAAGCCGATGAAAAGTGGAATCGAAGAACAGGAACAGAATGGTGTAATCGTCCCCAGCAACGCCGCCAGGATATTGGCGGTGATCCCATCAAAGCGTCCCAAGATTTTCTTCGTCCGCTCAGGCGGGAAAAAGCTTTGCACGTATGAAATGGAGAAAATCAGCACCGACAACAGAATGAAGATTTTGATGACGTCGTAGATGAAGAAGTGGATGCTGGCGCCTACCCTGCTGGCGAGGTCCAATCCGAAGACATCCCGGACAAGCACAGCGACCAAATCGCTGAGCCACTGCATTTTTAATAACTGATCATTTAACCATTGAAAAATTCCCATGATGAACTGCACCTTCTATTTTGTATTTTTTCACATAACACATTGACATTTATCTATGTGTCAGTATACGCCCACACATAGATAAATGTCAATGTGTTGTTCTTGGGTAGTGAAAGGCTTCAAAAAAGCTGCGATAATGCAGGAGCAGAACCCCAGTTTCGCAGCTTGTTCATCCAAAGATAGGTGTTTTCTCTGTTCTTCACTTTTGCAGCAGTTCTGCAATGTGTTTGGGTGTCAAGATCCGCCCATATGAGACGACCTTTTCATTGATGACCAGGCCCGGAGTCTGCATGATGCCGTATTTTGCGATTTCTATCGGATCTTCCACTTTGATGATGGTTGCTTCCATGCCGATTTTCTTCAGTGCTTCATGTGCATTGGCCTGCAGTTTCTCGCAGTTGCGGCACCCTGGTCCCAGTATTTTGATTTCCATTTCCATCCCCTGCTTTCTCGTGCTATACAGTGGTGCTTTGCTTTGCCATTGTCTGGAAAAAGTCCTTCAATTCATCCAATTTTTCATGATTCACGGAATATTTGACCCAAATGCCGTCTTTTCTGCTGGCCACCAAGCCGCAGTCCTTCATCATCTTCATGTGATACGACAAGGTCGGTTGGGTGATCGAAAACTGATCCAACAACGCACAGGCACACATTTCGCCTTCCGACAATAAATCCATGATTTCCAATCTAGTTTCGTCCGACAACACTTTCAGACATTTCGCGTATGTTTTGTATTCAATCGTCATACTCAGTTCCTCTTTTCCTGATATCTTTTGAGGCACCTAGCCCGTTCTGTCACCCTTGAAGCCTTCTCATAGACATCTATCTATATGAAGTATATACCCTCGCTGTTCCAAATGCAATTTCCTTCCTGAAAGGAAACAGATGCCAAGCCACCGAATCTAATAAATGAAAAAATAATTAAAAATAGTTTGACTCATTCTTATCCGCTTGTTATTATGTATATAAATTTCAAAATAAATCCACATTGAAAAGATAAGTACGGATGGACGAAATGCACAGAGAACCTCGGTAGTTGAGAAGAGGACAGGGATGCTATCCAGAAAATGGTCTTCGAGTGAGTGGACGGCGAACGCTCTTTTTAGAACCTTAGCCCTCCACGGGAATGCCCGTTACAGCATCACAGTATCCCGGAACAGCGATTTGTTGCGGCGTACTGGTTAAGGGGAAAATCGAGAGGTTTTTCTGAACCAAGGTGGTAACACGATGAATCTTTCATACGTCCTTGCGCAGCACAATGCGCAAGGACGTATTTTTTTACAAAAAAACAAACGAGAGAAGGAAATTATCATGACAACCCAAACAACTTTAAGCAGAACGAAAGCGCCCTTCCGCGCAGACCACGTAGGAAGCTTCCTGCGTCCCGAAAGCATCAAAAAAGCCCGCAAAGAGCTGGCTGAAGGCACAATCACGAAAGAAGCCCTGCGCGAAATCGAAAATGTCGAGATCACACGCATCATCGAAAAACAGATTGAGCTTGGCTATAAAGGCATAACGGACGGAGAATTCAGACGCTCTTATTGGCATTTCGATTTTCTTGAGAACCTCCTTGGCTTTGAAGGTTACCTCGCGGCGCAAGGCAAACAATTCCACAACGTTGTGACAAGCGCCCACAGCGTACGCAACATCGGCAAGATCGCCTTTAATCCGGAACACCCATTCTTCGCGGACTATGCTTTCTTGGCTGAAGCAGTCGGCGACAAAGCCGTTGCGAAAGTATCAATTCCGAGCCCGAATCAGTTGATCCGCCTCGGTTTCCGCAACGAAGAAGTTTATCCTACATTGGAGGAGTATGCTGCCGATCTGCAGCAAGCATACCGCGACACGATCCTGCACTTCTACTCGTTGGGTAACCGTTACATCCAGATTGATGACACTTTCTGGGGCGACCTTTGCTCGGAAAAAGCGCTGGAAATTTTCGGTTCTCAGGAAACTTATGATGAATTGAAACGCGTCGCTACTGAAAACGTCAAAAATATCCAGATCGGTCTGCCTGAAGATCTGGTCGTCACGACGCATATCTGCCGCGGTAATTTCCGTTCGTCCTATTCGCAGGAAGGCGCTTATGAGCCTGTTGCGAAAGAACTGTTCGGCGAAACCGGCTTTGACGGCTTCTTCCTGGAATATGACACCGACCGCGCCGGCGGGTTCGAACCTTTGCGCTACTACAAAGGAGACGGCCAAATCATCTTGGGCCTGATCACTTCAAAAACGCCGGAATTGGAAAATATCGACGAAGTCAAAGCGCGGATCGCCGAAGCTGCTAAATTCGTGCCTTTGGTGCAATTATGCCTGAGCCCGCAATGCGGTTTCGCTTCAACCGAAGAAGGAAACAATCTGACGGAAGAACAACAATGGGCTAAATTGGCATTGGTCAAACAAATCGCTGACGAAATCTGGGGCGACTGATAGCTTGTTGCACATTTGGTTTCGAGCACTCAAAAATCCCGACAGCAAAAAACGCAGCGCTACTCAGAAATTGAGTTGCGCTGCGTTTTTTGGCATGACAGCGAGCTTCCATTGACAGTACCCGCGTGTTCGTTGTTGATTTTCATGTGAATTTTTTCATTTATTACTTTCCAAAATATTAATAAGCTGTCATACTATATTCAGAGTATCACTGTATACTCTGAAGTTACTGAGAGAATTTACTCTTTTTCTTTAGACCTCCGAACCGGAACGGTGAAGCTGCAACTTCACCGTCCACTTTCTAAAGGATACCGTCCATCCAAGGACAGCAAAAAACGCCACCCAAAAAGTGGCGTTTTTTTGATAGCGTTGTATACAATATTTTAACTCAAAAGTGCATCACCATAGGTGTTTCACAAGTTTGCAAAGTGTTTCATGCATCCAAAAAGTTGTCCAGCTTCACGGGTTAGCCCTTCGGAAATTAGACAAATCGTACCTATTGCGCTCTACGATGCTCAGTCGGCACGATTTCCTAAATTTCTTTCAGGGCTGAACGAACCCGTTCCGCTTTTCTTATTCTATTTTCCCTTAACGTGATTCCTTCAGATAGATGGCGATCAGCTCATCGCGGACCGCTATCCATTCCGGCCTGCGGTCTTCGAGATGGACCCGGTTCGAAAGCAGCAAAAATCCTTTTTTCCGGTTCGGATCCAGTATCATGAATGTGCCGGTGTAACCGGTGTGCCACAACACAAAGTCTTCTCCATCCTGAAACAGGTTCCATCCCAAGGAGCGCGGTTGGCCGTGGACATTTCCCCAATCCCGCAGCAAGGCTTGAACACTTTCTTTCCGCAAAATCTGCTGGCCTTCCCATTCCCCGAAATGCAGCAGCATCTGGGAGAACCGGATCAGATCATTCATCGGCGCAAACAAGCCAGCGCTTCCGCAATGACCGCCCAGGATCAAGGCTTTCGGATCGTGCACGCTACCGCGGATCACCCCTCTGGTCGGATGGTTTTGCGTCGGAACGCAGCGCATCGGATCAATTGGCTGATAGCTGCTCTCCGTCATGGCTAGCGGCTGCTTGATGCGTTCCTCAAAGTTTTCCTCAACCGATTTCCCTGTCAGCTTCTCGATGATGAAGCCTGCCAGGATCAAACCGGTGTCGGTATAGACCACTTCCCCCCCGAGGTTTTCTCCAGGCTCAAGGGAAATCAAGGCGGCAGAAAGGTCCTCGGCCGAAAGCGCATCGCGGTTTTTGATGTAGCCTTTCAGGTCTGACGTGTGCGTCAGCAGATGGCGGATCGTCACCGAGCCAGACTGGAATGCCGGCAGATACGCTCGCACCGGATCTTCAAAGTTGATTTCCCCTTCTTCATACAGTTGGAGCAGCAGTGTTGTCGTGACGATCACCTTCGTCAAAGACGCAACGTCATAGAGCATGCCCTCCCGCAAGACTTCCCGCTCGGGCAGAATCGCCGCCGATCCAATCAGCCGGGTTTCCATTTTTTCCTTATCGATAAAGGTATACGTCGCCCCTGGGAAAACAGCATCTTTCAGCATCTCAGCGATCTTCTTTTGGGTTCTTGGATACATCAGCAAGCCCCTCCTTTCCATAATTGTAGTTGTCTATCATTATAACGCATCCACAGCCTGATGCGCGGCAGCTTTCGAACGCTTTTTACAATTTCGAGGAAGAATGGTGCGAGATTTGCGAAGCACTTTTCAATTTAAGAAAGAAACAGCTTAATCACCGTTTCATGTGTTAGAATATTGTATACTAGTGAACTTATTGGGGGAATGCATTTTTATGGGGTATTTTAAGGAGCGTCTGTATCAACAATACGTGTTATTGTTCATCTTCTATTTTATGGCCATGTCAGCTTTATCATCATTGATCACCGTCTACATGCGTGACCTGGGGAAAAGCGGGTCGGAAATTTCATTCATCCTTATCCTTTCTAACATAATCGCACTCATCATCCAAGGACTTATCGGGTATTCAAACGAAAAATGGGGAACCCGCAAAACGGTCACCATCTATGTGTTGATTTCAGCTGTCATCAGCAGTGGGCTTTTTTTCTTCACAGGCAACTGGCTCTTCGGACTCGTTTATGGTTTGGCGAACGCCATCACCTTGGGGCTCGCGCCTCTGTTCGATGTGCTTGCGACCAACAGCCCTTACAGATTCGGCCAAATTCGCCTTTGGGGAACAATCGGCTATGCGGCTGGACAACAGATTTCAGGGATCATCTACGATTTTGTATCGCCGAAATCGATTTTTGTGCTCTATCTCGCCTGTTATTTTGCAAGCATCGTGTTCCTTTATCTCTTACCTAAACCGGAGCAAACGGCTGCCTCTCCAGAGCATGCAGCCGAGAAGCAGGAGGAACCTTCTGGAGGCAATACACTCAAGAACATCTTCCAGAACAAACTGTTCATCACTTATCTGCTTTTGGCGTTCATCATTTTCGGCACGAACACGGTCAACACCAGTTATCTGCCGTTGCTTTTGACCGATACGGGCGCTCCAGTCGCACTTGTCAGCACGACCCTGACAGTGGCCCTGTTTGCGGAAGTCATCGCGATGGCTTTGTCGCACCGCTTCATGGACCATTTCACGAACAAGCAGCTGCTTCTGGCCATTCTATTCTTGTCGGGGACAGAGTATCTGATCAATTTCCTTTCGAGCGACTTTCTGGTGCTTTCCATTGCGACCGTCCTGACCAAGTTTTTCGCTTCCGGCACCTTTATCATGCTGAACCTCAAGATGGTCTCCACCTTGTTGAACCGGAAACTGATTGCTACGGGAACGGCAGTCGTCGCCATGCTTTCCAGGAACATCGGCACCATCTTCTTCCAGATGATGGCCGGCCCCATCATCGATCAGATCGGGCTGAATTACCTTTATCTGCTCCTTTTCGTCTTTACGGTCATCGCTGCAGTGATCGCCTTGCTGTTCAAAGTACCTGCTCAGCCGAAAGAACGACTCTTTTCTTGATGATATCTTAATCGCAAAAACGGCCCGGGAATCCAAGTTCCCAGGCCGTTTTTTTACTGTGTCAAGATTAATCAGTTCCTGACTCGTTTGATGATCAGCTTCGTCGCTTCCATCAACGCGACAGCGGTCAAGGCAAGTCCTGCCGCCATCCCGAAATGCACCAAACCGAATTCAGCCGGTATCGAGAAGATGCCGCGCACCGCCGGCAACAAAGTCGCTGCGTAGAGTGTGCTGCAGAACGCTACGGCATAGAGGACATATTTGTTCGCAAAGAAGCCTGCTCCGATGGCCGTCTGGGAATTCGAACGGGCCGGGAATGTCTGCAAAGTGCGCGCGATGATCAAGGTAGAGAAAGCCATGGCTATGCTCATCTCAGCCGAGTAGCCCCGTCCGATGTATTGAGAAAGGATTACGGCTGCCCCGATCAGCACCCCTCGGTAGATGACAGAAACGAGCGTATCTCCGGAGAAAATGCCCTCGTTTGGATCCCTTGGTTTGCGGTCCATCACGTCAGGCTCGCCCTTCTCCATCCCCAAAGCAATTGCCGGAATGGAATCATTGACCAAGTTGATGAACAGCAGTTGCAGGGCTGTGAACGGATTCACCCAGTCCATCAGGAGCGCTGCGACGATTGCAATGATTGCCCCCAGATTACCCGAGAAGAGATAAGCGATGGCTTTCTTGATATTGTCATAGACGTTCCGTCCTACTCCGACCGCGCTGACGATGGAAACGAAATTGTCGTCGGTCAACACCATCGCTGCCGCCTCTTTCGCTACATCAGTTCCGCTACCCATGGCGATGCCGATATCCGCCTGCTTCAAAGCCGGCGCATCATTCACCCCATCACCCGTCATTGCGGTGACATGGCCTTTGTTCTGCCATGCGCGGACAATCCGGATCTTGTTCTCGGGGGATACCCGGGCATAGACGGATACCCGCTCCAGGATGCCATCCAATTCCCGATCGCTGAGGTTGTCTAGTTCCTGGCCAGTCAAAGCGAGGTCCTCCTCATCCGCAATGCCGATGTCGCGGGCAATTGCGCGCGCCGTTGTTTTGTGGTCGCCGGTGATCATCACGGTCTTGATGCCGGCCTTCTTTGCTTCCTCAACCGCGGCGTATACCGCTTCGCGTGGCGGATCGATCATCGCCATAAGTCCGACCAGGATCAGATCGTGCTCCACGTTGAAATCGAGCGCCTCTTTTTCCTCCAGCGGCCCGTAGGCGAAAGCCAACACGCGCAGGGCGCGGCTTGAGAAATATTCGTTCTGTTCCTTGATTTCCCCCAGCAGCTCCTTCGTCAACGGCAACACCTCACCGTTGATCAATATTTTGGTGCTGCGCCCAAACACGACATCGGGCCCGCCCTTAGTCAGGAGCAAGCGTTCGCCGTCGATCGTATGAACCGTTGACATCAGCTTCCGTTCCGAATCGAATGGCAGTTCAGCTTCGCGGGGATAGGCTGCCCGCAGCTCGCCAAACGGTTGGTTCATTTTGTTGCTGAAGGCGACCATGGCAATTTCCGTGGGATCCCCCAATTCCTGCCCTTCCATGTTGATGCTGGCATCGTTGGCCAAGACAGCGATCTGCATCAATCTCTGTTCATCAAATGACCACGTCCGCGGCTGATTGTTGAAGGTGCCTGATTGCCCATTCGCCAAATAGTGATCAACGATCGTCATCTTATTCTGCGTCAAAGTTCCGGTCTTGTCGGTGGCGATGATGCTGGTCGATCCCAATGTTTCCACTGCAGGCAACTTGCGGATGATCGCGTTTTGCTTGGCCATCTTTTTCGTCCCTATCGAAAGGACGATTGTCACAATCGACTGCAGGGCTTCCGGGATGGCGGCTACAGCCACGGCTACAGCGAACATGAATGCGCTCAACATGCCAGCTCCCATATCAGTTGTGCCTTCCCCCAACATGCGTATGAACTGGATACCGAAAATGAGGCCGGAAAGCACCAGAATGCCTACGCCCAATTTTTTGCTGAAATGCTCCAGATTCCTTTGCAGCGGCGTTTGCTTTGCCAGCGCATTTTCCAACAGGTTTGCCACTTTACCGATTTCCGTATCATTGGCAATACCCGTTACGAGGAACTCGCCGCGGCCATACACCGTCAGCGTCCCACTGTGCACCATATTGGAGCGATCCCCTATCGGGACGGCGCCGTTGATATCCTTCACCTCTTTGTCCGCAGGAATGGACTCCCCGGTCAGCATCCCTTCATCCACCTTCAGCGAACCAGCTTCAACCAAGCGGCCATCCGCAGGGACATAATCGCCGGCATTCAAGCTGACGATATCGCCGACAACCAATTCTCTTGCCGGAATGGTCAGCCGAGCGCCAGCCCTTTTTACCTTAGCCATCGGAGCGGACAGGCTCTTCAAGGCATCCAGCGAACCTTCAGCTTTGCGCGTCTGGATGATGCTGACGACCGCATTGATCATCAGCACAGCAAAGATAATCAAGGATTCCGCTGCATGCCCCATGGCCATCTGAATTGCGGCGACAGCCAGCAACACTAGTACCATCGCATCCTTGAACGTCTCAACAAACAACTTCAGAACCGAATCACGTTCCTTCGTCGCTAATTCGTTGAATCCACGTTCTGCCTGTCTGGTTTCGACGAACTGCTCATCGAGCCCTTCCCTAGTGCTGCCAGTTTCCGCAAAAATCGTCTCCAAGCTTTTCTGGTATGCCTCCAAGAAAGTTCCCCCCGGCTTGTTCTTGTGCGGATGACCCGCATTCCGTTTTGCTTCCAGCGTTTTTGTGCCTATTCTTTCGTTTTCCATTCGTTATCCCCCTGTTTTAGTCATCTGTTCTCATCTATTTTCATGGTTCACCGTTGTATCGTTTTCCCTATCCTTGCATCACGTTTCTGCCGCTTTCACCCCATTTTTTCCCGCAATTGAGAAATAAAAAAGAGACTTACGCGCTACCGTTTCTCTCAAGAAACGGTAGGCGTAAGTCTCACTATTTAAGGCAATGCCAGAAGGTCCTCTCGGATCTACTTATTGTTGGCATTGCCGCAGCTCGGCTGCTAGTTACTCCCCTACGGAAAACTTCTATTTAATTCTTTTTTACTATAAACGACAGGTCAGCAGAAAGCAAATTTGAAGTCTTCGCTTTTTTATTTCTTTTTGCGGATCATATCGAAACGTTCAACGACGAAAGGAACTTTCATCTTCACGGTCATCATGGCGTTAGGCGCACGGTCGATCGCTTCATCGTGTTCGTTCCAGATAGCTTCCACAGTCAGTATGTTGTGGCGCAATCCCGGCCCGTAGAATTCGATTTCGTCTCCGACACCGAAATTGTTCCGTTGCTGGATCGTAGCCATCTGCGTTTCCGGATCGTAGGCCATCACTTGGCCGACGAAACCATAGCGCGGAATTTTGCGGCGTTGGCCGAAGAGTTGTTCATCCTCGGTCGGATCCTTGTAGAAGAAACCGGTAGCCAATTCGCGCTGCGCGACTTTCCACAACTCATCCACCCATTCCTGCTTCAGTTCATAATGATCGGGATCGGCGCAATAAGCATCCACGGCTTTGCGATAGACATTGACTACAGTCGACACGTAGTGGATCGATTTCATGCGCCCTTCGATTTTCAGGCTGTCGACGCCGCTCTCGATCAGGTCGGGCAGGTGCTCCAGCATCGACAAGTCGACTGCACTCATGGAGAATTTCTCTTCGATGCCTTCTTCGCCGGCACCTACAGGGTTCTGTTGTCCCAACAACGGCATATCGAACAAGCCATATTTCCAACGGCAAGACTGCGCGCAGCCTCCGCGGTTGGCATCACGGTTCGACATGTGGTTGGACAGGACACAACGGCCCGAATAGGAGATGCACATCGCCCCGTGGACGAAGGCTTCAATTTCGACATCGGTCTTCTCATTCATTTCCTGGATTTCTGCCATTGATACTTCACGGGCCAAAACAACGCGTTCCAACCCTTCGCTCGCCCAAAAATTGAGCGTCTGGTAGTTTGTCGCGGAAGCCTGGGTCGACAAATGGATCGGCAAGCCGGGTGCATCGGTCACGGCAATTTCCATCAACGCGGGATCCGAAATCAGGACCGCATCGATACCGATATCACGGATAGTGCGGAAGAATTCACCTGCGCCTTCCTCGTTGCCTTCATGGGTGACCATATTCGCGGCGACATAGATCTTCGAACCGTGGCTATGCGCAAAAGCGACTGCTTCCGCCATTTCCTCATAGTCGAAGTTGCCTGCGCGGCTGCGCAAGCCGTACGCTTCTCCGCCGATATAGACGGCATCAGCTCCGTAGTGGATGGCTGTCTTCAATTTTTCCAATGTTCCGCCCGGGGCCAAGACCTCGGGCTTCTTTGTTATTGTTCGCATGTGTGTATACACTCTCTTTCTTTCAGTATCAAAGTATCAGACGACTTCGTTCGGATCCTTGGAATAGAACCCGGAATCCAGCTCACGGTTGGCGGGATGCAAAGCGTGCAATTCGGCATCCAAACGTTCAGCCAATTCCTCCGTCCATTTTCCTTCCGCAAGGGCTTCACGCGCCTCCACGAACAGTTTCGCGATTGCGACAAAATTCTCGCCTAGGGTGAACAATCCATCCAGCATCCATTGCGATACGCCAATAGCAGTCAGTTCGCCCAGATGAGGCATCAGATCAAGGTCATTGTTGGCGAAGATGTGCGTTCCGTTGCGGTCCTGATAGATGGAATAATGGGAATCCACTTTTTTAGGCTCGGAAATGAACAACCCGCGCTCTTTGTTCACAGCTTCCTCTTTCTCGATGAAATTGAAATAATTTTCAAGCAGGTTGCGTTTCGATTGATGGATGCAAGTGGCACCGTACACCAACACTTCGACCGGCACCAAAGCGCCCGGAATCAACTTCTTCATTTCCTCGAAAGGCACTTCACGGGCCAGCACGGAACCGACCGCTCCCCTTTTCGCCCAGAAATTTATCTGTCCGCTTGAAGTCACCATGACTTGTGCGTCATAACGGTAAGGGATGAACAAATCCTGTTCCCGCATGACCTGCACTACGCCAGGGTCGCCCAACGTGATGCTGTCGACTTCCGCTTCACGTAGGAAAGCCAGATATTCGGCCACTTGATTGATCCGATCGTTATGGAAGATCGCGTTCACCGCGGCACTGACTTGCGCGCCTTTCGCGTGCGCATAGGCAATGACCTCACGCTGTTCCTCTCTGGTGAAGGAATACGGCAAACGAAGGCCGTACTCATCCTCTCCTATATATAGTATATCTACACCGCAATCCACCAATTCCTTGGCTTGCGCTACTGACTCGGCTGTTGCAATCAGCTCGATCATCATACATTCCTCCCTTATTCGAGTTCCTTGATAAGATTATCACATTACTTATAAAAAGTGAATGACTGTTTTCCCTAAGTTTTCAGAAAATTGTTGTGCAGAATAGTCACGGCTTGTTAAGGCAATCATTAGATTCCGCCTTGGATAAAGCTATATCAGGCTCCCCGTATTCTTTCACGCACCAAGAATGGTATAATATCAATTGTGAAAATGGAATGACATCCACCAACCATCAGGAGGAATATTCAATGAAAAAACTTGTCAACAGCCAACAGATGAAAAAAATCGACGCCTTTACGATCGATGAGATCGGCATCCCAGCCATGGTGCTGATGGAAAATGCAGCGAATCAGGTCGTCACAGCCATGGAAGAACGCATCTCAAGAGAGGACATCATCCTCGTGATCTGCGGTTCAGGCAACAACGGCGGCGACGGAATGGCGGCAGCCCGCATTTTGTTGAACCACGGCTTCCAAGTGGATGTATTCCTGATCGGCGAACGCAAAAAATTGTCCGCTGAGTCCAAAAAACAACTAGACATCATCGAAAACTTGGAAATGGTCATCTGGGATGACGTCAGCGAAATCAATTTCAAAGGCTACACTGTCTTGGTCGATGCTATTTTCGGCATCGGATTGGATAGGCCCGCAGAAGGGAAATACGCGGAGACGATCCAACTCATGAACGAGTTCCACGGATACGTCTTTGCCGTCGACATCCCATCCGGCATCTCGGCCGACAATGGACAAGTGCTGGGCACCGCTGTCCGGGCGGATGTGACCATCACTTTCGGGATCGAAAAAATCGGCCAGCTGCTTTACCCCGGTTCTTTGCACACCGGAAAACTGATTGTCAGTGATATCGGTTTCCCGCCGAGCGCCATGGATGTCATTTCTTCGAATGTGCTGTTTTATGAAGAGAGCGATCTTTTTTCGCTTCCGAGACGCGCGGCCTATTCGAACAAAGGTACTTACGGCCGGGTCGTGATCATCGCCGGATCCGCAAACATGTGCGGGGCTGCCTTCCTTTCGGCAAAAGCTGCCTATCGTACGGGCGCCGGGCTGGTCCAGATTGTCACTCCGGATGAAAACCGCGCCATCCTTCAGATGCAACTGCCTGAAGCCATCCTGACAACTTACCAGCCGGACGGGTTGGATAAGGAGAGTGAGCGCCTGAAAATCATCACGGCGGTTTCCTGCGCCGATGCGATTGTTGTCGGGCCAGGAATCGGGAAGTCCGATGCCGCCCGCACAGTGGTCGATCTGGTTCTCAAAAACAGCCAGATACCTCTGATCCTCGATGCGGATGCCTTGAATATCCTTTCCGATCGTTTCAACGAAGCGGCGTTGGCGGGTAACGATTCCCGTGCCCGCATCAGCGCAGTAGCGCAGACCGTTCCGGAGGGAAGCATCCTTACCCCTCATTTGAAGGAACTGGCGCGTCTTTTGGATAAGGATCTGGCGGATATAAAAGCGGATCTTCTGGGGACTGCAGATTTTTGCACGGCTGATTCGGATCTGACTTTTGTCATGAAGGATGCCCGGACTGTCGTAGCCCACCAGGATGAACGTTTCATCAACGCTACCGGCAACAACGGCATGGCGACTGGCGGTTCAGGCGATGTCCTCACCGGCATCATCGCCGGCTTGTTGGCTCAAGGCTCGACCCCTTCCGAGGCGGCCAAACTGGGCGTCTACATCCACGGTTTGGCGGGCGATATCACCGCCCAGGAAAAATCCGAATACAGCTTGATGGCTTCTGATCTTATCGAAGCTTTGCCAGCGGTATTGCGCTGATTATTTAATGCGAAATAAACGAAACGCCCAAGGATCCCGGCAGTCTGCTGCCGGGATCCTTGGGCGTTGTTGTTTGGAGCAATGTGTGGGTGCTTCCAGGTGCGGCGGCCTGAGAAGATCATTCCCCCCAAGCTGCTCAGCTCCGGCGGGCAATCTGTTGGCCGGAGGAGACTTATTTCCAGAATGCCGAACTCCGGCGAAGCCGCGTGGACCGGAGGTGACATTTTGGTGGGATTCTCTTCTCCGGCGTAAGTTCTCCTCACCGGAGGAGAACCCGATTCTTGGCTTCCTCTATTATTCCGGTTTCGCCTTGGAACTGTCCTTATCTCCGGAAATGCGGAACACTTTTTCGCTGCGCTCGTACGGCACGTCAGGAACGCCTTTGCGGGCATTGGCGACCCGGGCCACGACAAACAGATAGTCAGAAAGCCGGTTGATGAACTTCAGGACGAACGGATTCACTTCTTCCGGCTCTTGCTCCATGAAGGTGACGATCCGGCGTTCCGCGTCGCGGGTCGTCGTCCGCAAAATGTGGAACCAGCTTGCCAGTTCCGTTCCGCCCGGTATGATGAAGTACTGGGTCTCCTCTGGTTCTTCGCTGTAGCCATCGATTTTCTTCTCCAACCAGTCGATGTGATCTTGGGTGAGCTTGTACTCCCGGTGCCCTTTAGGGATCGACAGATCTGAGGAACAATCGAACAGGAACTGTTGGATGAGCGCCATGTCCTCCTGGATGTCCTCGCCACAATCATTTTTCGTGCGGACAAGGCCGAACCATGAATTCAGACTATCGAGCGCGCCGAAAGCTTCGATCCTCTCGGCATTTTTCGGAAGAGCTTTCCCACCTCCGATGCGTGTGTTGCCTTTATCGCCGGTCCGTGTATAGATGCTGTATTTCATTTGTTGCCGTCCTCCTCTGGTGTTGCTTTTTGTTCTGTCATTTTAACACATTTCATTCCGGGACCCCTCAAACGAGCAATCGTACGACAGAATTTCCCGGAAATAGGACCTTTGCAGTATGGCTTTCAAAGGGAACTCTGGTAAACTAAAAATAGAAACCCGCTATGCCGCTATACGGGCCAAATCCGGCTACGGCGTAAGAAAGGACAGCATATGCAAAAGAAAGAAACGAAAATAACAATACCCGAAGATACGCGCCTCATCTCCTTTTTGGGCGGCAAGACAATCATCTATATCCTGTCCACCCTGATTCTGATCGGCGTGCTCATCTTTACGATGGATACCATTTCATTCATTTTCAAACCGTTGCAGGTCATTTTTTCGACCATCGTGGCACCCGTGATTTTAGCAATCGTCTTCTATTATATATTCAATCCGATGGTGTCCTTCCTTGAAAGAAGGAAAATCAACCGGGGAATGGCGACCTCTATCGTCTTTGTACTCTTCATTTTGATGCTGGTCTATGGGCTTGTCCTTTTGGTTCCTATTCTGTCCAGCCAACTCACCAATTTGGTCAATGAATTTCCTACCTACATTGAACAGATGAATGCCTATTTTGACAATCTGCTCGCGAACAGTACCTTCAAGGACTACTATGAGCAAGCGCAAACTTGGTTGGACAGCACAGTGGGCAGTATCCCTGAGATGATTCTGGCCTGGATCGGCAACTCGAGCGAAAAAATCATGAACATCTTTTCCACCATTTCCAGCGTAGTGGTCGTAACAGTCACTTTCCCGGTCATCCTTTTCTTCATGCTGAAGGACCAAGGAAAGTTCCAACCTTTTGTCATGAAGAACATCCCGCCTGTTTTCCGCGCTGATATCGAAAAGATATCCAGACAGATGTCGCTTCAGGTCGGTTCCTATGTTCAAGGCCAGCTGCTCGTTGCCTTGAGTCTGGGTGCCTTGCTGATAGTCGGTTATTTGATCATCGGTTTGGAATATGCATTCGTTCTCGCCTTGATTGCTACCTTTACGGCGGTCATCCCTTTCATCGGAGCGACCATCGGGGTCATCCCGGCCTTGTTCGTCGCTGCCTTCACGTCTCCGGCCATGCTCCTGAAAATGGCCGTCGTCTGGGCTTTGGCGCAATTCATCCAAGGCAACATCATCGAACCTAGCATCATGGGCCGAAATTTGAAGATGCATCCGCTGACGATCATCATCGTTTTGCTGATCATGGGAAATCTGCTTGGCTTTATCGGAATGATCTTAGGTGTGCCGCTCTTCGCGATGCTGAAGATCCTGCTCGAACATGTACTCGAAAAATTCAAGCTGCGTTACAATCGTTATTTTGGCGAAGTGGCCGGTCCATTCGAGCTGGACGAGGAAGAGCCTGTCTTGGTGAACGGCTCCACCCCCGTCAAGGATTTCGCGACTGTGGATGTTGCCCGGGATACTCCCGAGAACGTTAACGATACTGAAGAAGAATAACAGAAAAAGGTTCGTGGCCCTTGCGGGGTCACGAACCTTTTTGCTATAAGAAATAGTTCCATACCAGATACACAAGATAGAACAGTATCAAAATGCGCCCTTCTTTTCTGCTGATGACATCGCGTTTGTTGTTATAGGAAAAGTATCCCAAAACTGACAGCAGAATAGCCAAAGCCGGAAAATGGATCTGATAGAAATCCGGACTGACGATAATTCCTCCCGGTGTCAATCCTAATGCCACACCAAGAACGAACAAAGTATTCAACAAGTTGGAACCCATGATGTTCCCCATCGCCAAAGCGCCGTAGCCTTTTTTTACGGAAACAATGGTTGTGCTTATTTCCGGCAGTCCGGTTCCGAAGGCCACAACTGTGGAAGCGATGACCGAATCAGGGATGCCAATCCGGGCAGCACCGATTTCCACTGTACTTACCAATACAGAGGCACTCGTAATCACAAAGCCTGCACTGATGAGCAACTTAATCAATTTGACCAGAATCGGGAGACCTTTTTCCTTGTCTTCTTCAATGACAGCCTCTTGATCGGGCAGCTTCCCTTCCCGCACCGTCCAATAGAAGTAAACGGGGGTCAAAATCAGAAAAAAAATGCCAATCCACTGCGGTATCTTCCCTTGGCCATCCGCATGAAAAATCGGCAGTGAGGAGAGGATCAACAAAAGCGAAAGCCCCGACAAAACGGTGTGTTTATGCGCCGTTTTCCGATTGACGGGTATGCTTCCGTAGAGCGCTCCGATTCCCAGAATGAAGCTGGTGTTCACGAATGTCGAACCGATGACATTCCCCAAAGCCAGAATGCCGTTACCCTTCAAGGACGAGGAGATAGATACCGCCAGTTCCGGCAACGATGTTCCCAAAGAAACAATCGTCGCGCCGATCACAAGCTGGGACATCCCCCACTCCAAAGACAACGAAACGGCTTCATCGACCAGGATATCTGTCGCCTTGGACAGCACCCAAATACAGAGGACAAGCACTGCAACCAACAAATATCCGTTCATCTGTTCCAATAGCAGTGCCATTGTCCCACTCCTTTACATGCGTATTTTATCATTCCATCTAGTAAGTCACTTGCTGATAGTCCGCTGGTATTTCAAAAGCATCCTCCGACACGTTATCGGACAATTCGAGGATTTCCATGACCGATTCAAATGATTCATCGATCGTCTTGATTTTCTTCAGGTCGGCGCCATCAAAATAGTAGAAGATTTGTGTACCGCTCTCCGTGCGATATTCCTCGTACACCAAGCCGTCTTCCTCACCGCTGCCGATGTATTCGATGTCATCCACTTCGACCGGCTCGCTTGATTCCGATATTTCCGGGAGGGTCTCATCCCCTTCGGCCGTTGTCTGGGGCATTACGATCACCGTTTTGCTGGCATGGTCGATCATATAGATATTGCCGTCCATCATCACCATTACGGTGTCGGTCTCTGCGGACTTAGAATGCATTGCGGTCCGGTCTCCTGAAACGGTCATCATTGTCTCGGATTCCATCACTTCGCCTTCATATGTTGTTGTGGAGCGGAAAGCCATATAGTAATTGCCGCTGCCCATGATATCGATGTAGCTTTTCGATAGTTTGCCCAGACGATCACCGACTTCAGTGGATTCTGCCGACGTTGTTTCCGTTTCGCTGCTCGCGGTACTGGCTGCCGAACCGCTCTGTGCTGTTGCTTGAGATGAATTTTCTTCTTCAGACGTTTCCTGCGTTTGGCTGCAACTTGCCAGAAAAAGACTGACCAGCAAAACTGTCCAATATTTTTTTCTATCCTTAAGCATCCTAAACAACCCCTTCGAATAATGTTGATCCTGTTGTTGTATTTCCGATTGGCGCGGCGGTGTTACTGTCATCCTTATTATAGCTCATATCCAGCACGTTTTAAAATTTGGGATAAGCAGTCGAGCTGCACTCAGCAGGCCTTTCCCGACGCGGTTTTTTCATTTCAGCCTTGAAGGTTGCGCATGCTATACTTAACAAAAGAACAACATCTTACTGGGGGAATAGCTATGTGTCTGATTTCGTTGCAACTCAGCCAAAACGCTTCTTACAAATTGATTCTCGTGGCCAATCGGGATGAGCAATATGACCGCCCATCCTTGCCTGCGCACTTCTGGCCGGAGTATCCCGATTTGTTGGCGGGGAAAGATTTGAGCGCCCGCGGCACTTGGCTCGGGATCACCAAACAAGGAAGGATCGCTGCAGTGACCAATAGTTATTTGACGACCACCCAGGAATCCGACAAAAAACTGTCCCGCGGCAACCTGGTGATGGATTACCTGACCGGCAGCATGGGCCCCAACGAATATTTGGATCAGGTCAGGCAACAGCGGACCGACTACAACGGCTTCAATCTGATTGTCGGTTCGAGCGACAGTCTCCATCATTACAACAATATTTTGGACGAAATCAGCATCATTCAAACAGGCAACCATGCCGTCAGCAACGCCACGCTCGATACACCATGGCCAAAAGTCACCCTCACCAAAGCGGCAATGGCCGAACTGGCTTCTTCATCCGAGTTGGACGAAGAGGCCATCTTCCGCATCATGGCGGACCGGACGCCCCCGTCGGATGACCAACTGCCTGATTTGCCGCTGGATTTGCCGATTTTGCGTGCCGTTTCCGCCAATTTCATCCGGACGGAACGCTACGGCACCCGTTCCACGACACTGATCCTCATTGACCATTCCGATCGGGTGACTTTCGTGGAAAGATCTTACCTGCAGGACGGGACCAGCAGTGACGTCCGTTTCAACTTTCAATTGATGGCTGAAGAAAAATGAATCGAGTAGGAGGAGCCAAAGGCTCCGACCTCTCACACCACCGTGCGTACGGTTCCGTACACGGCGGTTCAATAACTTAAGTATCTACGCTGGTATAGTTGATTGAGGTCTTTCAGACCCCAACTAGCCAGCCTTTTTTTGTTAATGGCCCGGTGAATGGTCTGGTTCTTAGACATTCTCCAGTAGCCTTTACGGGAATTCGCAACTTTCCAAGCTTCTTCTCTATCAATGCCATAATGGATAGGTTACACTTAACTGGACAAATTCATTGAGGTCTATATAATAGAACTTAATATAATCAAAAGGAGAATATAATCCCCATGACACCACGTCCAAGAAGAACCTATACCGATGACTTCAAAAACCAGATGGTACTCCTCTACCAAAACGGCAAGCCGCGAAAAGACATATTGGCCGAGTATGAGTTGACCGCATCAGCTTTCGACAAATGGGTACGCCAATCCCAATCGTCGGGCTCATTTAAGGAAAAAGACAACCGTACTCCCGAACAGGAAGAAATGATACGCCTACGTAAAGAAAATGAGCGCCTAAGGATGGAAAATGATATTTTAAAGCAAGCGGCGCTGATACTCGGACAAAAATAAAAGTTATCCAGGCAAATGCCGGTAAATACCCAGTATCAGCGATGTGCGAATGCCTAGATATCGCCAGAAGTACCTATTACTACGAAGCCAAGAGTAGCCCATCCGATGATGAATCGCTAACAGAAGAAATCCAGGAAATCTTCCGAGCCAATCGGCGTACCTATGGCACGCGGCGGATCAAGAAAGAGCTGTCCAAAAAAGGTAAAGTCGTTTCTCGCAGGAAAATCAGCCGCATCATGAAGAAGTTGGGACTACAATCCTGTTACACGGTAGCCCACTATAGGGTCCATCAACCGAAGAGCAATGAATCGGATCTGGGGAATACGCTGAACCGTGAATTCAAAACAGCCAATCCACATGGCGCAATCGTTAGTGACCTGACTTACGTCAGAGTTGGGAAGAAGTGGAACTACTTGTGTGTCCTGCTCGATCTGTACAACCGAGAAATCATCGGTTATTCGTGTGGTGAGTACAAAACGGCAGAGTTGGTCCTGCAAGCTTTCCATACAGTCAAGGCCCCTTTGTCGTCCATTCAGCTCTTTCATACGGACAGGGGCAGCGAGTTCGATAATCAACTGATTTCTAAACTATTGGATACTTTCGACATCGTCCGCTCCCTCAGCGCCAAAGGTTGCCCTTACGACAACGCTGTTGCCGAAGCGACCTTCAAATCAATCAAGACAGAATTCGTATACCAAGAAACATTCGAAACAATAGCAGAACTTCAGATTAAGTGGTTTGACTATGTGCATTGGTACAATCATATCCGTCTGCACAGCACATTGGACTACATGGCCCCTGTGGAGTACCGCCGCCAATTGGCGGAAGCAAACTGCGAATAAAACAAGACGAGGCTGGCTTGCGTACCATTGACATGGAGGGGCGGCAGGATAGGCTTTGGGGCTGGCCCATATTTCGATTCTTGAAAATTTGGAGACAGGCCAGTTTATCCTACCGCCAGAGGCTCCGTGTCAATGGCAGCCGTGTATACCCTCAAATCATTTTTGACACCTTATTATTTTTGTCCGAAAAAGTGTTGACAGTCCATAACGCATCAATCCGTAGAAGCGGGTAGAGACTCTTTTCCATCTCTTCCAAATTAGCTGCCTTAGTCGATGATTCAGCCATTGAGCCGTTTCCCTGATAAAGTTTTTCATATCACCAATGCCATAGTAGTTTATCCATCCTTGCGTATACTGATTGATTTCTTTTACTATGTCTTGAAAGGTTCCTGGTCGTTTCCGACTGGTTAGCTGTTTTAATCGTTTTCGGAATTTCTGTTTAGCCGTCTTATGTGGACGGCTTCTGACTTTCCCATCGTTTTCCAAATGGTGAACCCAAGGAATTTAGCACTACCTGGGGTAGTGACTTTACTCTTATCGGTATTCACCGTCAGTTTCAGTTTCTTCTCAAGGAAGGTAGTGACACTAGCTAGCACCCGTTCTCCCGCACGAGGAGTCTTGGTGTATATGCAGAAATCATCCGCATAACGAACGAAGCGATGGCCACGTTTTTCCAATTCCCTATCCAGCTGATTGAGATAGATATTGGCTAATAGCGGGGAAATTACCCCTCCTTGAGGGGTGCCTTTGTAGGATTGGATAAACACATCCTGTTCCATGATGCCAGAACGAAGAAAACTCCAGATTAACTTCAGTACAATCTCGTCTTGTATGAATTCCCTCAGATACACCATCAGTTTTTGATGATTGACTGTATCGAAATAATTCTTCAAGTCACAATCGACGATTGTTTTGTATCCTTCTTCAATGTATTTCTCAGCTTGTTTAATTGCATCATGCGCGCTTCTTCCTTTTCGAAAACCGAAACTATACCTGGAAAAGTTTGGGTCAAACAGCGGTTCAATTATCTGTAAGATAGCCTGTTGAACAACTCTATCTCTCACTACAGGAATTCCCAGATTACGCATACTGCCATTTTCCTTGGGTATGGATACCCGCTTGACCGGTTGTGGCTTGTAGGTCCCATCCAACAATTTTGCAATGATCGCCTTTTGGTACTTGCCCATATGTTCATCTATTTCCTGAACCGTGATGCCATCAATACCTGCAGCGCCTTTGTTTTTGTAGACTTTCTCGCAGGCAATGACTAAATTCCTTGGTGTTGCGATTCTCTCGATTAACGTGATACCATCTTGTTTCTTCATATCCATGCTGTATCTCTCTACGCTTCTCCATATCTCTTTCGTTTCCAACTTATCCCTTCTGGAGATAGCCGCCATTTCGGTCTATACCACGACGTTTTCTGTAGTGCCGAGATACATTCACCTCCTTGTTTCTATCAAGATTATTATTGTTCAGCCCTTCGTGACCCTATGGTCACTACTATGGCTTCTGCTGACTTCTTATGACAAGCTTTACTCCATGATTCCTCATGTCCATAAGACCTCCCCGGGTAAGAATGATAACCTTCCACTCGTGTCACTGCCTCATTTACTGTAAGAGATTCGTGCAGTATAGGATTTTACTTTGTACAGCAAGCTCGTCCGTCTCTATCCAGCCTTATATGAGATTTCTGTTCGTCAGTGCGAGTATTTGCGTCCGACTTCCTTCAGATTCCACCTCACGGTGGACACCCTTGTCATTCGCTAACAGTTCCTACTGCAAAGCCTGTAGTGGACTTTCACCACCAAGTTATCACCCATGCCGGGCACACTGCAACAAAAGATGCGGCCGGGATTCCGATTCCCGGCCGCATCTTTTTTGTTAAAGATAGTATTTTCTGATGATCGTCAGGTCATCATTCAACTCATAGACCAATGGTTGTCCGGTAGGGATTTCCAAAGCCATAATCTCATCATCGGGTATCTCTTCAAGATATTTGATCAATGCCCGCAAGGAGTTCCCGTGGGCCGCCACCAGTACCGTTTTTCGGTCCAGAACCGCTGGAGCGATCTGATCTTCCCAAAACGGTATGACACGTTCCAAAGTGGTCTCCAAATTTTCCCCCATCGGAATGATCCGTTTCTGCAGGTTGGCGTAGCGGCGATCCTTGACCGGCGACAGCGGATTATCCGGATCCATCAGCGGCGGCAACGTGTTATAGGAGCGCCGCCATTTCAGAACCTGGTCTTCTCCATATTTTTCGGCTGTTTCCTGTTTGTTCAGTCCTTGCAGATCGCCATAGTGCCGCTCATTGAGTCGCCAGCTTTTCACTTCCGGTATCCATAATTGATCCATTTCATCCAGAACAATATGGCAGGTCTTGATCGCTCGTTGCAGTACGGATGTGAACGCCATATCAAATTCAATCCCGGCTTCCTTGAGTTTCCGGCCGGCTTCTTTCGCTTCCGTGACACCCTGTTCACTCAAGTCGACATCCGTCCAGCCCGTAAACAGGTTCAACAAGTTCCACTCGCTTGCCCCATGACGAATCAAAATTATTTTCCTCATCACCATCACCACTTTCCGCCTGTATTTTTCTTTCATTATACTGCTACAAGCGGTGCGGTTCACGTTTAAGGCCTTCAGTTGCCACCGCGGATGGCTTTCACCATTTCCGCTACGAAGGCACCTACCGGTTTGGGCGAATCTTTTCCGTATTTTTCCATGATGTTGATGATTGCGGAACCGATGATGACGCCATCACCGACTTCGCTCATGGCTTTGGCTTGTTGCGCGTTGGAAATCCCGAAGCCGATGGCGCAAGGGATATCGCTGATTTTGCGGATTTCGGCCAGCATGCTGCCGATGTCGGTCGTGATGTCGCTGCGGACGCCGGTTACCCCCAAGGAAGAAACGACATACAAGAAGCCTTCCGCTTCTTTGGCAATCATGGCGATACGTTCCGCAGATGAAGGAGCCACCATGGAAATGTAGGTAATGCCATGTTCCCGGCAAGCATCCTGGATGAAGCCCTTCTCCTCGAACGGAACGTCCGGGATGATGATGCCGTCGACACCGGTCTCTTTGCAGCGCGCCATGAATTTATCGATGCCGTAGACGAACACCGGGTTGATGTAGGTCATGAAGACGAAAGGTGTATCGATTTCGGTGCGCAATTCAGTGACCATCTGGAAAATATCGTCCGTATTGATGCCGTTCGCCAAAGCCCGCTCATCCGCCTTTTGGATGGCAGGACCTTCCGCAACCGGATCGGAGAACGGGATGCCGATTTCGACGATGTCCGCTCCGTTCGCAACGATTTCCCTGATCAGTTCCTTCGTGGTTTCCAAGTCAGGATCCCCTGCAGTCACGAAAGGTATGAATGCCTTGTGCTTGAAGGCAGCTGTGATTTTATTCATGGATGTCCACTCCCTTGTATCTTGCGATTGCTGCGACGTCCTTGTCGCCACGGCCCGACAAACAGATGACGATGATTTTTTCCGGATCCAACGTCGGCGCCAAATCCATGGCGTGCGCGATCGCATGCGAACTTTCGATTGCCGGGATGATCCCTTCCATCCGCGCCAGGTATTCAAAGGCAGCGACAGCCTCGTCATCGGTCACCGAAACGTACTCAGCGCGGCCGCGGTCATAGAGATCCGCATGCTCGGGCCCGATGCCCGGGTAGTCCAAACCTGCAGATATCGAGTAAACGGGAGCGATCTGGCCGTATTCATCCTGGCAGAAATACGATTTCATGCCGTGGAAAATGCCCGGCGTACCGGTTGCGATTGTCGCAGCCGTATCTTGCGTGTGGATGCCTCTGCCGGCAGCTTCGCAGCCGATCAGCCGCACGCTTTCGTCGCCGATGAAGTCGTAGAAAGTCCCGATCGCATTCGAACCGCCGCCGACGCAAGCCATCACGACATCCGGTAGCCTGCCTTCCGCCTCGGCCATCTGGGCTTTGGTCTCTTCCCCGATGATCTTCTGGAAATCGCGGACCATTGTCGGGAATGGATGCGGCCCCATGACCGAGCCGATGCAGTAATGCGACTCTTCAAACGTGGAAGCCCAATCCTTCATCGCTTCGTTGACCGCGTCCTTGAGGGTGGCGGTCCCGCTCGTCACGGGAATCACTTTCGTGCCCAACAATTCCATCCGGAACACATTCAAAGCTTGGCGTTGGGTATCCTCTTCGCCCATGTAAACGACGCACTCCATATCCAAAAGCGCAGCTGCTGTGGCCGTTGCCACGCCATGTTGGCCGGCGCCTGTCTCGGCGATGATCCGTTTCTTGCCCATCTTTTTGGCCAGCAACACTTGGCCGAGCGCATTGTTGATCTTATGCGAGCCCGTGTGGTTAAGGTCTTCGCGTTTCAGGTAGACTTTCGCCCCGCCGAGGTTCTTCGTCATCTTTTCCGCGAAATAGAGGCGGGATGGCCTGCCTGCGTAGTTGTCCAACAGATCGTTCAATTCTTTTTTGAATTCCGGATCCTCACTGAATCGGAAAAAAGCTTCCGACAATTCTAAGCAAGCGTTCATCAACGTTTCGGGAATGAACTGTCCCCCGTGTGCACCAAAATAACTTTTCATTTTATTGACCTCCCAATGATTTCCATTACTGCTTTGATTTTTTCAAAATCCTTCACGCCGTCCGTTTCGACGCCGCTCGAGATGTCCACTGCGTATGGTTGAACTTTTTGGATGGCTGCTTCGAGGTTGCCTGCATGCAGGCCGCCCGCCAGGAAGAATGGGTGCGTCGCTTCTTTCAGCAAATCCCAGTTGAATGTCTTTCCCGTTCCGCCGGCCACACCGCTTTGGTACGTGTCATAGAGGAGGATATCGGCAGCGTATTCCTTCTTGACATCGGCGGCGTCCTTGACCGCGACCGCTTTGATGATCGGAAGCGTGATCCGCTTGCCCAACTCTTCTATATAAGTGTTATCCTCATCGCCGTGGAGCTGCACGATCTGGATTGCCCGGCTCTCAACGATTGCGACGATGTTTTCGATCGGTTCGTTGACGAAGACGCCGACTGCCGGAATGGCATCAATCAAGGCTGCCCTGATTTGCAGCGCCTGCTCCAACGAAATCTGGCGCTTGCTGGGAGCGAAAATGAAGCCTGCAAAATCCGGGCGCAGCTCGTTCAGCATTTCGGCATCCGCTACTCGCTTCAGGCCGCAGATTTTCACCTTGACCATCAGCCGATTCCCCGCAGGCGATCGAGCATGCCTTTTTTGTCTGGAGAAACCATCATCGTTTCGCCGATCAGGATGGCATCGACGTTGCCCTCTTCCAATTCGATGACTTGCTGTCTTTGCGAAATGCCGCTTTCGGCCACGAAAAGGATATCATCAGGCACCAGTGCACGCAGCCTGATGGATTGCTGGATGTCCACTTTGAAAGTCTTCAAGTCTCTGTTGTTGACGCCGACGATCTTCGGATTCGTCCGCAACGCTTTCAGGAGTTCTTCTTCGGTGTGGGCCTCCACCAGGGCTGAAAGCCCCAGTTCGCGGGCCAAGCGTTGGAAAGCATCCAACTCTTCCTCGTTCAGGATGGTCGCGATCAACAGTACGGCATCCGCGCCGATGACCTTCGCCTCATAGATTTGGTAGGCATCGATGATGAAATCTTTCCGGATGACCGGAAGCGATACTGCCTGTTTTATTTCCGTCAGGAAGCGGTTTTCGCCTTGGAAAAAATCGGGCTCTGTCAATACCGAGATTGCGGATGCTCCCGCTTCTTCGTAGGCCTTGGCGATTTCGAGGTATGGGAAATCCTCCACAATCACGCCTTTCGAAGGGGATGCCTTCTTGCATTCGCAGATGAAACGGATCCCTTCACCGGTCAGCGCCTGCTCGAATGGGAAATCCTGATTGATCGGCATCGCCAAGGCGGCTTGCTTCATTTCTTCCAATGGGATTGCCTGTTTGGCTTTTTCCACGCGTATTTTTGTCGCTGCTATGATCTCGTCCAATATCATTTTGTCGCCTCCTGTGATGCAGTGATAAATTGCTTTAATTTCCCCAGTGCCGCTCCGCTGTCAATGAGTTCGGCAGCACATTTGATGCCGTCAGCGATCGTATAATCGTCGTTGGCCAGATAAATGGCCATACCGGCGTTCAAAAGTACGGTATCGCGCTTCGGTCCCTTTTCGCCGCTCAAGATAGCCAAGGCGATTGCGGCATTCTCAGCCGGTTCTCCGCCCACCAGATCTTCGTTAGTGCAGTACTCGAAACCGTAATCTTTCGGATCGAACTTGAAGTGGGTGACTTTGCCGTCACGAAGCTCCGCGACTTCCGATGTTGTGGTCAAAGTGATTTCATCCAGACCGTCATTTCCGCCGAATACCAATGCCCGTTCCATCTGCAATTGGTTCAGTACCTCAGCCATCGTATCCACTAGCGCGACATCGTATACACCGAGTAATTGCATGTTCGCATTGGCCGGGTTCGCCAATGGCCCCAGGACGTTGAAGATCGTCCGGACGCCCATTTCTTTCCTGACGGGTGCCGCATGCTTCATCGATGGATGGTATTTTTGGGCGTACATGAAGCACATCCCGATTTCTTCCAGCATCGCTTCGCTGTGTTGCGCACTGGCTTCGATGTTCACGCCTAATTCTTCCAGCACATCCGCGCTGCCGCATTTGCTTGAGGAGCTGCGGTTGCCGTGTTTCGCCACCGGGATCCCTGCGGCTGCGATGACAAAGGATGAGACGGTTGAGATATTGAAAGTGAAGGATTGATCGCCGCCGGTTCCGACGATGTCCAATGCCGTCTTCTTGGTTCGTACTTTATTGGAAAAATCCCGCATCACTTCAGCGGAAGCACTGATTTCTCCGGCCGTCTCGCCTTTCATCCGCATAGCAGTCAGGTAAGATGCAATCTGGACCGGACTGGCTTGACCGCTCATGATTTGGTGCATGATGGTCTTCGTCAATTGCGGAGAAAGCTCTTCTTTTTTCACTAGTTTATCGATAGCGGCTTTCATGCTGTCTTGCGGGAGAATTTCTTCGGTCTGTTTCGTCTCTTTTATCTCTAGCATTTCATTCACCTCATCATTTTTTGTGTACAAAAAAAGCCCTTGTCCCCCCTTTAAAGGGACAAGAGCTTGTATTCTCCTGCGATACCACCCAAATTGACGATAATAATCGCCCACTCGTTCACATACCAACATATGTGCCTGTCTGTTAACGGACCAGGTTCCCCGTTTGCCCCTACTCTTTTCAAGGCAACCCTCTCAAGTCCATTCGGCATCCCCTTCGCTATCGCACTCTCACTGGCGGCGACTCTCTGGAAACAAGGTATGATGCGTACTTCTCTTGATTATCGGTTTTATTAGATGGAAATGATTTTTCTAACGTTTTCTTAATGTTGGGATTATTTTAACGCATCGCTGACCTTCCGTCAACTGTTTTATTTAAAAAAATTGGCAAGCTCGAATGTTTCCCGCTCCGGTGCGGTTTTGGTAGAATGGATACACAATAACTTGGAAAGGATGTGTTCCGACTGAAACAATCCGACAAACTTTACTCGATGGCACCCGTCATCGATTCCCAAGCCCATGTCCTGATTCTGGGATCGATGCCCGGCGCAAAGTCGCTGGAAGCACAGCACTACTACGGGAATCCGAGGAACCATTTCTGGGAAATCATTTTCTCCATACTCGGGGAAGATGATCCGGTGACCTACGAAGACCGCCTATCGCTGCTGAAAAAGCATCACGTCGCCCTCTGGGATGTCATCCACTCCTGTTACCGTGAGGGCAGCCTCGATTCGGCCATCAAAGAGGAATATCCTAACGATCTGAACAGCCTTCTGCGCGATCATCCCCAGATCAGGGCCATCGCCTTCAATGGCGGAAAAGCTTACCGTAGCTACAAAAAGCACTTCGGTCTGGCTGAGGACTCCGGCTTGGTCTACCTGCCGCTCCCCTCGACCAGCCCCATGCGCGGCAAACATGTCAAATCGTTGCCGGAAAAACTGGAAGCTTGGTCGGTGTTGGAGGAGTATCTTTGATGAATACGGAAGTCCGAATATATCCGAAGATGTCCGATATCGCTGATGAATCGGACAACCGACATTTGGCTTGGGCACTCGTTGTCCGATATTACTGTTGAATCGGACAACCGCTGTTCGGCGTGGACGCTCGTTGTCCGATATCGCTGATGAATCGGACAACCGACATTTGGCTTGGGCACTCGTTGTCCGATATTACCGTTGAATCGGACAACCGACGTTTGGCTTGGGCACTCGTTGTCCGATATTACTGTTGAATCGGACAACCACAGCCCAATCATCATGCAAAAAGGCTGCCTCGAGAGACAGCCTCCTTCTTCAATTTATCAATCCCCTCATTTTCGGTGAAATTGTTTTCTTGCGATCACAGCGAAAGTTCCACCTACAATCATAATCGCTAGCCCCATCGTAAGATAGGCGATCCGGAAATCCAACAGATCGATGACGCCGCCGATTACTGGGAAAAGGATTATCATGCAGAGGCTGTAGGCCATGCTGTTCGCACTCAAAAGCGTCGCCCGTTCTTCGGAAGTGATCAACTGATTGATGTAGGCGCTCGCGATCGTCGGCGACACCGCGGAAAAAATGATCGAAAGTACAAATCCAGCAAAGATCAGCAGCTGATTCCCCAATGCCGAGAGCAGTAACGACAACGAAACAACTACGGGAAAAACATAAGGAATACGGTTTTTGCGGAGTTTTTGCTCGATGGATGGAGAAAATTTTGCTCCAAAGATGCCGAACAGGGCGGCTGCAAACAGATAGAGACTCGTACCCTTGCCGCTGTAGCCCAACAGAGACAGATATTTCTGGAAATAGAAATAATAAGTCGCCGCAAAGCTGTCCAGCAAGGCAAAAAAAAGTATCCAGGCCCGAAGCTCTTTATGCCGCTTCAGCAACTGCCAAGCATTCCCCAATATACGGGTGTAGGACTGCCCCACTTTTTCGGAAAATCCGACTGTTTCATCCAACTGCGGATCCAGTCGCTTGATTGGCTCTACCATGCGGTAAATCAGGAACATATTCAGTAAGCAGAGCATGATATTAACCATATATACGGCTTGGAAATAAGTATCAGCCAAAATACCGGCAAGAATCACCCCGCTTTGGGCACTGATTTCGATCAGGAAATTGATGTGCGCCAGCTTGTCCAGATAGCCGCTTTCCTCGTCCAATCCTTTCATGCTTTCGAAGACCAGCGCTTCGTAGGTCCCCGAGTTGAAGTTGTAGGAAAGCGCCGAGAACGCGAAAGCAACTGCAAAATGTGAGAAACTCTGACCATAAATCATCCCAATCGAGCTGATGATGGCCATCACTTTTCCGAACAACAGGATTTTTTTGTAGCCAAAACGGTCCGCCAAAGCACCTGAAGGCACTTCGAACACAAAACTCGTTATATGGAAGATAGCCTCCAGAAAGCCTATTTGCACCAATGTCATCCCTTTGAATGAACTCAGATATAGGAGCCATAAAGAGGTGATGCCAAAATATTGGATGAAGGCATATTTTTTCGCCAGAGATATATTTTTATGTAATGATGTATGATTGTCCATTTGAAAGTCCCTTCTTTTCTTGCAAAAAAATAGCTATGGGAGGCCCCATAGCCGGACTTATCGCTTTGTTCAGGATAAGCAGCAAGAAGCGTATTGTTGTTTGAATTTTTTTGATTTTTGGGCAGACTCCACCCCTTGAATTGCCGCATCGGAAAAAATACCATGCATCAAGGTCAAAAAAATTCTCAATTTCGCTCTCATGACCGCTCTCCTCTCTTAGTAATAATAACTAGGAATAGTATAACATTCCATCTTTTTAGCCGCAATCAATAGGCAAAAAGCCCGAAACTGTCTCAATTGCGGACAGTTCCGGGCTTTTCGCATGTATGCTCTGATATGTGGGTGGTACCTGAACTCTGGCTGGCAACTGCGGTCAGGATGAAAGACCCGGTATAAGAACGTTCCTCCGGTGTGGCTGCCGCTAATCGGAAGACAACGGATAATTTCGGCTTCAACTCCGACTAAAGTGCGCTAATCGGAGAACACAACTCGAAATGATGCCCGAACTCCGGCGAAGCCTCCGTTCACCGGCGAAGCCGGCGTGGTGCTTGTTTTTCCGGAAATATCTGTGTTAGATCTGTCCGAAAGCTTGATCCAGGTCGGCGATGATGTCATCGGCATTTTCGATTCCGATGGACAGACGGATCATGTCCCCGGAAACGCCTGCAGCAATGAGGTCTTCGTCGCTCAGTTGCGCGTGGGTCGTGCTGGCCGGATGGATGACCAAGGATTTTGCATCGGCAACGTTCGCAAGCAGCGAGAATAACTCCAACTTGTCGATCCACTCGATGCCGGCTTGTTTGCCGCCCTCGATGCCGAAAGTGAAGATCGATCCGGTGCCTTTAGGGAAGTATTTGTCGGCAAGCGCCTTGTACTTGCTATCCGGCAGTTCCGGATAATTCACCCAGGATACTTTCGGGTGGTTCGCCAAATATGCAACGACTTTGCGGGTATTTTCGACATGGCGTTCAACGCGCAATGACAAAGTTTCAATCCCTTGCAGCAACAGGAACGAATCGATCGGTCCGATGCAGGCTCCCGTATCGCGCAGCAGTTGCACGCGGATTTTGGTCGTGAATGCGCCAGGTCCCAGATCGGTATAGACCAACCCGTTGTAATGCGCATCCGGCGTCGTGAAGCCAGGATACCTTCCGCTGGCTGCGAAATCAAATTTACCGGATTCGACGACGACTCCGCCCATTGTTGTGCCATGTCCGCCCAGGAATTTTGTAGCGGAGTGGACCACAACATCGGCGCCGAATTCGAACGGACGGATCAGGTAAGGTGTACCGAATGTATTGTCCACAATCAAAATGATGCCGTGGTTATGCGCGATTTCAGCGACTTTTTCGATATCGATCAGGTTGGTGCTCGGGTTTCCGATCGATTCGATGAAGATGGCTTTCGTCTTTTCCGTGATGGCAGCTTCGAAGTTAGCCCCATCTTCAGGATCCACAAAAGTTGTTTTGATGCCCAAATTAGGCAAGGTCGCACTGAATAGATTGTAGGTGCCGCCGTAGAGCGTGCTGGCCGCGATGATTTCATCGCCCGCATGCGCAACGTTCAGGATAGCGTACGTGATAGCAGCCGAGCCTGAAGCGACTGTAACTGCGGATGTGCCGCCCTCAAGCGCCGCAACCCGTGCATCCACGACTGCTGTTGTCGGGTTCGTTAAACGAGTGTAGACATTTCCGGCATCCGTCAAAGCAAAACGGCCGGCAGCCTGTTCCGCGCTATCGAAGACGAAGGCGGTAGTTTGGTAGATAGGCACCGCACGGGCTCCGGTAACGGGGTCCGGCACTTGGCCTGCATGTACTTGCAACGTTTCAAAACTGTAATTTTTCTCTGTCATTTGTCATCTTCCCCTTCTGATTTCCGATTTATTCTTGCATAGCGGTTGCTCTTGGTGTCATTGTCGATTAGCCGAGGTTGCTTCTGTTCGTTTCTCTGATTTTGCAAAAAGAAAAAAGCCCTCGTCCCTATATTCCAATTGATTGAAATACAGGGACGAAAGCTCTTCGTGTTACCACCCATGTTCGTAGGGACCTCGCGATCCTTACCTTAAAAAGTACGCAAGCTGCCGCTTGTTATACTTCTGTGCGCTATCGTGCACAAATCGAAGCAACACTATCCGCATTGCTTTGCTCCGAGACCATCTTCGCTTTTTTTCATCATACCCCTTTTCACCTGCCGGGGCTCTCTGGAATGACGATTGAAAGGTACTCTTCTCTTCATCGCTCTTCTATTAGAATTTAATTAAATATACCATCCGTTTTTAACCTTGTCAAACATTTTATCAGATTGAGCATATTCGATTTGTTTCGCGAGGGCATGCTTTATAATTAGCACAAGGGGTGATTAGAAATGAAATTGACATTTACTGAAAATGCCACGCAACGACTGGAAAAATTGGGGATGACCAAAGAACTCTCTTTGTACATGAGCACCATCTACGGCTGCGGCGGACCGGACAGCAGCATGTTCACAATCCGAGCGTATGATGAGGGAAACCCGAACTACGACACTGTTTTGGACACCAACTTTGGCGCCGTCAAAGCCACAAAGGACAGTCTGCAGCAACTGGATGAGGACAACATCATCGATTTCAATGACAGTAGCTTCTCTTTCGTCCTGAAAAGCAACCGCGGCCTGCTGAACCCGAACATGAACTATGAAAATATGAAGTTGAAAAATTGAGAGAAGCGGCAATAGACTAAGTGTCCATTCCTTCCGACAGCAGTTCCCGGCGAAGCATGATTTCGCCGGGAACTTTTTTAAACAAGCAAAAATACTAAAATCAGTAGTACAAACCAAGGGTATGGTCAGCGCTACTGATCTTAGTACATTTAATGTTCCTCTTGCTCTGAAATGAAAAGCTCGTTGGCTGAGTCGTCCCTTGTGGGGATTGCCGAAGACATTTATTCAGCCTCGTTTGAATCACCTTGTTTCATTGCTGCAATTTTAATTTGAATACTTTCCATTGTTTCCTTATCCAATGGGTAGAATTTCATGAACGTCAATGCAATGAGTGTACCGACTAATGGCAAAACAGAAATCATTACAATACCAGCCATGCGCAATTGTGGCGAAAGTGGCGTGTCAGCCGTTGGATAAGCTTGCGCAAATCCTACAGCGGCTAGGATCCAACCAATGGACATTGGCGCAAAGGATGACGCGACTGAGTCGGTCAAGGAGAACATGGTGCTCAACATTCCGGAAACATAACGTCCGGAAACACTTGTTTCGTAGTCGGAAACATCCGCAGCCATTGTCAAGGCCAAGCCTGACGGAGTGGATGCGAATCCTTTCGCACAAGCAAAAACGACTGTGAAGGCAACTGTCCATAACGATAGGTTAGAGAAGCTCAGGTCACCTGGATTCGCAAAGAAAAGCAAGCCGCCTAATAGGACCAATGAAACAACGGCACCCTGCAAGTAACGGACATAAGAGTAACGCAACCCTCTTTTTTGAGCAATGGTTGCCGCAAAGGTTGTAAACAAAAGGTTAGGCAAAATCAGCACTAACGAGATTGTTCCTGATAAGCCAAAGTTACCGAAGATGATACCGAACAAGATCATCAACACAACTTGATCGCCGAACATTTGCGCATTGAACTTCACAAAAGCTGCTGCCATGGTCAACATTTGCAGAGGTCGGTTGCCTTTGATGATTGCCCAGTAATCTTTGAACGACGTTTTGGTCGTTTTTTCGCCAATTCCGAAGAATTGTTTGTTGTCTTTCTGGGCAATACCAATAACTGCCAAAATTCCTAAGATAGCTGAGATGATCATGACTCCTGGGATAAATACTTTGAAAAATTCCGGTGTGAAACCGCCGTATTTTGGCGCTAAGAAGTTTGCAACCACAATTTGACCACCCGTGAACAATAAAGTCGTTACCCAACCATCAACGATATTGAAGATAGGCCGTTGTTTTGGATCATTTGTCAAAGCAGCTTGACCGGCTTTTGTAACCGTCGCTTGCAAGGAATAACCGATTTTGTGCACGACTAACGCAAGCAGGAAAATCGGAATTTTCATTCCTTCACCCATTCCATGAATATTGAATAATATCAGGAATGAAATAACAGTAATAATATTGCCTAGAACCATGATGGGACGATATTTGCCGAATTTAGTATCCGTTTTATCAATCAAAACTCCGATAGCCGGATCAATGACGCCATCAAAAATACGGATGTACCCCATAATTTGACTGACGAATAGCGCGGTTAAGCCTACAAGACCTGTGGCATAGTAGACGACAAAACCAAAAGCGAACAAATAAATATTTGTTGATGAGTTATTCAAAGTGAATAACACGATCTGCCAAAGTTTAGCGCGATTGTATTTCGTCTCTTCTTGAAGCGTTGAAGTATTTTTTGACATAACAATCCCCTCCATATTAATAATTTCAAAATTTCTTCACCAAATTCGATTATCACATTATGAAACTAAGTTATAATATATAAGGAAATGATACCATCGGAAGTAAGCGGTTACAACTTTTTTATTGTTAATACTTTGTGAACGCTTTTTTCTTGGAAAAGTGATCTACACCTGCTTTTGACAATGAATATAAAAAAAACTGCCCCCATATTACGGGGAGCAGTCTGTGAAACTATTTAAATGTTTTTGTGTCGATTGTAGGCAGCCGGCACGTGTGGGTAACGATCGTAAACCTCTTCAAGATAATCTTCTTGAATCGCCATTTCCTTAAGTAAAGTTGGAAAATCAATTGCATCCACCATCTTATTCAGCAGTACCATTCCCTCTTCTGCCATGCGGTCTCGCGTTTCAATATCAGGTATCGCAGAGGTTGCCATATGGTCTGAATGTTCCTTGAAATAATAACCTGTTGCTCCCGATTGAAAGGCTTGGGCACTTAGGTTACCGAAAACTGATGGAGTCTGGGTAACTGGTTCTGCATAATCACAGCTCAGCAATATATCATCCAAACGATTACGTAACTTGTAAGCCCCAAGAATCATCTTATCCAAATTGAGCATCATCTCTTTCGGATCTGAAAAAACGCCGGATTTCTGGGCGGTTATCATGCCATCAATATAGAGGATGGCTACGCCTGTTTCATCAAAGAAATCACGCACAACCGGATTCATTGAGATATGAGCTGGGCCGTGCAGACTAATGAAGATTTGCTTTTTGAAGCCTGATCGCAATAAGGACTGTGCCAGACCCTGCAGCATATCGGCACTTTCCCTAACGGTTAATTGGATGGTTCCCTTGCCTGAGGCGGTTGCCCCTGAATAAATATACGGGACATGCGGAAGGACAAGTGAGTTTGTCCTTTCTGCCATCAACAAGGCAATCCCCTCAGCCAATATTGTTTCGCAATCCAATGGTAGGCCGCCATGGAGTTCGGTTGGTCCAAAAGGCACGATGATGACATCGCTCTCCTTTAAGTAAGCCTCCACTTCATCATTGACCAAAACATTCAATAAGTGACTTCTTAATTTCATAAGTGCACCTCGCTATTATGCTCCTGGTTAATCATTTTTCTTATCAAATTCCTCAAGTCTTGCCAGACGAGCTGAAGTCATCGCCTCACGTGTTTCATCAGTAATGTTCCAAATGAATTTGAATGAAACCCATGATAATAAAGCACAAACGGCTGGACCAACAAGGTTCATTAGAACTAATCCTTCAACAGCTTCAGCTGATTGCGCTTGACCAGCTTGAGCGGCCTGTTGGCTGTAACCAATCCAACCAATCATCAAGACAACAAGGGATTGCGCCAACATTTGGCCAAGACGTCTTGTCAGCGAGAAGTTACCGTAGATGGAACCTTCGGAGCGTTTGCCAGTGATGTATTCGTTGTAGTCAATGGATTCTGAAACAAGACCCCATTGAAGTTGAACGGACATCAGCATGAAAGCAATACCGACGCTGGCAGAAACCATGTATAGGACTGGTGGCAAGTCACCCACTAATTTCCAGAAGTACAAGCCAATAAAGATAGCGGCACTCAATAGTAAATAAGTACGGATTACTTTAACTGTAGATCCAATGAATTTTACCAAGTATGGAGCGATAAGTAACAGCACTACTGGTAACCCTTGACCGATTAATGCAGCAGTTCCCATTAAACCAATATCACCAAATACATCGCCATAAATATAAGGAAGCGTTGTATTGAATAAGGTTGAACCAAAAACGATTACAATCGAGTGTAAACAAAGTGACAAGAACGCTTTGTTTTTAGCTAATGTAACAAAAATATCTGAGAATTTTGTCGGTTCTGCTTGTTCTTCTGCGGCAAGTTTCGCTGCAGCATTCCGTTCTTCAGTTCCCCAATAGTGGAAGAAGATCAGTGCACCACCTAAGATAGCCGCGAAGATACCTGAAACCATATAACCGGTTGTGTTTTCACCTAAACGTGCAAGAATCAACGGTATAGACATTGAACTGATCAGACCACCGACTGTTGATCCCATACCACGAGCCGAAGATAAAGTAGTTCTTTCTCTATCGTTTAAGGCCATTACCCCAAGAACTGATCCCATGGCAATGTTCATCATAGTGTAACCTAATTCGTAGATAACTTTTAATAGAAAAATAGCTACTAAACGCATCATACCATCAAACATTGAAGGTACGGAGAAGAATGCAATCAGACCGATAACAATCAATGGAATAGAGCGCAACATCCAAGGACGGAACTTATCTTTTTGGCCCTGTGATTTAGAGAAGGACTTATCCATGAAAGTACCCATCATCGGGTCATTGACCATATCCCAAATATTCCAAACGAGCAACAGTACAGATAGTGTTGCAAATGGTATGCCTAATACGTTTGTAAGATATCGGTTCATGAATGTTCCGATCAAGACTAGGGTAGCAACCCCACCGGCATCTCCGGCACCATAACCCAATTTATGCTTCAGGGTTAGACTGCTTTTCATTTCGTTTGCTGAATTTTGCTGCTTGACAATTTTTTCTTCTGCCATCAGATTTCCCTCTTTTCTCTATACTAATTGGTGAACTATTCTATATAAGTTGAATTTGTATTTTTCAAATCAGCTAATTATCCTACTAAGGATCATATTATTAAATAAGAGAAGATGAGCCCGATAGTTTATCATCATCATCTTCTCGGGCTGCATGATAGAGTTATTTTTGGTGTCTAGTTTAAGCTAACTATCCACACAATCGCTGACATTATTATTTTTCCTCTTGATCAAAAATGAAAAGCTCGTATCTTTAGTCATTCATTGCAGGGATTGTATTAGGGATTGCTTGAGGCATTTCTGCATCACCATCACTTGGATCACCTTGTTTCATTTCTGCAATTTTTATTTGAATGCCTTCCATTGTTTCTTTATTCAATGGGTAGAATTTCATAAATGCTAGAGCAATCAGTGTACCGACTAAAGGCAAAGCTGCAAGCAATACAATACCAGCCATGCGCAATTGTGGCGAAAGTGGCGTGTCAGCCGTTGGAAATACTTTTGCAAAACCTACAGCGGCTAAGACCCAACCAATCGACATTGGTGCGAACGATGATGCGACTGAGTCGGTCAAGGAGAACATGGTGCTCAACATACCGGAAACATAACGTCCGGAAATACTTGTTTCGTAGTCGGAGACATCCGCTGCCATCGTCAAGGCTAAGCCTGTTGGTGTGGATGTAAATCCTTTCGCACAAGCAAAAATGATTACGAAGGCAACTGTCCATAAGGATGGGTTAGAGAAGCTCAAATCCCCTGGGTTTGCAAAGAAAAGCAAGCCGCCTAATAGGATTAATGAAATAACGCCACCTTGCAAGTAACGAACATAGGAGTAACGTAACCCTCTTTTTTGAGCAATGGTTGCTGCAAAAGTAGTGAACAAAAGGTTAGGCAAAATCAGCACTAACGAGATTGTTCCTGATAGACCGAAGTTACCAAAGATGATACCGAATAGGATCATCAACACAATTTGGTCACCGAACATTGCTGAATTGAACTTCACAAAAGCTGCTGCCATTGTTAACATTTGCAAAGGTTTGTTGCCTTTGACAATTTCCCAGTAATCTTTAAATGATGTTTTAGTCGTTTTTTCACCAATACCAAAGTATTGTTTGTTGTCTTTTTCCGCAATACCGATAACTGCCAAAATTCCGAGGATAGCTGATATGACCATAACTCCTGGGATAAACACTTTGAAGAATTCCGGAGTAAAACCGCCATATTTTGGCACTAAGAAGTTTGCGACAACAATTTGACCACCAGTAAACAATAAAGTCGTTACCCAACCATCAACGATATTGAAGATAGGACGTTGTTTTGGATCACTTGTCAACGCTGCTTGACCGGCTTTTGTAACCGTCGCTTGCAAGGAATAACCGATTTTATGCACGACTAACGAAAGTAAGAAAATCGGAATTTTCATTCCATCGCCCAGGCCATGAATATTAAATAAGATCAAAAATGAAATAACAGTAATAATATTGCCTAAAATCATAATGGGACGATATTTGCCGAATTTTGTGTCTGTCTTATCGATCAAAACGCCGATAGCCGGGTCAATTACCCCATCAAAGATACGGATGTACCCCATAATTTGGCTTACGAATAGTGCGGCTAAACCAACAAGGCCCGTCGAATAATAGGTGACAAACCCAAAAGCGAACATATAAATATTTGTTGATGAGTTATTCAAAGTGAATAAAACGATTTGCCATAATTTGGCGCGATTGAGTTTCGTTTCACTTAGAACCATTGGATCATTTTTTGACATAAAAATCCCTCCATATTATGAAATTTAGCGCTTACAAAACAATCTTTATTATCGCATTGTGAAACTTGGTTGCTTATAAAATAATTCGCAGAACGTTTAATAAAACTCGGTTGTAAGAACTAAGGAAATAATACCATCGACGGTAACCGGTTACAACTTTTTTATTGTTAATAATTTGTGAACGCTATCATATTTATTTGAATAAGTGTGCTGTGATGGCATCCGTTAAATTTTCAACCTCCTCTTGAGCATGCTCCTGTGTCCATTTTGATACTCTTCGATGAAGTTTTTTTATATTCGGTATTGACAAATCCGCTTTCATAACTATTCTTTGGGAAATGGGCAAAAAAAATAAAGAAGATGATCCCGATTGCGTATCAGGATCATCTTCTTTGGGTTGCATGATGCAGTTTTATTCTTCGCCTTCGTCGAACTGGCTGTTGTAGAGGTCGGCGTAGAAGCCGCCTTTTGCCAGCAATTCTTCGTGACTTCCCTGTTCGACGATGTCCCCGTTGTTCATGCAGAGGATCAGGTCGGCATTCTTGATGGTGGATAGGCGATGCGCGATAATGAAGCTCGTTCTGCCTTGCATTAAGGTATCCATCGCTTTCTGGATCAGCACTTCCGTCCGCGTATCGACCGAACTTGTCGCCTCATCCAGGATCATGATCTGCGGATCGGCAAGGATGGCCCGCGCAATCGTCAACAATTGTTTTTCACCTTGCGAAACATTGTTGGCTTCCTCGTTCAGGACCATATCATAGCCATCCGGCAACGTTCTGACAAAGTGATCCACCTGTGCTGCTTTCGCGGCGGCGATGACTTCTTCGTCCGTCGCATCCAGCTTCCCGTAGCGGATGTTTTCCATGATGGTTCCGTTGTACAGCCACGTATCCTGCAGCACCATCCCGAATTCCGTCCGCAGATCGCTGCGTGTGAAATCGGTAAGGTTGTGGTTGTCGATGTAGATGGCTCCACCCGTCAAGTCGTAGAAACGCATCAACAATTTCACCATTGTTGTCTTGCCGGCGCCGGTAGGACCGACTAACGCGACTTTTTGCCCTTCTTTGATATCCGCAGAGAAGTCCTTGATGACCAGATGTTCCGGTTCATAACCGAATTTGACGTGCTCGAAGCGGACATTTCCTTTGACATCGGCCGTTGCCATCTCGATTTTCGCTTCGGTCACTGTCTCTTCTTCCTCTTCCAGGAACTCGAAAATACGTTCAGAGGCAGCTACCATCCGTTGCAATTGACTCCCCACTTGAGCGACTTGCGTCAATGGCTGCGTGAAGTTGCGCACGTATTGCAGGAAGGCTTGGATATCCCCGATCGTCATATTTCCGGCAGCCGCCATCGCGCCACCCATGATGCAGACAACGACATACCCAAGATTTCCGATCAGGCTCAATAAAGGCATCATCAAACCGGAAAGGAATTCGGCCTTGAAGCCGGCTTCGATCAAATGATCGTTTTCTTTGTCGAAAGCGGCAACTGATTTTTCTTCCCCGTTGAAGGCTTTCATGACCACATGTCCGCCGTACATTTCTTCGACATGGCCATTGACCGCACCCAAGTATTTCTGCTGGTTGGCGAAGTGCTTCTGCGACTTCGACATGATCAGCATCAGAAGCATCATGGAAACGACCAGAACGCCAAGGATGACGAGCGTAAGCGGCCAACTGATAGTAAGCATCATGATGAAGACACCCACCAGCGTCGTGATCGATGTGATGATCTGGGTTAAGCTCTGGTTCAGGCTGGTATTCAGGGTGTCCACGTCATTCGTGATCCTGGAAAGCACATCCCCTTGGCTGTTCTTGTGGAAATAGGCCAGCGGCAATTTGTTGATTTTCTCCATGATGTCTTTGCGCAGTTTATAGGAAACTTTTGCGGAAACACCCGACATCAGAAATCCTTGCAGATAAGAGAAAGCGGCACTCAGCACGTAAAGGCCCAAGAGCCCCAACAGTACTGTCCCGATGTAATCGAAATCGATTTCGCCGGATCCGCCTGTGAACTTCAGCATGACGCCGGCGACCAATTTATCGATGGCCAAAGCCATGATTTTTGGTCCGACAATCCCAAACAGGGAGGCGGCGACCGCCAATATGAAGACGACTGCCATCAGCCATTTGAAGGGCGACAGATAGGCAAATAATTTTTTGAGTCCGCCTTTGAAGTCCTTCGCTTTCACGACCGGCGCGCTCATGCCTGCCATCGGACCGTGGCCTCCGCCCGGACCGCCTTGCGGTCTTCTTTGTTTCATTTCGCTCATGCTAATTCCTCCTCTGAAAGCTGAGATTTAGCAATTTCTTGGTAAGTCTCACAATTTTTCATCAATGCATCGTGAGTCCCTATCCCGACGATCTTGCCTTTATCGAGGACGATGATCTGTTCCGCATCCATGATGGTGCTGATCCGTTGCGCCACGATCAGGACGGTTGCGTTGTCCGTGTAGGCATGTAATGCAGAACGCAATGCCGCATCCGTTTTGAAGTCCAATGCCGAAAAGCTGTCGTCAAAAATATAGATCGGCGCTTTTTTCACCAACGCGCGGGCGATGGCCAAACGCTGTTTCTGCCCACCGCTGACGTTGCCGCCGCCTTGTGCGATGGCTGTTTCGATGCCGTCTTCCATCTCAGAAACAAAGTTTTTCGCTTGGGCGACTTCAATGGCTTTCATGATGTCCTCCATCGAAGCGTCGTCTTTTCCGTACAAAACATTCGAGGTGATGTCTCCGGAGAAGAGCATGCCCTTTTGCGGCACGTATCCGATGTTGCGGCGCAGATCGGCCTGCGTCATTTTCCGGATGTCGATGCCGTCGATTTCGATGGCGCCGTCCGTCACATCATAAAAACGCGGAATCAGATTGATCAAAGTAGATTTACCGGAACCGGTCGAGCCGATGATTGCCGTCGTTTCGCCTGGTCGAGCGGTAAAGGAGATATTGGATAACACATTCTCGCTCGCCTTCGGATAATGATAAGAAACATCTTTGAAGGTGATGAGGCCTTCATTCTTTAAGCTCGGTTGCGCATCGATTGGATCAGTGATGCTCAGATCCGTATCCAACACTTCCCCGATCCGTGTTGCAGATACAGAAGCACGCGGCAGGAAGATGAACATCATCGAAATCATCAAGAATGCCATAATGATTTGCATCACATATTGGATGTAGGCCATCATGTCCCCGATCTGCAGGGCAGAATCAGCAACCTGCTGGCTGCCGAACCAGATGATCATCAGCGAAACGCCATTCATGATGAGCATCATCGCCGGCATCAAGAGGGACATCAAGCGTTGAACAAAGCGGTTTGTGTAGGTATAGTCTTCATTGGCGTCGTTGAAGCGGTTTTCTTCAAACGGTTCATTGCCGAAAGCGCGGATGACCATCATGCCGGAAAGGTTTTCGCGGCTGACCAGATTCAATCTGTCCGTCAAGCTTTGCAACACTTTGAACTTCGGCATTGCAATCGCCAGGATAATCATCATGATGCCGACGAGGGCAATGACCGCAACCGCGATCGTCCACGCCAACGATACACTCTTGTCGATCGCCATGATCAGACCACCAGTGGCCAAAATCGGTGCATAGCACAGCATGCGGATACCGATCGTGATCAGTTGCTGGATCTGCTGCACGTCATTGGTCGTACGCGTAATCAGGGATGCGGTCGAAAAGTTATCGAACTCAGTGTTTGAAAAACTTTCGACTTTAGCGAAGACATCCCTTCTCATCCGACCAGAAACTTTCGAGGCGATCCGTGAAGAGAAATACGCGACCGCTACGGATGCAACGGACACCGCGACTGCGATGGCAAGCATCTGTGCGCCTTTCGTCATAATGTATTGGTTCTGGAGCGCATCCATATCCGCTCCCAGATCTTCATAGAAGAGTTTCGTGAACAAGATCCCGATTTGGCTGTAGAGCATCGGTTCGGCAGCCGCGGCAACGTCCATGGACGCCGTGAAGGCTTCCTGCGGCAATTGCTGCAGTTGCGGCAGCAGCGCGTACAATTGGTTCATATCGACGTCCTCGAAGCCGCTCTCGGCATCGACTGCAGCATCATTCCCTTGCTGTCCGCCCATTTCTTTCATGAACGTCACAAAGCTGTAGCTTGCCTTGCTGAAGATGCTCTCCAGCGAGGACAATTGTTCCGGATCGGTTTCATCCAGCACGTAGATATCCGTTTCCTGGCTCTCAGGGAATTCTTCGCTGTAGGCCTCGGCTTCCGCCGATCCGCCCTCAATCAGTTGGTAGCTGTTCTGGAACGTTTCCTTATCTTCTTCATCCATGAACAGCGACATGAGCGCGAAGCCATCCGACGGCAGCGCTTCAGGGGCTTTCTGTTCGACGCCTCCATTCTGGATGCCGGTATTGACGATGTCACTCATCAGATTCGGCAGGCTCAATTCCCCGATTGCCTGACCGAATAAAATCAGCAGGCTGATCAGTATCATGCCGGCAAAAGGTTTTAAGTATTTCATTATGACTTTCATATGCAATCCCTTTTCTTTCCTAATTTATTTGTATTCTTTTTTATGCACATGCCCGTGGACACAGCCGCCTTCCAGGTTGTGCAGCATCCTTTTGAAGCATCCTTCCAATACATCCAGTTCATCTTCGCTGAAGCCTTCGAAAACTTTTTTGTTGGCTTCATGCAAAGCCCGCTTCATCTCTTCCGATGCGGCGATGCTTTTTTCGGTCAGATGAATACTCTTGGAACGGGCATCCTTCGAACTGACCGTGCGTGTGACGAATCCCTTCGCCTCCAGTCGTTTGATGATTCCGGTCACGGTCGGATTGGAAAGGTTGAACCTCTCTTCGATATCTTTTTGGATCACTTCCTCGTCGGCATGGCTCTTCAGATAAAAAAGGACATGGATCTGGGACGTGGTCAGATCGATTTTGCCCACCATACGGTTCACTTGCTCCTTGAATTGGTTATGGAGCATCGGAATATAAGCTCCCATCATCTCGCGTGATATCAAGTCATTTCCTCCTTTCCGGAAAGTTTTACATAGCGCGCTATCTATTATCGCATTATCATTCCATATGTCAATAGAGATTCGACACGATACAAGCCAATTTCGGGAAAATTTAATATAATGGAAGAAGCATCAAATGAATTAGAAAGAAGGTCCGTAAATGGAAATCACACCCACTGTCCGAAGCCGGCTGATTCACCTTTGCCAGGAACATGCGTATGTCGTCGAAGACTACCCTTTCGATGACCCAAACTGGACCGTCATGCGCCACGAAGGCAACCGAAAATCGTTCGCTTACATCTATGAACGGAATGGTGAAATTTGGTTGAACGTCAAGAACACGCCGGAACGGAACGACTATCTGCGCGAGACGATTCCGGAAATCATGCCCGCCTACCATATGAACAAGACTCATTGGATCACCTTGCGGCTCGTCTCCGAGGAGCTTTATCCGATCGCAGACCGCATCATCACAGAGAGCTACCGGTTAACGCAGACGAAGCCGAGGAAAGGATGAATCGCAGACGCTCCCGCTTTGAAGTTTCTGGCAGCGGTGCTACACTCATCCTAGACGGAACATCTTTCTAAAATTGGGCTTAACGGAAATCATGTTTCACAATGACTTGTAGGAGGGGTAACATGAAACAAGAAGAAAACGGAAATCGTATTCCGAAGTTCGCACATTCCTATTGGAGAGAATTTGAAGCAATCCCCAGTTTCCCGGCTTTACAGGAAAACATAACGATGGATGTCGCTATAGTCGGCGGTGGCATCGCCGGCATTGTCAGCGCCTATCTGCTGGCAAAGGCAGGTAAAAAAATCGTCTTACTGGACGCCGGAAAACTGATTGACGGTGCCACTGGCTACACTACCGCAAAAATAACGGCCCAGCATGGCTTGCTCTACAGCGAATTCATCGAAACGATCGGTGCAGAGCAGGCAAAGCTCTATTATGAAGCGAACAGCACCGGACTGAAGTTCATTCAACAGACGGCTACCGAATTGGGAATCGCTTGTGATTTGACGGTCCAGAATGCTTTTGTCTATTCGGAAACCGAGCCGGGCAAACAACAAATCGAAAAGGAAGCAGACGCATATAAAATGCTCGGCATCAACGGCGGATTGGCGGCAAACGAAGTGGATTTGCCGTTTGACGTCACCGCGGCAATCGTCATGCGCAACCAAGCCCAATTCCATCCCGTCAAATTCCTTGCGGGACTGTTACGGGAAATCGAGCGGCTTGGCGGTAGCATTTATGAACAGACGCGCGCCATGAAGATTGAAAAAGAAGACCGCCCGCTCATCCAAACGGAAAATGGGATGCATATCTCCTGCGATAAAGCGATCATCGCAAGCCATTACCCCATCAACAGCTCCGACGGCCTCTATTTTTCAAAACTTTCCGTCAACCGCTCCTACGTGATTGCAGTCCGGACGGAGGCCAAAATCCCGACAGGCGTCTATCTCAGCGCGGAAGCACCGAAGCGTTCCATTCGCGCAATCCCCACTGATCAGGGCGAAACCCTGCTTATGATCGGCGGTGATGGACATCCGGCTGGCCGAAGCAAAACCAACATCCTGGAGCATTATCAAAATTTGGCGAACTTCGGCGAAGCCCATTTCGGAATCAAGGAAATCCCATATCGCTGGTCCACCCAGGATTTTGCCACGCTCGATAAAGTGCCTTATGTAGGTATCATGACCGCCTCCTATGATCATATCTTGGTTGCGACAGGATTCAACAAATGGGGGATGTCAAACGGCGCCGCAGCCGGCATGATACTGGCGGATCGCATCCTCGGCAAAGACACCCCTTATGCAGAAGTATTTGACCCGACCCGCACAAAAATGGAAAAAGCGGACGTCGAGGATTTCATCAAGGACAACGCAGCTGTAGCAAAGGCTTACATTGCCGGGAATTAAAAAAAATAGCCGAAACGGCCGATGATCTTGAAGCGGATGAAGGCGGAGTCATTAAAATCGATGGCAAAAAAACAGGCGCATACCGCGACGAGAACGGCCAACTCCATTTGGTAAGCACAACCTGTTCGCACTTGGGTTGTACAGTAAGATGGAATGATGCCGAACGGTCTTGGGACTGCCCTTGCCACGGCTCCCGCTTTAATTACGATGGGGATGTGCTGGATGGCCCTGCCGTGCATCCCTTAAATACACCGGATACGGAGTGAACTTTGTCAGGATGTCGGAAAAAGACTGGGATGCAGCCGTATATTATCTCAATGCTTTCTTAGTGCTTTGAGGCGGAAGACTTCTTTCGGAATGATTGTTAAAATACGGCTTCAACTTCTCCAGCTCGGCTTCGTTGAGCGGCCGGTAGCTGCCCGGCGGAATCAGGAACCGTAAACCCAAAGTCTGAACCGACTCAGGATACCCGCCATCTTACCCATAACAAAATAACCCTTGCCGCATATATGCAGTGCGGCAAGGGTTGTTTGTCGTGCTAAGGGCGCCCACGATTGGCTAGTCAAAAAAAAATGGCCCGCATGACATATAAATTCGGAGCGTCTGGAAAGCGGCGCGGATGCCCCATGCTATGCTGCTGAGGATAACTTTCCAATTGGCCTCCCTGGTAAAACAAGCCCACAAAAGCGAAAAAATGACCGATACCCCTCAAAACTGCGGATTGTCCGAAAGACGTTCGGAGTCGTCGATAATCAAAGGGCAGTTCTTGGCCTAATCCAACTTACGGCAGACCGGATCGCACTGGCTTCTGACGCCCTCCGTCAGTTGAATCATCCTTTGCATCTGGAGTATGGCATTAATGTATTTAGTTGGCCGCTGGTTTCCGACCCCTTATTGGGGAGTTGTTTCTTAACACAACGAGATTAAGGACCGCAAAGGCAAGATGATAAACGGGTTCCCGACCCCTTATTGGGGAGATATTTCTTAACTATCCGTTGGGAGATAGACAAAGCAAAACATGGTGGGTTTCCGACCCCTTATTGGGGAGGTGTTTCCTAACAAAACGTTTCTTGCGCTTTAAGAAAGTCGTTAAAACGTTTCCGACCCCTTATTAGGGAGATGTTTCTTAAAGAGTACTGGAATGATGAAGACAACGGCATGTGGGAGTGTCCGCCCCCTTATTGGGGAGTTGTTTCTTAACTCTGTCAGCTGAATCCATTGGGGAACGTGGGGTGAATATGGCATTTGCGGGAGGGTGCTGAATTTTCGGATTGTTTTCATGAGCAGCTTGTGGATAAGTAGGCCAACCCCATGTCGCTCTAGTTGCGGGAGCCTTCAAACAAATCGAGTATTTTCCAAACGGATTGTCCGATTATTGAACAACAAACAGACAAACCAATCCAAACAACATATTGTCATTATACCACAAAAGCTGTCCCGATCATCACACTTAGGGGCGTCTGAACCGAAATATCGCTGAACTACCTGACATTGAATCTGCCGTTTCCGTCCTGGCGATCACTGATGATGCTACAAGAACGTCACTTCGGTTTGTCCCATTCCGACCGCTGTTTTGATCCCCAGTCCGGCAAAATTTGCAAAATCCCATAACAGGTTCATCATCAGCAATTCATCCTCATCCCCCTGCAGTTCCAATATCATTTCGCCTTTGAATGCCGGGATATTCACTTTTTCCAATGGGAAGCTGCACTTTTCGATTGCGTGATGCCGGATGCTCGTTTGATCAGCTAAATGCTCCCAGATCTTTTTGGGGAAGCGGATGGTTTCCTGGACACTACCCAACCTCATGGCCAAACTGCGGTAGCAAAGTGACAGGTTGGGTTCCTCCAGGTAAGTATTGTAGCTTTTGAATGAAGCCGGGCTCGAAAACGCAACGCGAACCTTATTCGATGGTTCCCCTTTCCGAGATTGCATACAGTACCATTCATAATAGGAAAGATTGTCCGAGGATTCTTTCCTGACGACGCGAAGTTCGATTTGCTTCTGTTTCAAGTAAAAAGTGTCCATTTTCTGATACAGAGATTCCTCAACATAGCCTGCACATTCATCCGTAAGGGCATGAATCGTCCATTTTAACGCATTTTCTCCGAATTCCAATTTTTGGTGAAATTCCGCAACAGATGTTTTATGCAGATGTTCCGAAAAGGACGCAGGCAGCGCATGCATGATGACGCCATGAAAGAGCGATGCGCTACGATAATCCAGCTCAGTTCCTCCATCCCATTCGCAATAAAAATCAAAACGCTGCATTTTTCTGCCTCCCTTTCCAGTCCGCTATTCTTGCAATGCCTGTTTCAGCTTGCTGATTTTTGAAGCCATCTTTTTGCTTGGCTTTTTCCAAATGTCTTCCGCTTTGAACAATTCCGCAACCGCCTGAACCAATTCCCGGTATTCCAGGATGCTGTCGATAAATTCATCCGATTTCACTTTAGTGTCCAGCAGCTGCTTGTCGGTATAGGCTTGTTCGATCATCGCGGACGTTTGGTGCACAAATCGTTCTTCTTCAGACATATCCGCAAGCTTTTCTGCTTCTTTCCGTTCTTCCTCTTGAAGCCTTTTTTCTTCAGACTTTTTTTGCTCTCTATCGAGTACGGCCTGCTTCTTCAGTTCCTGTTCTTTCACGATTTCCATTTTGGCATTCCCGTCTATCTCGGCGGAAAATCTTCCGTAACCGATTGCTGTTTTGGCGCCCAATCCATACTCATCCAGGGCTGTCGCCAGCCAGAAAGCTACTTCTTCCAGAGCAGGTTTGGATTTATCGCCGTCCATGCTTACGATCAACGCAGCTTCTCCCAAAAACTTCACCCTCATGAAGTTAATGGGGTTTGTATTTTCGCCTTCAGTCAGCATCCCGGTATCATAGTATTTCATATTGTGCGATGTCATGATGTCCGGTTCGACGATCAGCTCCGGAAACAAGACATCATGAAAGGTCAAGCGGCCCTTTTCTCGATTGGCCCCGTCTTCCACTTCAACACCAAATAATGACTGCAGATTCCTGTCATTCAACTGCTCCTTGCTTCCGCCGAATGCCTCCAAGCACCAAGTATGGAACATGCCCTTTATGCCCGACCCAGCAAGGAACGGGACGCCATATGTGCCATGCAAGGTAAGTCCGGTCTCTGTCACGTGCGGCTCACCCAAGCCCGAAATATAAGGGGATGTGGCCTTTACCTTCAGGATGATGTACTCTTGGCCCATCTCACTTATGGCACGCAGATAATCTCTTTGGTGGAAGTCAAGTACGCCTTTTTGGACTTGCGAGAGCTTGATTTTTTTTACTTCCCTTTTCCCGTTCTGAACCATTGTAAACGGGTAGCTGAATTTATCTTTCCCCTTTTTGTCGGTAATCACCCCTAAACGGTAGGAAAGTTCATAGGAAATATTTTCGGAAATACCTGTGGCTTCTGAGAAGAGCCTATCAAGAGAGGCATTCGTGTATACTTTGCTCATGTCGTTGCCAGCTCCTTTCAGTTATCTCGTTCTGGCTACGGAAAAACGCTTCAGCCATTCCAGATAAGCCATGATTTCTACTGTTAGCGTCCGATAGTCAGCCGACTCCAATGCAATCGTCGCTTCCATCAAATCGTTAGCCTTCTGTTTATCCAATCCCAATCTTTTTTTGGTATCGGATTGCATCACCCAGCTGCTCAAATGTTTATAAACGATTTGGTATTCCTTTTTGTTCGCAGACAAATAGAACGCCAAAGTCTGAGCGAGTCCATTCGTCTTGATCATCATCGGCATTTTTCGGATGTAGGAGACATAGTGCACCAATTCTTCCTGGCTTAATTGGTGCACCTTCTCAAAAGCATCTTTTGCTCTTCCGTTCTCGATCATAACGATTCACCCCCGGAAACACTATTGCGTTTCATCATGCCTCTTCCGATGGTGCTGTTCCCACCAAGCTGAAGGACACCCGGTAAAGATGCGTTGACAAACTGTTGGACTTCAGCAGCTTTTAATGAAAGCGTGATTTCCTTCTCAGATGCTGCTTCTTTTGTATTCTTTTTTGTATCCTTATAGTAAAAAATGCTATATAAGACGCTCTCGGAAGGCACGTTCTCTTCATAGAACAATGCGCCATCTTGCGTTACGCCTGTTTCCGGATTGATGCGGATTCTGGTGGTAATTTCCGTGGAGAGTTGGACGAATTGGGAAAATTCGTCATCCGGGATTATCGCCAAACGGTCTTTCAAATAGCCTTCCAGCTGCATCGCGTCATCCAAAGCCGCCGCAATCACTTTCGCCGGACTGCTTTCCTCAGCTGTGAAAGTATATTCCTGAAGAACAATTTGCTGTTGCGTCAGCAAAGCTTTGTTTGAAACCAGACAACGATTATCCTGAATCGTGACTGCTGGGAAGTCCAATGGTGCCTTGCCGTCGAAATACGCGTTCTGTTCCTGAACGAAACGGTTCAGCACAAACGGAGATGTCACGAATGTGAAGACACCTTTCAGTGACTGAACAGGGAACAAAAGGATCCTTGCTTCAGAGATGGTGACCGCACCAGTCTGTATCAAATCCCGATCATCCGGATTATTGCCGAATACTTTTTTGAATAGATCGGTATTCTTTTCTTTCTGATAGACGGCATCGCGGATAGCGCCTTTCAGGGATGAACTTTCAACTTTTGGAAAAGAAGTATGTTGTTCTCTTTGGATCGGCAAATCCACTACCCCTATCGCGCTGCCACTGCCTACATGCAAGGGGCTAAGCGCCCGAAATAAATTCAATTCTACTTTTGTCTCCATCTTTTTACCCCTCTTCGATTAGATTAACTGGACTTATGATTGCTTTTCCGTAACCTTCTTCTATACCTGCATCAGTGAAAGCTGTTTCTCGCAGCGTTGCGAGAAAAGCATCGCTGTTGGTCTCCGGGACTCTTACGATGAATGAAGTGCCCGCAGCCAACATCGTGTATCTTGTTTTCGGTCTTTTGCGGGCCATGTCCCATCCTCCGCTTAGTTGCGGACGTCCTATCGCAGACTGTATCCAATCTGTGCCTGTGAACCTGAACTGATTCGTATCTTTATCGATCAGTTCTTTCGTTACCAGGCTCGGTGTCAACAAGGTGATTCTGACGAGACCAGATTCCTTGCCCCCTTTAACCGTCTCAGGATTATCGCTTAATTTTTTGAGTTCTCCCTGGAATTCAGGTACCTCTTCAATAGACCATAGCGTCCCTTTGTTGCCCATGCTCACCCTTTTTAGGCTGCTGGGCAATTCAGCCGCGATGACGATGCTGGCATCAGGTGCCAGCACGTTTCTGGAATACTGATACAGCATGCCATCTTGGGCTGTACGAGTGGCTCTGTTCAAATAAATGCCCGTCTTGGGCTGTTCCTGAACAAAGCTCCCAAGAGGAAGCACTTCCACCGGTTCGCGTTTTAGTACCAGCTTTTCCCAATCTTTGACCGTGACCCATTTTCCTTCTGCTGATTCCGATTTCTTGTTGCTCACACCGACTAATCGGTACTGGGCGCCATCGCTTTCATAACCTTTTCCTTTTTCCAGTTCTAATAAATGGGCCTCCAACTTGCCATCTTCCTTCCGGATGACCTGGCAGTCTTGGGGCAGCGGAAGATATAATGTCTTCCCTTTTGAAAGATAGATCCCCTTCAACCGAAGTTTTCCATGACTGGTAGGCGTGCCGATTTCATTCGCATACTTCCCGTGGTTGAAATCTTCCACATTCCCATATTGTTCGATCCAATTCCCTCTTAAGGCGCCGTAAATCGTTTGCGGGTTAGGCGGGAAAATGCCCGTTGCGAATGTATTCTCTCCCGATGAAAATTCACCGTTGCCCCTGAAGAAGAAGGCATCATACGTAGCTAGTTTGTACATTTTCAAGAACCTCCTCCGCGGGCGCTAGTTTGCTGAAATAACGGATCATTTCCAGCAATTGAGTATAGGACAGGAAGTCGCCTTGATGAATGAAGTACAAGGATGACAACTGGTCTGCAAACTCTCTGATCTTCCCTTTCGTCTCTGGATCGGATTTCGCTGTTGCGTTTCCGATCAAACGGTATAGTTCACTGCGGATCATTTCAATTTCCGCTCCGTTTTGGAAAGGCATCTTGCCTTCGTTTACTGATTGAGTTGTTTTATTTTTTGACTGCTTGAAATTCCATTCCATTGCAACATGTTTGAAGACATCCTCAAAGTGATAGATGAAATTCGGGCTCAACCCTAACTCCTGCCAAACATCAGCCAAACCCAAAATCCAGGAGATCAATTTCTTATCGGGCAGGTTGAACCATGCGGGAGCCTGATTCGGCATTCTAGCTGAAAACGGGAGCGTCACAATCCGCTGCTGTCCGGAACCCCTCAGAAAATGCAGCGTAAAGGCATCCTTAGCGGCACCGGTGGCTGCATTTTCATAACCTTTTGCCAAAGCTTCTGCCTTGCGACCATAGGAAATGACTTGTTGCAGCGGCGCCTTCTCGGGAGCGATGATGATGCCGCAAGATCCCGTGGCATCTTTATCCAGCCCATTCTCTGGATCGGAGAACATTTCCCGAACCTCTTCCACAAATCTCATGACATTCAGGATTGACCCGATGGCCAGAACGTCATCCCCGCCGGAATAGATAACTTTCATATTCTTCTTCCCTTTGGCTTGGGCGATGCCCGCTGCCGAGAACTTGCTGAGCCGTTCAGTGATGGCCTTATTGCCCTCAATGGTGGCTTTTTTCGTCGGTGATTTAGCGCCGCTCACCCATTTGCCCATGTCATCGCCGTCAAACATGACGACTGCGTAATAACGCTCCTGATCGCCGCTGGCTGTCATCCCAATAGGATTGCCGCCTTCATCCAATTGTTCCGGCTTTATTTTCGCCATTGTGAAGGCCGTTACGGAAGGGAAAGGCTCAAATTGAAGAGCTTTTCTCCGCATTCTTTTAGTGCTGCACACTGCGCAAAGGTGTTCCCCCTCTTGGGATCTGGAAACGTCATTCTGTATATTTCCCCATAGCTTCCTTAAGTCAGCCTTCAGCTCCCCTTGGGACATTTCGGCTGTTGGCGATTCAGCTGACAACGCCTCTCTTTGTTTACAAACTGTACATACTAAGCCATGCTGTTGTTTGAAACTGATTGGTCGATTATTTTTCACGGAAGCCAGCATGGATTCAACCTCCAAACGTTTTTCGTGAAAAGCCCCTCTGTTTTCAAACGGCACAAATGCCCAAAAAATTTCCAAAAAATCGGAAACCTGTTCTTCAACTTGTTCCCATACGGATGCCGGTAAAACTTTCCCTGCGAATAACAAACCGACACTCGCTCTAGCCACTTCGGCTAAATATTCCGTCAATCCGGATTCAACCCTGTGCAGCTTTTCCTTTGTTTCCTCTAATGGTGATGAAACGATGCAGATGAAGCGATTCGGGAAACTTGCAACCTCTCGATTCTCAAGAACCGCCGCTTTCATCGGTTGCGGTTGGATCCATTCCACCGACTCCGCTCCAAAGATTTCCTCCATCAAAGTCATCGCTTTTTGTGTCAGTTCCGATAGGATGTAACTGCCGCTCCAAAGATCTGTTGTTTTTCTTGCCGATGCAATAAACGACTGTACCGGCCCAATGCTGAACGCTACTAATTGTTCCATTGATTTGACCACATCCTATCTCATTTTATGCAATCCCTCTTTGATTGTTTGTTCATAATGATGTTTCGCATCCAGGAATCTTTGGGATTGACTCTTTTCATGGTGAATTTCTGAAATGATGACTGCATAGCCGTCCGAAAAGGCATAGAGCGATGTATGCAGCGGCGCCGGGAAGCGCGGATTCATCGCTCCAAGTGCCCCTTCGAATTTAGTATGAGAATCATGGGTGGCTTCGCGAATAACAGCTAAAATATCCTTTGGACTACTTTTCAGTCCCATAACCAGAAGCGTCGTTTCAAGCCAGTAAGGCCTCTGTGGTTGCCCCGGAAGACTATGCCTTCTTTTGATGCGTAGTTTCTTTTCGTCGACTTCTGTTTCCGTTCCGAGGATTTTTGCAATCTGCTCAATCTTCCTTAAATAATCCGTGGGAGTGTTCAATATACGATTGGCTAATTTGAAAGAACTTGCGCCGTGCCTTCCCCTCTGCCCAAATCCCCCCAAAAGGACAGCTCCTTCAAAAGCAGCTGCGCCGAAGACTAAATTGGCTTCTTCCGATTTTTTTGAGGAGACCGCTATCCGCCACTTCGTTCCTTCCGTAAATGCATTTACAGTAAACGATTTTGAATGAGAAGGTCGAAATGTTCCATTTCTGGCACTGAATACCTTCTCAGTGAACCAGATTTTGGATTTTAGCGAGGTGCCCTGAGCAGAACCAAAAAGCGCGCGTTCCTTCTCTTGCATGGCCTTTGTATCTGTATCGGATCCCAAAACACGATACCAATATCGGGTCATACCTTTAATCGAAGCCAGCCTCGCCTCGGATTGACCCGTGTCCGCCCCGTGAATCGTGACGGGCGTGATGGCCTCCAGTTCATATTCTACGGATTGGACAGCTGAAACTTGTTTCTGAATGTTTTCCATATCCTCTCACCTTCCTGCCCCAACCAAGGCAAATTCTCGTTCGAAATCGATTACGTCCTGATAATGTTCTTTGATGAATGCTTCCAACTTCGCTTCGCCGATGACATGCTCGTTGGTTCCCGCATGGTTAAAATTATTCCGATAATCGTTCAGATTATTGTAGGTGTTATTAAAAAAGGCTTGGTTTTCCTGAATAATCGCCGCAATCCGTTCTTTATCCGATTCCTTCAGTTGGCTTTTTCCGACAGCAGCATCCAAATTCTTTACGAATGCAGCCAGATCGCTTTTCCTGTCTTTTTTGATGTCCTCATACTTCAGCAGCAGCGAGATGGCATAGCGATTGTTTCGGCTATTCTTCTTCACTTCAAAATGTTCGCAGAATACCGTAATGACACTTTCCAGCATCAATGTTATCGATTGTTGATACAGTCCGTATCTTACGCACCATTTGATCGCTGCCCCATAATAATCTGCATTGCTTTTTGCCTGCTGGAAGTCGTCAAAGATGAAAGAGAGCTGTTCTTTGATTTTGATGTAGGGATATGATTTCTCGGAGCTCGACGATTCTATTTTATCGATCGCCGCCTTGGTAAGAAGCCAGGAATCTTTTACATCGTGCAATCGGCAGAACGCGATCGATTTGGTCAGCTTCTGCACTGCGTTCCCCAAGCCGAACATCCTCAACAAATCTTTCGAAAGCGGGTTATTCGCTATTTTTTGCACTTCCATATGGTTCTGCTTTTGCTTGGCATCCAGATCAATGAGCAGAGAGGGATTCCCAGTCTGCTTGAGGGAGCGTACCGCATTGCTCCATTCTTGCAATTCCAGGATGCTGGTCAGGTCGACAAATGGAGACAGTTCCCCTTCGCCCTTAAAATTGCCGTAGTAGACCGCCTCGATGTTCATGTTTTCATTAAACAACAAAGCCAGTTCTGATGAAACCAAAGAAATCAGCGGAATCGAACGAAAGCCGTGCGTCACATCAAATACGATCGAATCTCCCGGAGCCATATGACTGTCGATTTTTTCGAAAAGAAGCCAAGGTTTTTCACCGAATGATTCATCATAATAAACCCACTTAATCGGCATCTCACCCAACATTTCTTCGAAGGCCTGACCGTTCTTCGCCTTGGATTCTTCCGTAGCAAAGACTACAATTTCGCCAAAGGGATCCTGCTTTATTGTTGCATAATAGTTGATCAAATATTCTTGTGTGAATTTTGATGCCATAACATAATCGGCATTCTGATACATCGTTTCCAAATATCTGCCGGTACCTAAAAAACAAAACAGTTTTTTCATGCTGACCTCCTGCCATCCTCATCCGTCAAAAGAAACTCGATACCCTATCGAAAAGAATATATAAAAAAATCGGCCCTTATCTTAATGATTGACCGATTCCTTCGCATTATACCGATAGTTCTTAGTTCGAGAATATCACTTTATACCTTTATTGTAAATTGAAATTTAATGAAAGAAAATAGTTCTATTATCATCATTGCGCTTCCTTTGATCAATATGCGCTCAAGATGCCTGAAAATGCCGTTCTGGGTATTTCACTGTAACCGTCGCCTCGAAAATCATTCCCGAGCATAGCGGATAAATTTTTCACATCCCGATCGTACTCTCCATGATTGGTCCATATTTTCTTTAAATAGATGCTTCGTTTATCTGGGGACAAATAATATATCGCGCGATATTCAGGTGAGCAGCTCATCCGATAAAGGGAATACTCGTTGCCCTTGGAGACATCTGACCACTGATATTCGTGATGCATAGTGTCTTGATACTTTTTATTTTCCGGGATTTCTGCATAGCGGTTCCAATCTGGCAGGAATTGGTTTATCAATGTATTGAGTTCCGCTTTCAACGACAGATATTTTGCTTCGGATACGTAGATGCTAGGAAAATAATGGTATCCCTGTGCTTTCAGTTTGTCAGCCAGAAAAGGCGAAAAAGTAATCAGACCCTCATCACGATAAAATACTTCTGGATAGTTTTCAACTTCCCGCTTCATTTCGTCCGGCAATGGATCCCACTCAAGGATTCCATTGAATGAATAGTTTGATAAACAATAGAAGCGCTGGATCGCATCCCTGACTTCTCCCGTAGCGTAGCTTTCCATGTTCAGTTTGAGCGGCATTCTCGGCACAGCAATCAGATGGCTGGAATCCTCGAATTGATACCACGCTTCGTAACCGTTCAATTCCCCGACCAGATGAGCCAACATTGTAATTGTTTTATATCCTCCGATAGGCGCAAATATGACCTGTTCTTTCGCTTCTTCCAGGCTGCTGAACAAGTTGTTGAGAACGCGAACCAATTCGTGCATCCCTTGCATCATCGTCTTTGGCTCATTCATATTCAGGCCCGCTATCCGATGGTATCGCACGCAAACAGTTGGATACAATTCCTTTAGGCAAGCTCCCACCCCTGTTGCGGCTGACCCGCCGTTCGGAGTATCGCTGTGAATAAGGTGAATTTCAGCCGGAGCATCATAAAACGCGTCTTGCTGTTGCCAGCTCCTCATCACGGTCATTTCTGCACTGATGGATTGATGAAGCAACACGGGATTCTCCGAAAGCTTTTCCTTTATTAATCTTGACCATTCCTTCTCATCACACAACTGGTCTTTATATTTGCTGAAAACATTGTTGCCGGATAAAAAGGAAGTTCCTGTTGTCAGGATCGCATATTGCTTCTTTTTTCTGTATCCCATTTTTTATTATTGCCCCTTTACTTGATCGATATGCCTTCTGCTTTTTAATTCGCCTCTGCCCAGAGAGATAGTCATCATCAGAGGATATAGAAATCTTCCAGTTCATCCTCCATGATTTCCCCTTGGCTGATTACTTCAGCATCAACTGGCAAGGTGTACATCCGGATATTATCTCCGTCGTCATAAAAATCCGAAAAATAATCCATCAATTTTTTCCTGAACGCATGATTTCCCTTGCATTCAAAGACAGACCTCTGGACCCTCGTGCCTCTGGCTAATAGAAACTTTGTGATTTTCCTTCTCTTTTTGTTATCAGAAATATCGAACGCAACCACCATCAGATACTGTGTTTCCCCCATCATGCTCACCTACCTCAACAGGAATGGCTTATAGGTTTCCGGAGACATTTCCCGCATCGCTTGCCACAGATCACCCGCTTGCTTTTCCAATGCTTCCCGATACGTGATGCCGGTATTTTCCTGATATACGGTATTGGTGGTCATCTTATGCTCGAACCCCTGTACAAATATTTTGATTCCTTCGTCTGTGATGTAAACCCCATCTTTATCTGCAACCGTATAGAAATGTTCCATCGTTAGATTCTTACTGTGCAGCAGCGAGAGCACGAGACTGTCCACTATGACGGGTCGCCACTCTTCCGTCAGGTCGCTTGCCAGCGTCGGGTGGTGCAAAGAGTCACTGTGGTAAAAACCGCAAAACGGATGCAGCCCATTTTGTTCTATGGCCGCATAGATTTCATACATCAGGATCGTATAACCAAAACTCAATAGGCTATTGACCGGATCTTTTGGCGGCATACGATTACGGCCATTAAAACGGAATTCCTCGGATAATGAGCTGCTTATGCCATCGAAGTACGTTCTGGCCGCTATGCCTTCATAACCACGTAATTCATCTATCGTGTGGGCTTCATCAATTTTATCCCGATAAATCCCCATGTTGCACATAATGTCGCTGCTTGCATCGGTTGGATTATCAGCATCGCGGAAAATTCTTCTCAAGAGAACTTGCTGATTATTTAGTTTGCCTTTCACAAAGCGCTTGCTCAAGGCCAAAGAAAAATCATCCTCCTCCGACAGCATGAACTGCTTCCGCTGCCGTTCGATGTGCTGATGCTTGGTGGACTGCAATTTTCCGTAAAATTCGCCATACTTCGACAGGAAGGTGGCAACCACTCCCTTCTTTAAGCATGCCTTCATCAATTGCGTGGATAATTGGATATTCCCGATAATAAGCATGCCCGAAACCTTCTCAAATGGAATTTCCGTTCTTTTTTCTGGCACTTCAACAACCAATCTACCGTTTTGATACCCGCATTTGCCGCAATCATTTATCACATATACAGTACTCATGACATCACCCCTACCGACATTTTTGAAGCGTTTTCAAAAACACGTCATTTAAACTTCATCGCTATATGCATATTTAATAGTTTAGCGCTGTTTATTTCTGGCCCCTTATTGGGGAGGTGTTTCTTAACTTCACAATCTGTGTAAACGGACTGTATGATATTGACGGGTTTCCGACCCCTTATTGGGGAGATGTTTCTTAACTTGAATGATATTGAGTTCGATATAGAGTCTATGGAGTATGGGTTTCCGACCCCTCATTGGGGAGATGTTTCTTAACTCTGCAGACATCAATGTCCGTTATTTGTCCAGTATTGGGTTTCCGACCCCTCATTGGGGAGATGTTTCTTAACGCTAGGGCAGGAGGTATGGGCAGTCATGGGTATAGTAGGTTTCCGACCCCTCATTGGGGAGATGTTTCTTAACCCTGTCAGCTGAATCCCTTGGGGGACGTGGGCTAAATGTGGCATTTGCGGGAGGAACACGATCTTTCAGATTATTTTCGTACTCAATCTGTGGAAAACAGGTTCAAACCCTTATTGCTGTAGTTGCGGGAGGCTTTCTAAAAAATAATCATTTTAAATGTGTAGCATCATTTTATCGATGGAATTCAGCAATAAAATCATTTGCAACTAATATTAATATTATATCAAACCATCTAGATAAAAACAGCTAATGTAACTAAATATATTCATTTTCGTTTAATTTGTTAATCGTATAGTTCATGTTCCTTATGCTGTGTGAAAAACAGTGGAATTAGTGATGCATTTAAAATATAGCTTCAACCTTTTTGATAAAAAAAAATTCCTCTGCACGGTTGGTGAGCTGAGTTTACCAACCGTGTAGAGGATTGCTAATATTCAGGAATAAGAATTTAGAAAACTATATTTTGTAAATGAATTGAATATGTCTTTTTCAATCCCTTGGCGATGTGACTTACAGGAGAATATAAGCATCGTTAATGCTTGGTAGAAAAATTTCGGCCTTATCAATTGCTCTGGCGTATGCTCAGTTCAGTTTCCACTCAATAACACCGTTGGTGGGAAAGGTATCAATCTCGTCTGATAAAACCACCCTAATAGTTTAATGCAACATCAGTGCCCGGCTATTTGAAATACGGCTTGAGTTGTTCCAATTCCGCTTCGTTGAGCGGCCGATAACTGCCGGGTGGAATCGATTCGTCCAGTTCGATTGGTCCCATCGTCAGCCGTTTCAGGTAGGTGACTTTCTTGCCGACCGAAAGGAACATCTTCTTCACTTGGTGGAATTTCCCTTCGCTGATGTCCAACAGCACGCGGCTTTCGTCGTCCTCTTGGCTGAGGATGGTCAAATGGGCCGGCTTGCAGGTAGTTCCGCCGTGGAAGACGATCCCTTCGGCGAAGGCTTCCTGATCGGCGGCGGTCACGCGCTCGTTCACGACGACTTCATAGCGCTTCGTCACTTTTTTGTGCGGCAGCAACAGCTGATATCCCAGTTGCCCGTTGTCCGTGATCAGCAGCAGCCCTTCCGTGTCCTTGTCCAGCCGTCCCACAGGATAGAGGCCCGGTCTGCGGTCGGACGGGTCGATCAGATCGATGACGGTCCGGTTGCCTTCATCGGATACCGCCGTCACAACTCCAGCCGGCTTGTGCAGCATGTAGTAGACATTGGTCCGATGCGTCAGCGTTTCCCCCGAGACGATGACCGTCTGGAGCTGCGGATCGACATTGTGACTGTCCGCCAGCACGATTTCCCCGTCGATGCTGACCTGTTTGCTTCTGATCAATTTTTTCACTTGTCCTCGCGAACCGTAGCCGCATTCGCTGAGCAGTTTGTCCAATCGCATCCATCCTCATCCTTTCCGTTTTTATTGCAGTCCTTACATTCTAAGCGGAACGGATCTTTGTTGCAAGCGGCATCCATGGATTACCAAAAAAATCCCCCCCGTTTGTGTATCATCTCGAGGGGAATGTTTTATCTTCAATTTCAATCAGGCGAGGCGCCATTATTCCGAATTTGTTCACCACAGGATCCAGGTTCTTTCTGTTGATGCAAAGATACAGATCCTTATCGCTTGCCAACAGCATCTTCAACGCCCGGCAGAACCCTTTCCTTTGCAGTTCGACCGGGCCAATCTCATCCAGCAGGATGGTCCGGATCAACGGGTCGGAAAGGAAATCCCGGATGGCCTGCTCGGCAGCCACGAGGGGCTCCCGCAGGAAAGTGAAGCGGTCGAACCCGAAGCTGTCCTTTTGAAGCGGCACTGCATCAGGATTGCTTAATCTGATGAACGGAAGTGTCTCTCCTGTCGCCAGTCTTTTCAGGTCATAGCCTTCGAACGCACCCTGCTCCGAAAAAACTTTGATGCTGGCGAAACCGTCGGCCGTACAGACAGGCAGCTCATGGTAGAGCCTGATCAGCTCCGTTGTCTTTCCGGAGTTCATTTCACCTGTGATGATGTTCACTCGTCCCATGCCGTCCCCCCTAAAACGCAAGCGTCAGCATGATGGCCGTCGCCAGCGCCGCATAGGCAACAACTGGTGTCACCTCAACAACGCGTGCTGTTTTTTCGATTTTCAGATAAACAAACATCAGGATAGCATTCACAAAGCTTTCCAAAAGCAGGAAGCGCAGACTGACCTGCAGTCCGTCCGTCACAAGCGCGGCCGGCAGATCGATGAGCGAAATCAGGAATAGATAAATGAGAAAGACCGCTCGCCAAAGGACGCCCATCGAAAAAACCGACGCGAAGCCGACATCAGTTTTCCTTCTTTCGGCATAGGCGAATACGAGCGCCACCGCCAGCCCTTCCAATAGGATCGAAAGGGCCGGATTGAGTATCCTGATCGGGACGTTCCCCGTAATCAGGAAATCGCAGCACTTGATCAACGCCGCGACCAGTGCCACCTGAAAGACCGCATCGGCCTTCCCGCTCGCCAAGTAGCTTTTCCTCATGAAATAAAAGGCGACAGGGAACATCACGAATCCCGGAACTCCGGGGAGTTGGATCGCGGCCATGTGCAATACATAACCCAGTGTCGCCTCGGCTATCCCCCAAAGCGAACCCCAGTAGACAATCTGAATGGCTTTCTTGTTCATTTCGCCAGCCCCTTTCCGATGAAATCCTCCAGCAGCTGCAAGGATACATGCCGCCGATAGTCCGCTGTGGAACGGATGTCGTCCAACGGCGCAAGCAGTTCCCCATATCGCGTGCGCAACGATTCTATTTTTGAATCCAGTTCCGTTTCCGCTGTCCCTATCAAAATCTCTTCGCAGGCCCTGTCCCTGACGGCAGTCGGAGCTACGGAACCGAATGCGATCCGCACGTCTTCGATGATACCGTCTTTCTTGATCGCCACCGCATAGAAACTCGCCTTGGAGATGGCGTTGACTTTCCTTCCGCCGATTTTCCGGTAATAAACTATCGGAAATTCAGAAACCGGTATCATGATTTCCGTCACCAGTTCATCGGGTTGAAGCAGCGTCTGTTTGGCAAAGGTGATGAATTGTGCGACAGGCAGTTTGCGTGTCCCATGCATGGACGCCAGGGTAACCTCCGCATCAAGCGCATAGAGCATCGGCAGGCTGTCACCGGATGCGGAGGCGTTGCAAAGGTTTCCCGCCAACGTCCCCATATTCCGGATGGATGGTGAAGCCATCTCGCGGATCGGCAAAGTGATGTAGTCAGGAACCCAGGAATGTTCCATTAGTTCGGAAAGCGTGACGGCTGCGCCGATGATAAGCTTGCCCTCTGCGATTTCGATGCGCTTAAGCTCCGCGATATTCCCGATATGCAACACATCCAGCGGGAAATCCGGCGGCATGCCGTTCCAACGCCTGTATTTCACCATCACATCGGTTCCGCCGTTGATGACTAGGGTCTCGTGCTGCCCCCTGATCCGCAGCGCCTCCTCCAAAGTTTCCGGAACGAATACGTTCACCATAACCCTTCACTCTCCCTTGATGCGGCCAGGATGGCATCAACGATCATCGTATAGCCGGTGCAACGGCACAGGTTCCCGGAGATGCCTTCCCTTACCTCCGCTTCAGTCGGATGGGGATTTTTCGAGAGCAATGCTTCCGCCCCCATAATGATGCCCGGCGTGCAGAAACCGCATTGGACGCTGCCGTACTCCGCCAATTTATTTTTCAGCAGCTGGAACCTTTCCGTATCCCGGTAGCCTTCGATTGTCCAGATGTTTTTTCCTGCAACCATGGCTGCCGTGATCAGACAGGAATTGACCAAGCGGCCATCCAACAGCACGGCGCAGGCGCCGCACTCGCCTTCCCCGCAACCTTCCTTGGCCCCTTTGCAATCAAGGTCCTCCCTTATGATATCGAGCAGCCTTCTGGCGGGATCCGTCTTCAGTTCGACTGCTTGCCCATTCAGTTTGAAAGAAATGACTTCCATCATGTCATCAGCTCCCTTATGTATTCCGGGGTCACCGGGATACGGTCGATTTTTTTGCCGATTGCCTGTTCCACTGCGGCCGCAAATGCCGGAGCGGCTCCAATCATCGGCAACTCTCCTAACCCTTTGGCCCCGAACGGCCCTCCAGCATAAGGGTTTTCGATCAATTCAAACGCGATCCGCGGAAAGTCCACGGCCGCGGGGATCAGATACTCGGAAAGACTGTCTTGCAGCAATTTTCCTCCCGTGGACTGCAGCCTTTCCATGGCTGCGTACCCCAATCCCTGCATGATGCCGCCTTCGATCTGGCCCTGCACGATCTTTTCGTCTATCGGCGTTCCGATATCATATACCGCCCAAACGCCTTTGGTTTCGACTTCATACGTTACCGGATCGACTTCCACTTCGACGACGTTGGCCCCCCAGGAATATTCCGGATAAGCATTCCCGGCCAATTTTTCGCTGTCCCAGGACAAGTGTTCCGGATAAACGTAATCCTTCGCCACTTCGAATGTTTCCTCAGTCCAACGCTGTTTCATTTCGACAGCGCATTCCTGAAGCAGGCGTCCGACGATAATGACGGTCCGGGATGCGACAGTAGGGCCTGAATCTGGACAGTCCGCGGTGTCCGGATAGGTCAGTTTGACTTGTCCGATCGGGATGTCCAAGGTTTGGGCGACGATTTTGCGCAAGGTGGTCAGAGCCCCTTGGCCGATTTCGGTGCTCGATACAAAAATACCAACCGTTCCGTCCGCATACTTCTTCAGCTTTACCCGCGATTTCAGCAATTCCGCTTCTCCTGATCCAGTGAAGCCGCAGCCATGGAAGAAGAACGAGCAGCCGATTCCCTTCCAGAAACCCTTGTCTGATCCGAATGCGCCATGCTTCTCCTGATAACCGGACGATCTGTTCACAGCATCGGCGATTTCAGCCAGTTTGATGTCGGAATGGAAGACGCCACCGGTCGAAGAAGTGTCCCCTTTTTTCAGGAAATAACTCCTCCGCCATTCCATCGGATCGACTCCCAATTCGGTCGCGATGTGCGCCATATGCATTTCGATGGCGAAGAATGCCTGCGGTCCGCCGAAGCCCCGGAACGCACCGGTCACGATGTTGTTGGTCGCATAGGCCTTCCCCGTCACCTTCAGGTTCGGGATATCATAGACGCCGCAGACGGAGAAAATCGACCGCTGCAGCACGACGCTGGAGAGGCCTGCATAGGCTCCGGCATCCAGCTTGACGTCGATTTCCCGGGCGATGATGCGCCCTTCCGCATCCAGATGGCTCTTGATACGGATGATGCTAGGATGGCGCTTGGTCGAGGCGCGGATGTCCTCCGGCCTGTCGAAAAGCAATTGGACCGGTTTTCCCGTCTTGATGGCGGCCAAAGCAGCGTGCACTCCCGGAATCGAAGGATATTCCTCCTTGCCACCGAAGCCTCCGCCCGTCGGCAGCTGGACGACACGCACCCGGTCATCCCCCCAGCCGAGCGCCTGCTTCAAGCCACTGTGGATGTAATACGGACACTGCATCGAGCCGTAAACAGAGACGCGCTTACCGTCGTAGATTGCCAGCATCGCTTGCGGCTCGATATAGACATGCTCCTGATAGCCTGTGCGGAACTCATCTTCGATCACCCGGACTGCCTGCGCTACGGCCGCATCCGGATCGCCTTTCATGTATTCATAACCGACAAAATAGGGTTTGTCTCCGTAAATGAAAGAATCCGTTTGTTCCATGGCAGCCTCGATTGATAGGATCGGCTGCAGCAATTCGTAGTCCACTTCTATTTTTCCGATGATGTCGAGTATGATTTCCTTATCCGACCCAATGACCAAAAGGATCGGCTGGCCGATATAATTGACTTCATCCACAGCCAAAAACGGCTGATCCTCGTACACAATCGGCACGATATTCTTGCCGGGGATATCATGGTAGTCGATGACCGTGTACCCTTCCGGCAGCTCCGGCAAACGGATTGCGCGAATTTTCGCGCGCGGCACCTCGGAGCGCAATGTCCTTGCGTAGAGCATGCCCTCCGGATGCAAGTCGGCGCAGTATTTCGCTTTCCCTTCGACCTTGTCATCAAAATCGAAACGCCTGATGGATTTGCTGATGGTTTCCATCTCTTCACCTCACTTCTTTCGTTCGAAAATACTCCACTGCCTTGGCGTAATCCTCCGGCGTATCGATGTCCCAAAGAATCTCCGGACGGTCCACCGCGATGATTTTCGCTTTGTTTGCGCTTATGTATTCCTGCAGGCTTTGGCAGCGTTCGTCCACCAATAGGCCTTCGATCGCACAGCGGCTCAACAGGACCGGATGCCCACACTTCCCCTGATAGGCCGGCAGAACGATATCCCCTTTACCGGCCAACAGTTTTTCACAGACTTCATGGGTGATGAATGGGCAGTCGCCGGGCAGGATGAGGACATACTCCGCATCTGTATGCCGTAAGCCGAGCCGCATGGAGGAGAACATGCCTTTTTCGCAGTCCGGATTGTGAACGAAGACGACTTCCGCTTCTGGACAATGTCCGGCCGAAACCATCACCGCTTCGGCATGGAATCCCGTCACGACGATGACCTTGCTGCAGAACGGGCGTAGGCTACCGATGCTTCTTTGGATCACTGTCCAGCCGCCCAAGTCCATCGTCATTTTTGATTTTCCCGCCATCCGGGAGGATCTCCCGGCAGCCAAGATGACGCCTTCCGTTCCCATCACATCAACCCTTCCCGAAACAAAAAAGACATCGCTTACATTTATGGACTGGTTTGTTGTACCCTGTGCCTTCATTATACACCCGATTGTTCTGCCTTTGCGTTCCCCACTAATTTCCACATTAATTTCTAATCTTTTTCATACATTTTTCCAGCTAGGTCTGCTACACTATCCACTATGCAAAAGTAAGTCGTATTCATCATTAAGGAAAGCTGGTTTTACACATGTTCATCCAAGCTAGAAAACTATCCATCGCCCGCGGTTTCTCCAACGCCGCTGTCAATAAATTCAAGACCAGCACGCTGCTGCCACAACAACCCGGTTTCCACAGCGTCGAAACCTATGTCCGTTCGGTCAACAATGAGAGCGAGGAAGTGCTCGTCCTGATCAAATGGGAATCCAAAAAAAATTGGCAGAACTGGGGAAAAAGAGACCGAAATACCTATTGGGCATGGAAATGAACTACTACGAGAGTTTCTGACAACAGTTTTCAATACTTACTTTTTTGAAATGTATCCTGTATTGTACTTGCGCAGATGTTGCGTGTTGATTGTCTGATTCTTCGTGGTTATCGGACAAGCTGAAGCTCGCTTGCATGCTGGTTGTCCGATTCTTCGTGGTTATCAGACAAGCTGAAGCTCGTTTGCGTGCTAGTTGTCTGATTCTTCGTGGTTATCGGACAAGCTGAAGCTCGCTTGCATGCTGGTTGTCCGATTCTTCGTGGGTATCGGACAACCAGCAGCTCAAACGCATACAACCAAGCCCCGCGCAAGTGAATCATGCGCGGGGCTTGGTTTATGGCTTCACATCATTTTTTCCTGCCAGCTCCGTCGGGATTTCCGTCAACGCCGCGTTCAAAGGCTGCCAAATGTTTTTCGGATGCGGCCATCAAGCGTTCAAAGACACTTCTGACATCTTCCGGCAAATCTTCGGCCTCAAGGAATTGCCCATAGACAGAGATGTTTTCGATTTCGCCTGCCACGCCTTTTTCAAAACTTTCCGCTAAGGACGCCGGCAACACGATTCGGGCCTCCGCTTCATTTTCCGGAACCTCAAATCCGTAAGTTTCGAACAGCGGCAACAGCAAGGAAATGTGTGTGCCCTCAGCCTTGGCGATGCTCGTGAAAGGTTTGACCGTTCCAAATGCCTCCATGATTGCGAGATAGGAAGCTTCGGCCATGTATTCATCCTGGATGGCGTAAACCAACATTTCTTCTATAGTATACGTTTCGCCTTCGCTGACCGCTGCTGCACCATATAACTCTTCCTCCTCGGATGCCATGACACCGGTGCTGCCGAACAATAAGACTGTCAAAGCCCCGCCCACTACTCCGTTCATCCATTTTTTCATTTCGATCCGCTCCTTTTTTGTATGCTTCGTGATTTTCTTTTCTACAGGTTCAGTATAGGAAAGAAGTATGTCGAAAGCATGGCAAAACCAGGGCGGAAAGACAACGTTTTCAAAACTGGAAAAGGAAGAGTGTGAAAGTCACTCCCCTACTTCTGAATTGGTGCTTTTGATTTCCCAATGGATGACGAGCGTCAGCACGACCCGCAGGATGACGATGGCAGACAGGACGATGAATTCATCGATTGTCTGGATGATGACCGTCTTCAGTATTTCCGCGGCCAGTTTGAATTCCAGACTGAAAGCCAGCGCTTTGGCCAATTCGAGTTTCGGTTGGTTGTTGTTCAGATTCAGCTTGTCCATAATGAACAGATACAATGACTTGACGCAGCCATAAAGGATGATCAGGACACCGATGCCCTCGATCAGGCTCGCAAGTGTTGGGATGACTTCGGTTAAGACTGCATGCAGATTCATGATACGCCTCCTTTATGTACTTGAGATAATCTGGTGAAACGATTTATTTTTTGATCTGTTTCTTTTTTTCTCCGCTTCTTCGACCCGGAAGCGGACGATCCGGCGCACAAGCTCGTATGGGATAGGTTTCGTCAGCGGAAATTGGATGGCGCCTTTTGAAGTCTTGTAATCCGTCAATTCTTCCTTGAAAGCTGCAACGCCGCTCGGTGCGGGATAGAAGCCGATATGATTTTTCTGCAAACCAAAATGCACAAGGTTCCCATTCTGGTAGAAGGTTGGCATCTGATAGCTGATTTTCTCCGTCGCATCGGGCGCTTCTTCCTTTATCACCTGGCGTAATTCCTGCAGGATTACCTGGATATCCTCATCGTAGCGGCTGATGTATGCATCAATCGTTTCAATTTTTATAGCTGATTCTTCCATTTCAGTCCACCTCAATAGTCTGGATTTTTCGTTGTTTGCGTTCCTGTGAATAGTATATCATATAGCGATGCAAGTGCTTGCAAGCTTGACGGATAGTAGGTATGATGATGTCAAAGGAGAGAAAAAAACTGGACAAGCCCGCTCCCTAATCCCAATGCCTACAGACACTGATTCTGACTAACGCAACTATAATCGGAAAGTCTGGTTGCAGATTCACAACCCAATAAGGGAGTGAGAAAGATGCGCAATATTCTTAAAAAAACCAAAAAATTCCTCAAAAAATTTGGACCTGGCATCATCACCGGAGCCTCTGATGATGATCCATCGGGAATCGTCACCTACTCACAGACCGGCGCCATGTTCGGCCTTCATCTGCTGTGGCTTTCTCCGATTTCGTGCATCTTTGCGATTGCCATCCAAGAAATGTGCGGACGGATCGGGCTGGTTTCGGGTAAAGGGCTGACAGGGATCATGAAAGAATCCTACCCTAAATGGATAAGCTATCCGGCAATCTCCCTTCTGTTCATCGCCAATACGATCAACATCGGTGCCGATCTTGGCGCGATGGCCGCGGTAGCTCAGATGGTGCTCGGCTTGCCCTTCATCTTTTGGATCCTGTTCATGACTGCCCTGACCTTGATCCTGGAAATTTTTATGGATTACAAAAATTATTCAAAATTCCTGATGTTGCTGACGCTTTCCCTGTTCGCTTATTTCTTCACGGCATTCACGGTCCGCCAGGATTGGGGCGCTGTCCTTCAGCATACCCTTATCCCAACCTTTTACCCTTCCCGGGAATTTACGCTAAATGTGGTGGCTTTTTTAGGGACGACGATTTCCCCTTACCTGTTTTTTTGGCAAGCGGATGAAGAAGTGGAAAAAGAGATTGTCGAGCATAAAATAAAAGGGATCGGCATCGGAAAACCCCGCATCTTTGTCAAGGATATCCAGGATATGAAGATTGATACGATTGTCGGGATGTTTTTTACGACAGTCACTGCTTTCATGATTGTGCTGACGACAGCCGGGACCCTTCACCTTAGCGGCATCACCACCATCAATTCTGCTTCGGAGGCCGCTCAAGCGCTTCGGCCCTTGGTGGGAGACTTCGCCTATTGGCTGTTCGCTTTGGGCATCATCGGAACAGGCCTGCTTGGTGTGCCTGTTTTGGCCGGATCCTCATCCTACGCCATTTCCGAATTTTTTGGTTGGGAGACGGGTCTGGGTAAGAAACTGAAGGAGGCGCATGGTTTCTATGGCGTCATCACCATCGCCACGCTCATCGGACTGACGATCAATTTTGTCGGGATCGATCCGATGAGAGCTTTGTACTATTCCGCAGCCATCAATGGTTTGATGGCCCCGCCCCTGATGCTCCTGATCCTCTTCATCGGCAACAATAAAAAGGTGATGGGTAGCCATACGAATCGCCGTTTGGGAAATGTGGTCGGCGGCATTGCGACGCTGGTGATGTTCGGCATCGGCGTAGTGTTCTTGAAGGATTTGTTCGGATTTTAGCGGACAACCCAACTGCGGCAAACACTTCCTTCATCGGGAATTTCAGGCGCTTCCGGCGGCGTTTTCCCGGCGAGCATTCCTTCGTCGGGAATTCCATGCATTTGAAGTGCTTTTTTGCACCTTTTCACTTATTTTAAGGATGTAATTCCATTTTCATAAAAATGTGTTATGATATGGATTGAAAATTTGAACGGTAAAGAAAGGAAAGTATAATGAACACACCTTCTATTTATGGATTGACTTTGGATCAGCTGGAAGCTTGGTTGTTGGAACAAGGCCAGAAAAAATTCCGCGCCCAACAGATCTGGGACTGGCTATATATCAAACGCGTCCTCGATTTCTCGGAAATGACGAACTTGTCAAAAGATTTGGTTGCCCTTCTCTCCGACACCTTCCTGCTGCAGCCCCTGAATCAAGTGGTCGTCCAAGAATCAGCGGACGGCACAACTAAATACCTCTTCCAACTGGAAGATAAACTGATGATCGAAACCGTCCTGATGCGTCAGGAATACGGTCTGTCCGTCTGCGTCACGACCCAAGTCGGCTGCGATATCGGCTGCACGTTCTGCGCAAGCGGTCTGAAACGCAAGCAACGCGATCTGACTGCCGGCGAAATCGTTGCACAGATCATGCAGATCCAGCACTACTTGGATCAAAAAGGCAATGGTGAACGCGTCAGCCACATCGTTGTGATGGGCATAGGTGAACCGTTCGACAATTACGACAATGTCATCGCCTTCCTGAACATCGTCAACCACGCGAAAGGGTTGGCAATCGGCGCTCGTCATATCACGGTTTCCACCAGCGGATTGGCTCCGAAAATCCGCGAATTCGCGGAAAACGGGCTGCAAGTCAACTTGGCTTTGTCCCTGCATGCGCCGAACGATGAAATCCGCAGCCGCATGATGCGCATCAACCGCAAACACCCGCTGAAGGAAGTCATGTCCGCCATCGACGAGTATCTGGAAAAGACAAACCGCCGCATCACTTTCGAATACATCATGATTTCAGGTGTGAACGACAGACCGGAGCAGGCGCATGAATTGGTTGCCTTGTTGAAGGATAAGCGTCACCTGTCCTACGTGAACCTGATCCCTTACAATCCGGTTGCCGAGCACATCAAATACGAGCGCAGCACCAAAAAGGATATTCTGGCATTCTATGATATCCTCAAAAAGAACAACATCAACTGCGTCATCCGCAAGGAGCACGGCACCGACATCGATGCCGCCTGCGGCCAACTGCGCAGCAAACATCTGGAAAAAGCAACTAAATAATTGACCTTAGCGGGGGCCGTCTCAAAGTAAAATGAGATGGCCTCTGTTTTTTTGTTCGTTTCTGATTTTATTGCCGGTGTCGACCCTAGCCAGCAACCCAGCTCCTGCTTGTTTATTCCTCATCAGGAGAGGTCTCCTGCATCCAACCTTTGAATCCGCAATGCGGGCAAGTCAACCGTTTGCCTTGCTTGCCTCCGTTCAACGACAACAGATCCTTCAGGAAGCTGATTTTGAATTTTCGCCGGCATTGTGGGCAGACGTACGCATTCACACGCGAATGGTAGTATACGATCGCGAACAGAACCGCGATTCCCGCCAAAATCATCAGCGCCGGATAAAAGCCGCCTGCTCTCTCAGCCGCAGGAAAGCCAACCACCAAGAACAGCACATACCCCGCAACCGCAAGCATCGTAACGATATCCGATTTCCGGTTTTTTCCATTTTTTACCATGCCTCATTCTTCCCTTCCTGTTTCTAATTCAATCATAACACTTTTTGGTTGGGCACTAAAAGTGTGGTATATTGGAACCAACAAATTAAGTCCATTGGCAATAACATATTTGACCATTGGAGACGGAGGAATAGTATGAGCAGAGTAATTCTTACGACTGAAAGCGGCGCGGATATCCCCACTGATTTGGCAAAGAAACACAATATCCAGATTGTATCGATGCACGTCATCATGGATGATATCGATCATCTTGATGGATCTTTTCCGGTCACGGATCTGTATGATTATTACGAGCGAACCAATAAAACGCCTTCCACGACCGCAACCAATCCAAACGAATATACTGCTTTTTTCGAAAAGATCCGCTCTGAGCTTCCCGACAGCATCATCGTGCATATCGGCTACACCTCCAAGGCCTCTTCCTCATTCCAGAGTGCCGTGTTGGCGGCGGAAGATTTCGAGAACATCCACCTCATCGATGCCCTGAACGTATCCGGCGGCTTGGCCGCGATCGTACTTTATGCCGCTGATTTGCTTGAAAAGGAACCGGATATCGCAGTGGGAAAATTGGTTTCCGCCATCGAATCTGTAGTGCCGCGCACGCACTTCTCGTTCATGCCATCCGGTCTCGAATTCCTGCGGGCAGGCGGCCGCGTCTCCAATGCAGCTTATTTGGGGGCATCGCTGCTGAAGATAAAACCAACAATCGAATTGATCGACGGCAAATTGGTTTCCAAAAAAAAATACCGCGGCAAGATGAGCCGCGTCGTCGTCGATTTTTTTGATGACTACCTGAAGACTTATCCCATCGACGAAAATAAGCTGTACCTCATCCAATCGCTCGGCTTGGAAGAAGAAATCATGACCCAAATGGAAAACTACGCGAAGGAAAAAGGCTACCAGGACGTCACTTGGATCCAGACCGGCGGCGTCATCACTTCCCATGGCGGTCCTGGCGCTTTCGGGATTGCCGGAATCGAAAAATCAGGAAACGCCGAATAAAAGAAAAAACTTCTGCATTACGGAATAATTCCGTAATGCAGAAGTTTTTTGTTTGTCCACTAATTCTCTCCGATATCCTCAGGCAGGATCGTGAACAGGTCGGCCTCCTCATCTTCGGCCAGGCGGTTGCTTTGGTGCAACTTTGCCTTCTCGAAGAGGCTCCTGGCCGTACGGGCATTGCCGAAATGGCTGTCGCGTGTCGTATAGGACTGCACAAACAGTTTCTTCACTTTCTCCTGGGCTTCCTCCTTCAGCACAAAACCTTGCTGGGTGGCGGCCATGTGGAAGATTTCCGTCAGTTCTTCGCTGTCGTAATCCGGGAAATCGACCGTGTAGGCGATCCGGCTGCGGATGCCGGAGTTCATGCTGAGCATCTGCTCCATCTCGCTCGGATAGCCGGCCATGATGACGACCAGTTTGTCGCGGTTGTCCTCCATCTCCTTGATCAGCGTACTGATGGCTTCATAACCGAAGTCGTTTTCGGAAGCGGAATAAAGGGAATAGGCTTCATCGATGAACAGCACGCCGCCGTACGCTTCCTTGATTTTCTCCAATGTCTTCGGTCCGGTCTGGCCGACGTATTGCCCGACTAGATCTTCCCTTGTGACTTCGATCATGTGTCCGCGCTTCAGCACACCGATGGATTTCAGGATTTGGCTGATCAGCCGTGCGATGGTTGTCTTGCCTGTGCCGGGGTTCCCGGTGAAGACCATGTGCAAGGACAAATCGTTCATCGGATGCCCCATCTTTTCCCGGCGCTTTTCGGCGCGTACGTAATTCATGATCGAGCTGACTTGTTTTTTGACATCCTTCAACCCGACCAGATTGCGCAGCTGCGCCATCAAGTCTTCAATATTATCCCCGAACAATTGATTCGGGTCGATGCCGAAATCGAGCGGCTCGAGGATGACCAGATCATCCTTCGTCACCGGCTTTTCGCTCAGGCGGAAGGCCCGTTCGCGCATCGCTTCTTCCATGATGTTTCGGACGGCACGGGCATTGGCGAACTGCGGGACCACTTTTTCCTGATTGATTTTGACCTTGAAGGCCTGCTCGGCTTCCTCAGTCAACGTGTAATGATTATCCTTGGCTTGCGTCTTGGCGATTTCCAACAGTTCCTGATCGGAAAAATCCTCGAAATCGATCTGCATATTGATGCGGCTCGAAAGGCCAGGATTCGATTTCAGTAACTGTTTCATGCCTGTGTCATAACCCGCCAGGATCACGATGAAATCATTGCGGTGATCTTCCATCGCTTTGATCAAAGTGTCGATGGCTTCGGAACCGTAATCAAGCGAATCGCTGTCCGAGGACGCCAAAGAATAGGCTTCATCGATGAACAGCACCCCACCCATGGCCGACTCGATCACAGCCTTTGTCTTCTGGGCAGTCTGTCCGACGTAGCCGCCGACCAGATCCGAGCGATCGACTTCCACCAACTGTCCCGATTCGAGGATGCCCAGGGAATAGAAGATGTCCCCGAGAATCCTGGCGACTGTCGTTTTCCCTGTGCCCGGATTGCCGGAAAAGGCGAAATGATAGGAAGGCTGTTCGTTCTTTTCGATCGACAGCATATAGGCCCGTTTCTTGTCGTATTCGACCAGCTTCACGATCCGGTTGATGGTCTCCTTCACTTCCGTCAGACCGATCAGCTCATTCAGTTCGGCCAGAGACTCTTCCAAAGAGACTTTGACTTTCCGGTTGGAATGGGCGACATCCATATGGAAATAATCCGCTTGTGCCCCTCTTCTTGCCAGCCTGCTCGATTGCATGGTCGCGATCAGTTTGCCGACTTTTTCGGTGCTGTGCGAAAGCGGCCGCGTCCGTTCCAATTCCTTGTGGATACGGCGACATTCATCGAAACGGCCGTGGATATAGTAGGCGTAGACGCGGTCGTACTCGATGGCATCGTCATAGCCGTATTTCTCGGACTCCTCGATGGAAGCCAGGATCGTTTCCAGTTCCTCTTCCTGTTGCAGGTAGATTTTCGATTTCAACCGCAATGCCGCAAAGGATTTCGGACTGTGCTCCAGCACCTGATCGACGAGTTTCAGCGCCCGCGGGAGGTCGTTCTTTTCGAAGGCCATCTTCGCCAGTACAAGGGCAGCTTCCCAATTGGCAGGGTTGCGGGTGAAGGCGGCTTGCGCATAGCTCTCGGCTGCCTTGTCATCTCCGTCCTCCGTATACAGCTTCGCCAGCAATGTCAGATAGGCATCGCCAGTGCCGTCCAATTCCACTGCCCGCAATGCATAATGCATCGCTTTTTCCAGATTGCGGTTCTTGTAGTGGCTGAGCCCCAACAAGTAATTCACATGCGGATGATCCGGATGCGTCCGGATGGCTTCCATCAAGACCGGGACGCTGCTCAAGGACATGTTTTTTCTGATGTTGTTCTCTATCCCTTTCAGCCTCTCGTCTATGTTTTCAGTTAAGTTCTCGTCTGTCATCCGAAGCTTCTTCCTTCCTGTTCGTATACTCTATTTATCTAATTTGGACCTTTTCATGATGCCCTTTATTTTAGCACAATTCCGTCCCTTTCCATGTGTATATGCTCGCCGCTTTTCTCGTTCTGGATAGGGTGCGGGCGCAAAAAAGCTATCTTTTGAGTTTGCCTGCCGACAGGGTTATACTTTGATTGAAAGCAAAAAGAACCACGTGCCATCCAGACAGGAGGAGTTACACATGATTTACACAATCACGCTGAATCCGACCATCGATTATATCGTCACCGTCCCCCAATTGACTTTGGGTCAATCCCATCACATGCAGGATGAACTGATAACGCCCGGCGGGAAAGGCATCATGGTTTCGCGCGTCCTGAAAGCACTCGGAATCCCCTCGATTGCATTGGGCTTCCGCGGAGGCTTCACCGGTGACTTTGTGCGCGAATACATGGAGGAACTGAATATCCTCAACCAATTCACCGTGATCAAAGAGCGTACCCGTATCAATCTTGTATTGAAATCAGATCAGGATACCGAAATCAGCGACTACGGTCCCAACGCAACAGAGAAGGAAGTCGCCCGTTTCCTGAAAGGTTTCGAGGACATCTCGACGCAGGACTTCGTTGTGATGTCAGGCAGCAAGCTCCCTTCCATGCCCAAGGATTTTTATGAACAGCTGATCCGGTCCCTGCACGAGGAAGGCGTGCCTTTTGCCTGCGACATCACGAAAGATGAGCTGCGCAACAGCCTGCAGTATCATCCCTTAGTCGTCAAGCCGAACCAGAAGGAAGTCGGAGAATTTTTCGGCCGGACTTTCACCACTTGGCAGGAGGTTATCCCTTACGGCAAGCAGTTGGTTGAATTGGGCGCCCAGCATGCCATCGTTTCCTTGGGCGGGGATGGCGCCTTGCTATTTACACCGAATGAAGTCATCTATGCGCCGCCTTTATCCGGAAAAGTCGCCAATCCGGTCGGAGCCGGAGATTCCATGGTGGCCGGGTTCGTGGGCACCTTCATCCGGACAGGAGACGCTTCGGAAGCTTTCCGGGTAGCAGTAGCTGCCGGAACTGCAACAGCTTTCTCCCCGGATATCGCAACCACTGAAGAAATCGAGGCGCAATTGGGCCGCGTTGTTCTGGAAAAAATCGAATAACTACACAATTTTAAAAGCGTTGGATAATCCCGGTCTCCGGAGGCTATCCAACGCTTTTTATCTTTATTAGCCTTCTGCTTCGGCCATTTCTTCCGCCAAGTTGTGGTAGCCGATTTCCTTGTCCATGAAATCATCGGATTGGACGGCGAAATGTTGCGTGATGCTTTCGATGGTTTGGATCTCGCATTTCGCGTTATCCACGATGTAATCGAGGATGTGTCCGCCAAATTTGCGGTCATCGCTGATGAAATGGCAATGGAAGCCACCCTTGGCTACGCCATCAAACAATTCAGGTGTATAGATGCCGATTGCCGTCCCTTGCATATCGTAGGACTCGAATTCCGGCTGGACACGCGTTGCTTCGATCAGGCGCGGATACGGTTTTTGCTGCTTCGGCACCGCCCGCGTATGCATGTATTCAAAATGCCCGGTTATTTTGACGACCGAGAACACATTCCGGCTGCGCACGCGCTTGACAATATCCGACCTGACTTTTCTCAGCGTCATCGGCCGGTCGATGTCGTATTCACGGTCCGGTTGAAAAAAAGTCACCGCAGCATGCGGCGTTGTCTGGGATGGATCGACTTTCGAAATCGATCCGTCCGCCTTCGCTTGATAGGCGATGCCGTCCAACAGGATCAGTTCCCCTTCAAAATCATGGAAAGTCCCGATTCCGATGTCCCCATGCTTCAATAGCTCTTCAAATGTCAGGGTTCCGTCGAATACCCCCGCCATCAAATCCCCCAGCGTCTGATGCTGATACAATGTACTTTCGCCCATCTGCTCCCGCCCCTTCTGTTCCCTTATGCAATCATTTTTTCTGTCTGAACATGATAGCCCATTATATCACAGCGGGAAGGCGTCAAACAATCGCATCACACATAATGTCAGGCGGCAAACAATGAGGGCCGCCCCTAAAAGAGACAGCCCTCCATTCATACTATATTACGCTAATTTTGTTTCCAGGTAATCAACCAAAACATCTTTCGGATGGTAGCCTGTCAGTTTTTCCACCGGTTTTCCATCTTTGAACAACACCATCGTCGGAATGCTCATGATGCCGAACTGTGAAGCCGTCGCTTGGTTATCGTCAATGTTCAATTTGACGATTTTCACTTTGTTGTCCATCTCTTCTTCGATTTCTTCCAAAACGGGTCCGAGCATGCGGCAAGGTCCGCACCAAGGCGCCCAAAAATCCATCAATGTCAAACCTTCTTGTACTTCACTTTGCCATGTTGTATCTGTTACTTGTGTGCTCATTCTTTATCTATCCTTCCTTAAACTGTATATTTTTCCCTAAATTTCTTATCAACAAAACGTATTATACCCCACCCGGTATTATTAGTAAATAAAAAAGATTTAAAAAGTAAGCAAGATGATTGACAATCCCTCCTAACAGGCATAACATAGTTAGGGCACGAACTATATGGGTGGTGAAAAATAATGAGCAACACAGACTTGCTGGGATTCCGGATCAGATCGCTTTGGCAACAAATAAAGCGCCTCATGAATAGGCACTTGACCGAAAATGATGGTTACGGTTTGACCGGCATGCAATTCGCGATCGTTTCCTACATCGCCAAAGAATCAGTAGAGCGGGACGTCTTTCAGAAAGATCTCGAGCAGAAATTCGACATCCGCAAATCGACCGTCACAGGCATCCTGAATACGATGGAAAGAGATGGCTTGCTGCTGCGGGAAACCGTTCCTTATGACGCCAGACTGCGGAAAATGATACTGACGGATAAGGCTTTGCAGGCAAAACAAAATACGGAACAAGTGATTGATTCCGTGGAGAGCCAATTGTCCAAAGGATTGACCGAAGAAGAAATCACCACCTTTTTGAGCATTCTCGAGAAAATATCGAAAAATGCCGAGAGCTGATTGCCTCAACCGTTTCAAAAGTCACCCAATCATTATTTACGGAAAGGATTAACGCTATGATAAAAAAACTCATGGGCAGCATACGCGAGTATAAAAAGGACTCGATCCTTGCCCCTATATATGTCACTTTGGAAGTCGTCCTTGAAGTGCTTATCCCCTATTTGATGTCTATGATCATCGATAAAGGGATCGGAGAAGGAGACATGCCGTTCATCATCCGCATCGGACTGATTTTGATCGTCTCCACCCTCTTCTCATTAGGGTTCGGAGTCCTGTCCGGTTTGCATGCGGCAAAAGCTTCGGCCGGATTCGCCAAAAATATCCGCAAGGACATGTACTACAATATCCAGGATTTCTCATTTTCGAATATCGATCAGTTTTCGACATCCAGTCTGATCACCCGTTTGACGACGGACATCACGAATGTCCAGAACTCTTACCAGATGATCATCCGGATCATGGTCCGGGCGCCGCTTATGCTCGTATTCTCATTGTTGATGGCTCTGAGCATCAACAGTGAACTCGGGATGGTCTTCCTTGGAGCGATCCCGTTCCTGGGCTTCGGTCTTTACCTGATCATGTCACAAGCCTTCCCGATTTTCCAGAGAGTTTTCCGCACCTATGACAAGCTGAACCGGGTCGTCCAGGAAAATCTTTATGGCATCCGGGTCGTCAAATCCTTTGTGCGTGAAGAGCACGAGACAGAAAAATTCAAATCCGTCTCCAAGAAAATCTACACTGATTTCACCAAGGCCGAAAAAATATTGGCGTTCAACAGCCCTTTGATGCAATTCACGATGTACGCAAGCATTCTGACCTTGTCCCTATTGGGCGCACGCATGATCGTCTCCGGTTCGATGACGACAGGCCAACTGATGAGTCTGATCACATACGCTTCCCAAATTCTGATGAGTCTGATGATGATTTCGATGGTCTTCGTTATGGTCACGATCTCCCGTGCTTCAGCGGAGCGGATTGTGGAAGTACTGAGTGAGGACAGCGACCTGAAGAACAACAGCAATCCGATCACAGTCATCCCTGACGGATCTGTCAGTTTCGAGCAGGTTGACTTCAGTTACACCAACGATCCGCAGAAGCTTGCCTTGAAAAATGTCAGTTTTTCCGTCAAATCAGGGGAAACTGTGGGCATCATCGGCGGAACCGGCAGTGCTAAAACTTCTCTGGTCCACCTTATTCCGCGTCTCTATGATGCAACCGGTGGTACGGTAAAAGTCGGCGGCGTCGATGTACGCGATTATGATATGCAGACATTACGCGGCGAAGTCGCTATGGTGCTCCAAAAAAATATCCTGTTCTCGGGAACGATCAAAGACAATCTGCGTTGGGGCAATCCTGCCGCTACCGATGCAGAGCTGATGACTGCGGCGCGACAAGCTCAAGCCGATGAATTCATCCAACGCCTTCCTGATGGCTACGACACTTATATTGAAGAAGGCGGCACAAACGTCTCCGGCGGGCAAAGACAACGGCTCTGTATCGCGCGCGCTTTGGTGAAACAACCAAAAATCCTGATTCTCGATGACTCGACCAGCGCCGTGGACACCCGGACGGATTCCTTGATCCGGACCGCTTTCAAGGAAGAAATCCCGAACACAACCAAATTCATCATCGCCCAGCGCGTCTCTTCCGTTCAGGATGCCGACAAAATCATCGTGATGGAGAGCGGCAGCGTCAATGGCATCGGGACGCACGATGAATTGCTGGCAACAAACACCATTTACCAAGAAGTCTACTATTCACAAACGAAAGGGGGCAAAATTGCTGATGAAGCCTAATCAACCAAAACGACGCGGAGCCAAAGATGCCGGCAAAACAACAAAACGCCTCCTGTCCTATATTTCCAAAGGCCACAAATTCACCTTTAGCCTTGTATTGATCTGTATCCTCATAAGCGCACTTGCCAATGTTGTGGGTTCGCTTTTCCTGAAGACGCTGATTGATGAGTATATCACGCCTTTACTGGGCGTAACCAATCCGGTCTTCACCAGCATGTACCGTGCAATCGCGATGATGGCCGGCATTTACATGATCGGTGTCGTGGCGACGTATGTCTACAACATCCTGATGGTTTCCATTTCCCAAGGGATCCAGAAAAAAATCCGCGATGAGCTGTTCGCGCATATGCAGACCTTACCGATCAAATATTTTGATACGCATGCGCACGGGGATGTCATGAGCCGCTATACCAATGATATCGATACTTTGCGCCAGATGCTTTCGCAAAGTATCCCGATGGCCTTTTCTTCCCTGGTCACAATCGTCAGCGTATTCGCTGCGATGCTGGCGGTAAGTTTGCCGCTGACGCTAATCGTCGTCCTGATGGTTGCCTTGTCGATCACCGTCACAAAGACGATCGGCGGCAAGAGTTCCGTCAACTTCGTCAAGCAACAGCAGACGCTCGGTAAAGTGAACGGCTATATCGAGGAAATGATGCACGGGCAAAAAGAAGTCAAAGTTTTCGGACGCGAAACGGAATCGAAGGAACGATTCGACAAACTCAACGACGAGTTGCGTGAGAGCGCGACGAACGCAAACATCTACGCAAATATCCTGATGCCGATCCTAGGGAATCTGGGATTCCTGCAATATGCTCTGATCGCAATGTTCGGAGGCGCCATGGCTGTCGCAGGCATCGGCGGATTGACCTTGGGGGCGATTGCTTCCTTCCTGCAGTTGAGCCGTTCTTTCACAATGCCGGTCAACCAGATTTCCCAACAAGTTTCATCGATCGTGATGGCTTTGGCGGGTGCTGAGCGGATCTTCGAATTGATGGATGAAAAGCCTGAGTTGGATGAAGGCACCGTAACCTTGGTGAATGCAACCATGGTCGGTGATGAAGTGAAGGAAGCCGAAAACCACACCGGACTTTGGGCATGGAAAGTGCCTCAAGCAGATGGTTCGGTCCGTTATACGCAACTGACCGGTGATGTCCGATTTTTTGATGTCGACTTCTCCTACAATCCCGACAAACAGATTCTGCATGACATCAGCCTCTATGCCCATCCCGGCGAGAAAGTCGCTTTTGTGGGATCGACGGGTGCCGGCAAAACGACCATCACGAACCTGATCAATCGTTTCTATGACATCCAGGACGGAAAAATCGTTTATGATGGCATCGACATCGCAGACATCAAGAAAAATGACCTGCGCCGTTCCCTTGGTATCGTGTTGCAGGACACTAACCTCTTTACCGGAACGATTCTGGAAAACATCCGTTACGGCAATCTGCACGCATCCGATGAAGAAATTTATGCGGCAGCGCGTTTGGCGAATGCCGATGATTTCATCTCCCGTTTGCCTCTGGGATACCAAACAGTCATTTCCGGCGACGGCGAAGGCCTTTCCCAAGGCAGAAACAATTGCTTTCGATTGCCCGTGCGGCAGTTGCCGATCCTCCCGTCATGATACTGGATGAAGCAACTTCCAGCATCGACACGCGGACAGAATCGATCGTGCAGCGCGGCATGGATGCGTTGATGCAAGGACGCACCGTATTCGTCATCGCCCACCGCCTGTCCACTATCCAGAATGCCGACGTGATCATGCTGATGGAGCAAGGCCGGATCATCGAACGCGGCGATCATGAGAAATTGATCGGCGAACAAGGAAAATATTATCAGCTTTATACCGGAGCATTCGAGCTCGAATAAACATTTAAAATCAAACACCCCTCAGCATGGCAGTTCCGATTGGAGCGCCATGCTGAGGGGTGTTTTTGGTATGCAGCCGAGTTAGATGAAGTCAGGGTCGACGCGTGGTAAAATGATCACGAAAGATACTTCATCCACCAAAGTCGCGACGATTGCCCGCCCGAGAGAAAGAGGTGCTTGCGATGACTGAAAAAAGAGTTTTCCAATCCGATGCATTCATCATCCGTCCCTTTGTTGCCGGCATCCCGTTCATCCTGATATTCGGCGGCCTCTCCCACTTCGCATTCGCATGGTTCGGGAAAGCCAGCTGGGCTGCGCCTTTCGTCCCCGTGAACGAGAGTGTCTGGGAACATCTGAAAATGAGTTACTGGTCCACCTTCCTGTGGTTTCTATTCATCTTCCTCTTTTTCGGAAAAAGATATCGTCTTTCGCCATCCCGTTGGTTGCTGGCGGGGATCGTGTCCATGCTGTTCTGTCCGCTCCTCATCGTTACCGGATTCTACACGCTAAAAGGCGCTTTCGGCATCGAATCCCTTTTCACTGACGAGCTGCTGTTCTTTTTCGGCATCATCAGCGGTCAACTGTTGGCTTCCCGCACTTATCGCTATTTAGAGCCCCCGCGCATTTGGATTGGAACAGCAACCGTGCTCTGGCTTCTTTTCGCGCTTGCGTTTGTGCTTTTCAGTTTCCAGCCTCCCACCCTGCCGCTCTTTCTGGATACGCCGACCGGAAGCTATGGGTTTTAGATTGCTTAGCGAGGGATCCGGTTCAGGGTTGGCTGCGTTCGTAAAGTCATCCAAAAAATAGCTCCTCAAAACAGAACAGAGCGGAAAAGCCCTCGCAGAGGATGGCTTTTCCGCTCTTTTAATACAGGATATCATTGCTGATCGTAGTGTAGAAAAGTTGCTTGATCCGGGCCGGGTCTTGCGTCTGGCCCAATATCCACATAAGTTTGCATACGACCGCTTCGGTGATCATGTCGTAGGCTTCCAAAATATTGACCCGCGATTTCAGTTCGTGGCCGACTTTGTAGATTTCCATGTCGCTGCCCTCATTCGGGACCTGCGTCGTCATGACCACAGTCTTCCCTTGGCCGATCCAGTGGTTGATGACCTCGAAATACCCGTACTCCGGCGCCGAAGGGATCCCGCCGACTCCGTAGCTTTCGATGATGATGGCATCGTTCCGTTCAAGCATGTAAGCAAGAATATCCGAATCCACTCCCGGCGTCAGCTTGAACAACGCGACCTTCGCATCCAGACTGTCATAGAAACGCGGTGCTGGCGCTTTTTCTTTTGTGATGTAGGAGATTACGCGTCCATCCTGGATGATCGCCAAATAAGGGTAATTGATGCTGGAAAAAGCCTGGAAGCTCTTGGAATGCGTCTTCCTTGCCCGTGTTCCGAGGATAACCTTCCCATTGAAGACGATCTGGACACCGCTGGCGGAATCTGAAGATGCGTACAGGAAACTGTCGAAGAGATTCGTCTTCGAATCGGTGATTTCCATATTGATCGGTTTTTGGGCTCCGGTGATGATGATTGGTTTGGGGGAATCCTGGATCATATAGGAAAGCGCGGCAGCCGTATAAGCCATCGTGTCGGTTCCGTGGGTGACGACAAACCCGTCATATTGTTCATACTTTTCTCTGATGGTGTCCGTCATCAGCACCCAGATATCAGGCGCGATGTTGGTGCTGTCGATATTGCAGATCTGAAGGGTATCGACCTCGCATATTTCTGAGATACCAGGAATAAAAGCCAGTATCTCTTCTGATGTCAGCTGGGGATCGAGCCCATTCGGCGTTATTTTTGATGCGATCGTACCGCCCGTGCCGATCATCAATATCTTTTTCTTAGTCACACATTCACCTGCTTGTTCATTATTTTTTTCATGGTTTTCCGCGTCTGGTGGTTAATATACCACGACCGGCGTGCCGACGGAATAGGTATTGTAAAGAGTTTGGACCGCATAGTAAGGGGTATTGACGCAGCCGTGCGAACCCCAATACAGATACAGGTCACCGCCGAAGCCCTGGGTCTGCCAAGAGGCGTCATGCAAACCGTAGGCATTCCCCAAAAATGGAATCCAATATTGGACCGGTGACTCGTAATCTTCCCCGATCAGAACGCTTGGGGATTCCTTATACGGTTGGATCGCGAACAGTCCTCTTGGCGTCGGCATCGAAGGTCGTCCGGTGATGACGGGAGCATTGACAATCTGCTGATTGCCGATGTAGGCCCAGACGCGTTGATAGGCGATGCTGATGATGATGTAACTGGAGCCAACATAATAGTTGGTGCCGGCGTTCGTCCGGAAGGTGCCATCCTGGACAGTCCAATCGGGTCCCGTCGGATAAATCGGAACGGCCGGGGCAACCGGTGCGGGCGGCGGTTTCGGTACGTATTTCATGAAAGCGACTGCCGTGTTCCCCGGCGCTGCCGCATCTTTTTGGACCAATTGCATCTGGACGGCGCTGACGTCATAGTCGTATCCTTGCGTTCCGGCTGTTTCGCCATTCTTGGCCCAATCCAACCAACCCACTCCCGGCACATGGACCTGATAATAAATATCATAGTGCGCAGCCAGTTCATCCGTCAACTGCATTTCGATACGCTCGATGAGTTGCCCTGTTCCTGGCAGTCCGGCTTCCAATCCGTCCTGTGTCCATTCAAGCCAACCGTTTTCACTTGTGGCGGCACGGTAGGAGACCGATCCAGGATAAGGTTGGGAATCCAATTTCGCCTGCAAGCCCTCCAGCGATTGCGAGGAATCAGGGGATCCGCTTTGCGCCGGATTGAGGACAGGCTCCTGCCAGCCCGAATCCGTCAAATAGCTACCGTAGGACAAAACAGGTTCGATGCGTTCGATGAAGTTCTGCTCACGCTTGCCTAAAAAAATCTGTTCCTTGTTCATCAGAACGATTTCAACTCCTTCAATCGGATAGCGGAAACCGGCCGTTCCGGCTGTTTCACCATTTCCGGCCCAATCCAGCCAACCGAAGCGGCTCGTTTGTACCCGGTAATAAAGATCGTATTGAGCTGCCAAAGCACCCGTCAATTTGAATTGCACGGCCTCGATCGCTTCACCTGCCCCTGTCGTTCCGGATATTTCGCCGTTTTTGGCATAGCCTGACCAACCGCTGTCCTGACGATAAGTCCGATAAGAAACGCTGCCTGCTTGAGATAAATTGGTCAAGCGCACCTGGATGGCTTCGAGCGGTAAAGCCGCCCCGCCGCTGATTGCGCCTTCCTGGACTTCGGGATGCCAACCGCTGTCCTGTAAGTAAGTCGTATAAACTAATTCAGCATTGCCGGCCGCTGGCGTTGAAGGCTGGCTATCCAGTCTCCATGATAGGGCAGCAACACTTCTTGTCTGTTGTGTGACATGATCCCTGCCGGTTTCGGCAAGCGTTCCATCCAGATTTAGGTAGGCTGGATCGTAAAGCTCCAGCAAACTTTGTTGGACAACTGCAACGTTCTCCAACGAATATGCTGGAGCTGCGATGCGGGCAGGGGCTAATCCGGCAACAATGAACAACCCCAACAGAATAAACAAAATGTTCCTTCTCATGATAATCCCTCCCGGCAGGACCGTAAGCGACAAGAATTGGAGCGTCCATTCGTAACCGCTCTCTTTCCTCCATTATACCAAACAATACCCCGTTAAAAAAAACACAAGCGGGCCAAAGACCCGGATAACTGCAAAAAGTTCAGGGACGCTTCAAAAATGAAGTATCCCCAAACTTATTCTAAGTCATTCTACTGTTCTCTTTTCCGGAAAGCCAGTACCATCCCGATCTGAAAATAGCTGTAGTCGTCCCCCAATTTTTCCTTGAGGGGTTTCAGGTGCTGATCCTCTGATTCCTCGATTGCTCTGGCGATGGCCTCCGCCTGCTCATCCGTGACAAAATCCGTCAAACGCATTTCGTATGCTGACAACTCGGCCAAATGGCGGAAATGGTTTTCGATGGTCATCCGTGCAAGTCCTCTGATGGCGATGATCTCTTCGACCGTTTTGCCTTCTTGATACAGACGATAGGTTTCCTCAAAAGTAGTGCCGGCGTAATTTTTCTGCGCCGGTTTCGGGCGTTTTTCCGCGGTTTCCGGATTGCCTTCCTGCTCTTTCTGTTCCAGCCGTTTCTGCTGCAGAATCGATTCGGCATCAGGAAACTCCTTCAGATAATCGGAAATGACACCCATGAACACTTCTCCGTAGCGCTCCAGCTTCGTTTCGCCTACCCCTGACAAACGAAGGAAGCCGTCAGCATCAGTCGGAAAGTTGCGGGCCATCTCATGCAGCGTGCTGTCCGAAAAGACGATATAGGAAGGAATCCCATGCTCATTCGCCATTTCCGTACGCACACCGCGCAGACGGTCGAACAGCTCGGTATCGTACAAGCCGCCTCCGCTCTGTTTGACGGTGCCTCTGCCAGACTCGACCGCATAGGACATCCCGACCTTTTTCCCTTCCTTCAGGACTTCCAGCGCTTTTGCAGTGACTTGGATCAAAGGATACTGATCGCCCGTCACCTGCAGGTATTCATCCGCAATCAAAACCCCGATCATTTCGCGGATCTCCCCATCATTATAGGCGCTCATCAGTCCGTATGTCTTCAGCTTATCCAGCCCGAAATCGGTGATGCCCTTCTGTTTGCTCCCCGTCAGGATGCCGATGATTTTCTGGACGCCGTAACGTCCGCGCACCCGCACGACGCAGGACAGAATTTTTTGGGCTTCTTCCGTGATGTCTATCTGCTCCGTGCGGCGCAGGCAATTGGAGCAGTGTTGGCAATTCAGCTCAGCTGTCGTTTCGCCGAAATATTCCAGGATGTACCGGCGCAGGCATTGGTTCGTGTAACAGTAATTGATCATCTTGTTCAATTTATTGGTCGCTTCGCTGTCATTCGTCTTGCTGTTCAGCAACTGATTGATGATGATATCCTGCGTCGAAAACAGCAGGATGACACGCGCTTCCTCTCCGTCACGCCCCGCCCTTCCGGCTTCTTGGTAATAGCTTTCGATGTTTTTGGGCATGTTGTAGTGGTAAACGGTCCGCACATTGCTTTTGTCGATCCCCATGCCAAAAGCATTCGTTGCGACCATGATCGGTTTGCGGTCGAACAGGAAATCATCCTGGTTCCGCTGGCGCTCGTGTTCCGGCAACCCGGCATGGTAAAGCGTCACGGCAAAGCCTTTTTGTTCCAATTTCTTCTGGACCGATTCCACATTTTTTCTGGTCGAACAATAGATGATGCTCGCTTCCTTCGGGTTGAGGTCCTTCACGAGGAACTTGAACTTGTCGGCGGGCTTTTCCACGCTGAAGGCCAAATTGCCGCGGTCAAAACCGGTCACCAATCGGAACGGATTCTGCAGGCGCAATTGGACCAGGATATCGTCCTGGACCGGTTCGGTGGCTGTGGCGGTGAAGGCGGCAACCATCGGACGTCTGTCGAACAGATCGTACAGTCGGGCCACGCCTTGGTAGGCAGGCCGGAAATCGCTGCCCCATTGCGAGATACAGTGGGCCTCATCGACCACCAACAACGGTACCTTAACGAAGCGCAGGGCATTCATGAATGACTCGTTGTCTATCCGTTCCGGCGCGATGTAGAGCAGTTTAAGCTGGCCGGAACGCATGTCATCCATCAATTGCAGAAACTCTTCTCTGGAGAGCGTGCTGTTCAGGTATGCCGCGGCAATCCCCATTTCCCGCATGCTGTCCACCTGATCCTTCATCAAGGACACGAGCGGGGAAACGACGATCGTCATGCCGTCCAGCAGCAACGCCGGAAGTTGGTAGCAGAGCGATTTCCCTCCGCTCGTCGGCATGATCCCGAGCACGTCTTTCCCTTGCAAGGTGTTCGTGATCAATTCCTCTTGGCCCTCCCGGAAACTGTCATATCCGAAATATTTTTTTAGCGTCCCGTACAGTAATTCTTTATCCACCACTTGCACCCATCCTTAATTGTTTATCTTCTCTTATTAACCGAATATTCCTGGACGTGCTTGTCTTCACTCAATTAAGCGATGGCAAACCTTCAGAAATGACCTCCTCATCATATCACATCCGTGGACTATTTTTCCCGCATAAAAAATATTGCGGTTCTGTCCGATCAGACACTCCACTTATAAAATATGCAGATTATCCGCCTTATGTTTTGACTGGTGGTATATAATTGTAAGGTGAACACGTCATGACCTACAGGAGTGAGAAATATGGAACAGGAATTATCAAACGAACTATTTATCTGCGGGGGGTGCAATGCGAAAATCGGCCCCGGCGTTCTGGGCGATCTGCTCAGCCAGTTTCCGAAACAGGAGAACCCGAATTTTTTGGTCGGTTTCGACTCGTCCGATGATGCAGCTGTGTTCCGGATAGACGCCGAGACGGCCATGATCCAGACGTTGGACTTCTTTCCCGCAATGGTCGCGGATGCCTCGCTCTTCGGGGAAATCGCCGCAGCCAACGCCTTGAGCGATGTATTTGCGATGGGCGGCGAAGTGCTGACGGCCATGAATATCGTCTGCTGGCCCGAAACAAAAAGCACCGATACACTCGGGAAAATTTTGGCTGGCGGCTTCAAGAAAGTCCAGGAGGCAGGTGGTGTGCTGGTCGGTGGACATTCGATCCACGACCCCCAGCCCAAATACGGTCTCTCGGTATTGGGAAGAGTCCATCCCGATCGGATCTACCGGAATGACACTTGCATCCCAGGCGATGTCCTGCTGCTGACGAAACCATTGGGAACCGGCATCATCACAACGGCCTACAGCGCCGGGGAAATGGCGCAGCAAGCCTTCGACCAGGCAATCGTCTCGATGACAACGTTGAACCGTTATGCGGCGGAAGTCCTGAAAAAGTATACCGTCCACAGCTGCACCGATATCACCGGCTTCGGCCTGTTGGGGCACCTGTCGGAAATGGTCAGCGACCGCTGTTCCGCAACAGTCTACGCCGACAGTGTGCCTTGCCTGAGCGGAGCCTATCAGGGAGCCCAGGAATTCCTGATCACAGCCGGCGGACAGCGCAACCGTAATCACTTGGAAGCCGATGTGGACTTCCAGATCGATGACTATGCCTTGGAGGAAATCCTTTTCGATCCGCAGACATCCGGCGGCCTGCTGGTGAGCGTCCCTGTCGAAGAAGCAGCCGCTCTGCTTGCCGAAATCGAAGCATTGGGCTTGTCCTGCGGCATCATCGGCGAAGTGACCGAAAAGGACACCAAGAAGATCACGATCGTCCATTGAGAAAAGCATGACAAAAATATGATTTAACCAGGAGGAAAAAGGCATGAAAAAAATAGATGCAGTCGGACAAGCTTGTCCGATGCCGGTCATTCTGACCAAACGGGCTTTGAAGGAGAGCAACGGGGAGGCCATACTCATCAGCGTAGACAATGAGATTGCGACGCAGAACCTTGCCAAGATGGCGGAGCAGCTAAAACTTTCCGTCCAAGTCGAAAAAATCAATGATTCCCTTTATGAAGTCCAGCTTTCCGATCCGAACGCCGGCAAAGAACCACACGCTGCCGAACACCCCGCGCTTCCGGAGCAAACCAACGAAACTTTGAAGTCATCCGGCACAAATTATGTCGTCGTACTGAACAGCGACTTCATCGGCAACGGCAGCGAGGAATTGGGCCGTACGCTGATGAAAAGCTTCCTCTTCTCCTTGACGGAACAGGAAGTCCTGCCCGACAAAGTGCTCTGCTACAATGCCGGCGCATTGCTGACGACGGAAGGTTCGTCCGTGTTGGACGACCTCAAAGCGCTGGAGGAAGACGGCGTCGAGGTCCTGACTTGCGGCATCTGCGGGGAATTCTATGGCGTGAAGGACAAATTGGCGGTCGGTACCTTTACGAACATGTACCGCATCGTTGAAATCCTGCGTACCGCCAAGACCGTATCGCCATGATCGACCGCAAACATTACGGCATCGTCGCGTTTCCGACGTCCCAGGCCGCCGCAGCCGCTGAAGCTGTTGTCCTGGATGCCGGTCAGGAATGCCGGCTGATCCCCATGCCGGAACAGATTTCGGCCGGATGCGGATTGGTGCTGCAGACGCATCTTGCCGAACTGAACGCTGTCCGATTGTTGCTGTCGGAGCGTTCCATTTCCAATGATGGTTGCTACGAAGTCCGTTTTGAGAACCGGAAAAAATCCGTGGAGGTCTGGCATGACTGAACTTTATTATTTCGACAACAGCGCCACCACGCTGAAGAAGCCAGCTGCGGTGGCTGAAGCTGTCTACCACGCCATCGCCGATGGTCAGCTGGGCAACCCGGCCCGGGGAAGCCATACCGTTTCCCTGAACGCATTGCGGTTGACGGAGATGCTGCGCCAAAAAACGGCCGCCCTATTCGGTGTACCGGACGCGGCAAACGTCGCTTTTACGGCAAACGCCACCGCCTCGCTGAACCTGGTCCTGAAGGGCTTGCTGAAGCCGGCAGACCACATCATCACGACAGTGACGGAGCACAACGCCGTCCTGCGTCCGCTTTACCAACTGGAAGAACAGGGTGCTGCCCTGTCCTTTGTCGGCGTCGATGAACTTGGGGCGCTCCTTTATTCTGATTTCGAGCGCTTGTTGCGACCCGCTACGCGTGCAGTCGTGGTCAACCATGCTTCCAATGTCACCGGCAATGCCGCAGATCTGGAACGGATCGGCGCTTTTTGCCGGGAGCACGACCTGACTTTCATCGTCGACGCCTCCCAGAGCGCAGGCGTCCTCGCCATTGACATGGTGAAGCAGCACATCGATATCCTCTGCTTCACCGGCCATAAAGGACTCTACGGCCCGCAAGGCACCGGGGGCATCTGCCTCGGAGACAGGTCTTTGGAATTCGTGCCGGTGTTTACTGGCGGCAGCGGCTTCCATTCTTTCGATAAGCAATACCCGACAGAGATGCCGACCCTTTTCGAGGCCGGCACCCAGAATGTCCATGGCTTGGCGGGCCTTTCCGCCGGTTTGGATTACATCAGCCAGAAAGGACTGGCAGCGATCACTAGGCACCTGCAGGAACTGACTTTCCGCTTCCATGACCAGATCAAGAATATCCCGGGAATCACTCTCTACGGAAGTTTCGCTGAAAGCATGGAGCGCGCGCCGGTCGTTTCGCTGAATCTGGAGGGCTGGTCCTCCGGCGACCTCAGCGATGCGCTCTTCATGGATTACGAAATCGCAGTGCGTCCCGGCGCCCATTGCGCGCCGCTCATCCATCAAGCTCTCGGCACAGAAAAAAGCGGCATGGTCCGTTTCAGCTTCTCTAGCTTCAATACGGTGGAGGAAATCGACTACGCATCCAAAGCGCTGAGGAGCTTGGCGGAAGAAGGATAAGTTTGAAAATAATAATTAACAAGATAGAGCTTATATCGTATAAAAAGGTATTCCAAATAAACCTATAAACACTTACGAAAAATAAGCGATAGGTTTTCATATAACGGATGTAATTTTATAGCCCTGTCTCTTAATTAATTTAAGAGCTTGTTCTGTGGTTATTTCTCGTGAAGTAGGGATATCGATCATATCGGAAAACAGTTGAGCCTGATAAACTTCCTGGTTTTTCAACATATGATAGATAGCCGTTAAGAGTTTACGGGCTATAGCGATGATTGCTTTTTTATGGCCCCTTCTTTTTTTGATATTGAGATATTTATTTCTAATTTCAGGATATTTTGTACTTTTGACAACGGCATTGGCTATTTGAACCAGTAATGGTTTGAGATAGCAGCCCGCTTTGGAAATCCTTACGGATTTTTTCTTCCCTGCACTTTCATTATTTGTGGGTGCTAATCCTGCCCAAGAACAGAGATGTTTAGAGGAATGAAATTCAGACATATCAACACCAATTTCCGAAATTAATGCGACTGCGGATAGTTCATTTTTAAATCCAGGAGAAGTTTGAATGAGTTGGATTTCATTTTGGTAAGGCTGGGCGAGTTCGAGGATAGTTTCTTCTAAGTGTTTTTTGCATAGTGTTAATGCATCAAAGTGTTCTTTAATGATCTTCAGCTTTATCTTTTGTTCCGGTGTAATAAAACCGTCCACTGCTAATTCAAGTTCGGGTAATTTCTTTATTAGGCGACCGTGAATCAAGCTCTCTAATTCTTCTGCCGTAAGCATGGACTGCTCAGGATCTTCTAGGATGCGTTCGATAATTTTCAACGCACTTTTTCCGAATGTGTCGGAAACAACACTAGCGATCTGAATATTGGATACGGTTAGAGAATTTTGAAATCTGTTCTTTTCACTGGACGCAAAATTGGTTAATTTGAACCGGTAGCGCATTAAATCACGCAATTCACGAATCGCTAGTGGTGGCATGAAACTACCTGCAACCAAATCGTGTTTGAATAACTCAGCTATCCATTGGGCATCCTTTGTATCTGTCTTTTTTCCGCGAATTGCTTTCACATATTTCGGATGAGCAAGGGTAATATTAACCGAAGGTTCCAGAATATTGTATACAGGGATCCAGTATTTCCCCGTAGATTCCATACAGACATCAAAACAAGAGAATAACTCTAGCCACTGTAACAGCTCTCTCAATCCTTGTGTGAATGTCGAGAAGCGATGGCGTTTGTAAGTTGTGATTCCCTTGTTGTCTGTGATGGCAATACAGGCTACCACGAACGTTTTGTGGACATCTATTCCACAACAAATAGGATAAACAATTTTCAACATCAGTTTTTCCTCCTTTCTTTAAGGATAGTAGAGTGTTGCAGTGACTATTATTCCTAAATATATGGATCGCTTTTGCAAAGATAAGTTTACGTGCTCACTGTCACACTTATTTGTACTTGAAGGAATAATGACACATATAAAAATGCAGTCCTACAGAATGTCAAATAGGGCTACTCACTCCTCCGTGATTTGTAGTGTACAACTACTCTACAGGGGAAGAATACAATAATATACGCCGAAGGCGCAACGATTTTCATTTCGTTTTGTGCCTTGAGCGAAGCGAAAGGAATGCTTATAAAAATGAAAAGATGTCCGATAACCGGGGGAAATCGGACATCCGGACTGCGAATGTTCTTCGCGTTGTCCGATAACCGGAAAGAATCGGACTTCCGGATCGCGAATGAGCTACGCGTTGTCCGATAACCGGATAGAATCGGACATCCTCAGCACGAGCGGCTTAATATAATGCGTACAAAACAGAGCAGCAACCCACTTCAGGGGCAGCTGCTCTGTTTTGTTTTTTTGTTAATCAATCGTTCCTCTGCTTCATCCATTCCAGAATGGCTTCGGCCGTTGCTGCGGCGTCTTCGTTCCGGAAGATGGCGGAAAATTCCTTTTTGTTAAAGTTGTAGCGGGGATCGTAGTATTTCACCAACAGATCTTCGATGACCGCATCGAAATCGTGCTGGCGCACCTGCTCCTTGTATCCCTCGACACGCGCTTCATTCAAATAGGATTTCAAACGGTCAAGCGCTGCGAGGAGCTCCGCTTCATTGCTGTGGAGGTAATCTTTTTTGATCTGTTCGATCCGGTAATCCAATGAAGCCTCGATGTTCAGGTTTATGCCTTTCTGCATCGCATCAATCAACGAAGGCGGCAATACGGCCTGTCCGATCCGCTTGCTTTCGCCTTCAGTAAAGACGATCAGCGGCTCCTTCCAGCCAGCGGCGCTCTCGACCAACAGGCTCTCGAACATTTTTTGGTTGTGTGGCTGTTTCTTCTTAAGGCCGACGCCTCCGAAGACGGACCCTCTGTTGTTGGCGCAGGCTTCCAGATCAAGCACATTGGCTCCAAGCTTCTTCAGTTCCTCCAGGATGGCTGTTTTCCCGGTCCCGGTATTGCCGTAAAGGGTCACAAACTGGACCTTTTCGAACAATACAGGAATCATGTTGTTGATCGTGCTGCGGTAGTTTTTGTAGCCGCCTTCCATCCGGTGGACATTCATCCCCAAAGATTTGAGTAAGGAAAAAATCGAACTACTGCGGAATCCTCCCCTGCTGCAGAAGATGACGACTTGGTCGTAGGCTTTTGTATACTCCTGGAAGAGGCTGAACATTTCCGGTAATCTTGGGGAAATGGTTTGGATACCGTGGCTTTTAGCATCGTCGATCTTGCCGGCGACGTAAAGCGTCCCTACTGTTTTCCTATCCTCATCATCCAGGACCGGCACATTTACGGCACCCGGTATGGTTGACTTCGCATATTCTGACGGACTCCTGACGTCCACATACAGAATCGATTTGTCTCCGCGTTGCTGTTCTATTTCTTCATACGTTGCGACTGGTTTCAATTGGTTCACCACTTTCTGATTCTTAGTATAGCCTCTGCCGGGCTGGAATGCCACCCGAAATCTTGAGGCAAGCGCGGCAAAACGACCCGACAAGCTCCTCAATTAACGGAGACATGCGGGTCGTCGCATTCAAGCGTTCAATTTTGCTGCATCTATTTCTTTGCTTTATGCACTTTCAATGCTTTGCCTTTGACGGTGCGGTTCTGCATCTCGGAAATCACAAAAGGGCCTTTGCCATTCAGGATTTCGATGTATGTCACGTTTTCCTGGATCGTGATGATGCCGATATCATCCGCATCGATGCCGGGAATATTGGTCAGCGTGCCGACGAAATCGATGGCGCGCAGTTTTTTCTTCTTGCCGCCGTTGAAATAGACTTTGGTGATGTCCTTGTTCAATTCCCGGTTCCGTGCCTGTTTGATGACGGGGCGTTCCTGCAGTTTCTTTTCGAAAGTCGCTTTATGATGCTGCACGAAGCGGGCGCTCGGCGGATTGATTTCAGTGATTTCCTGCTGAGCGAAGTCTTGCACTGCCTGCCAGCTTCTTTCCTCATTAGGCGTAACCAAGGTCAGGGCTATCCCAGTTTTACCGGCGCGTCCGGTCCTGCCGGTACGGTGGATGAAGCTCTCTTTCTCTTCGGGGACATCATAATTGACGACATGCGTCACGTTATCGACGTCGATCCCGCGCGCAGCCACATCCGTAGCCACCAAATAACGCAGCCTGCCTTTGCGGAAATCTTCCATGACGGCTGTGCGGTCATCCTGCACCATTCCGCCGTGCATCTTATCGATCGGCAAACCTGCTTTACTTAAGAATGTGTACAGTCCGTTTACGGCTTCCTGCGTATTGCAGAAAATGATGCAGCTGTCCGGATTCTCAACGGTCAGCAGATCCAATAGTTGCTTGGGTTTGCCCGACTCTTGGACACGGATGAAGGATTGCAGAATCTTCGGCTTGGATGCCTCGTCGCTTTCCATTTTCACCGATACGCGGTCGTTCTTCATATAGAAGCTGGCCAAACGCACCACTTCATTCGGCATAGTCGCGGAGAACAGCAGCGTTTGTCTTTGTTTCGGAAGGAAATCGATGATGGCTTCCACTTGCTCAATGAAGCCCATATTCAGCATCTCATCCGCCTCATCAAGGACCAGGTAGCGTATCTTGTCAAATTTCATTGTCCCTTTTTGCAGATGATCCAATACCCTGCCCGGAGTGCCGACTACGATATGGCTTTTCTGTCTCAATTCCGATTTTTGCGTGTCGAAGGAAGTCTTGCCGAAGACAGCAGTAGCCTTGATCCGCTTCAGCCGTCCGATGTTGGTGATGTCCTCTTTCACTTGCAGAGCCAGCTCCCTTGTCGGAACCAAAATCAGCGCTTGCGGACGGTTTTCCTCCCAGTTTACACTTTCGCACAACGGTACGCCGAAACTGACGGTCTTTCCGCTGCCGGTCTGCGATTCGACAATGATATCTTTGCCCTTTAAGGTCAGCGGGATGACCTCCTGTTGTACTTGCGTCGGTTTGAAATAACGCAATGCCTTTAGTGCCGTAACGATTTCTTCGCTGATTGCGAAGTCTTCAAATGTTGTATAATTCATCTTGTCCTACTTTCACTTTTGATTTGTCGTCTCAGTATAACAGGAAAAACGTAATAAATCCGCGTTTTTGTGAAAACAGGGTGCAGCATGGGACTAAAAAATGGAACCGGGTTTGAATCCCGCAAAGGGTTCCGCTTCCAGTTCCACCATCACCGCTTGCGCCAGTTCACTCTTCGCAGAACAGCCTGATCCGCTCGATCGCTTGTTGCGCCATTTCATCCCGTTTTTCCTGGTAAGCTTCTTTGTCGAATATTTTGTTCTTATCAACATAAGGAATATTCTGGATGCTTTCCAAGTTTAACGTCGTTCCGCCTTCCTCCGCTTTGGCCGTGTAATTTTGCCGCACGAAAGAATCTTCGGCCGGATCGACTGTGTCCACCCGGATGGCTGCGCGCATGACGAATTCTTCAGGGAACAGTTCCGATTGCTGCACTTCGATGTTCACCGGCACCATTTTCCCGAATATGTCGTATTCCGCTTTGTAGACACTGGACAGGCCGCCGTCCCCGCTGATCTGCTTGACGATCTTCAGACCCTCATGGATTTCTTCCCAATTCCCCACATTGGCGGCATATTGCCATACTTTTCCCAGCGGCGCTTCGATAAAAATGCTTTTCTTGATGTTACTCTTGATATAATCCATTTTTATTCATCCTTCCTGCTGATTGAACCTACTCTACTGCCCTCATATGCGACTGTGATAGCGTTATCTTTATCCTCATTATAATAAAATAAATTCCCTTATACAAACTTGGGTCCATGAACATTGAAAACCACCCTTGGCAACTTCGCCGATATTTGTTAAACTGTTCGGGACAGTTCGTAACCATCCTGTCGTTAAATAAAACTAGGGAAATAGAATCATGCAATCAAAACGCAGGAATGTTTTTTGAGATGGCTTGTTATCCTTAGATACAACCTTCTCGGCATCCGTGCGTCTTTTTTTGTCTATTCTTGTAAGGCGTTGAATAAAGTATTATGAGGCTTTTAAACAGTCTACAAAAATCTCCTCAAATGCATTCAATTCTTTTATTTTTGATTTCATTTCCTCTATACTTTGCGTATAGAAAGGGATGATCCGAGATGATGCTGACGAAGAAGGTCCGTTTGATTGTGACAGACGAAACTTCCAAACTCTACCAAGCAGCAGGCGTTGCTCGTTGGGCTTACAACTACACGATTCGAATGCAGGAAATGAACCATCGCTTCGGTGGGACGTTCATCAGCGATAATGATCTGCGCAGACACATCACCAAGATGAAGAAACGTAAGAAATACGAATGGTTGAATGACGTGTCCAACAATGTTGTCAAACAGTCGGTCAAGGATGCCTGCAAAGCCTATAAAGCCTTCTTCAACGGGCAAGCCCAGCATCCCCGTTTCAAGACCAAACGCCGCTCCAAACCGAGTTTCTACAATGACTGTGTCAAGCTGAAAGTGAAAGGCAACCACGTTCTGTTGGAAAAAATCGGTTGGGTGAAAACCAACGAACCGTTGCCCGTGGACTGCAAATACTACAACCCGCGCATCAAATTCGACGGCAAATACTGGTATCTGACGGTTGGCATCGAGGTGAATCCGGTAAAAGTTAAATTGGATGGTCGGAATGTCGGGGTGGATATCGGCATCAAGGAGTTAGCTGTCACCTCCGATGGTGTTTTTTACAACAACATCAACAAGACAGCCTCCGTGAGGAAAGCGGAGAGACGCCTCAAGAGATTGCAGCGGCGTGCAAGCAAAAAATACAAAAAAGGAACGCCTAAATCTAAACATCTCCTAAATCTAGAAAGTGAAATCCGAAGGCAGCACAGACGCTTAGCCAACATCCGAACCAATCATGTCCATCAAACAACCGCGGAGATCGTGAAATCCAAACCCTCCCGCATTGTGATGGAAACGCTGAACATCCGCGGCATGATGAAAGACAAGCATTTGGCTAAGGCGGTCGCAAATCAGAAACTCTATTTCTTCAAACAATGCCTGCAATACAAATGCGAACTAAATGGCATTGAATTTGTGGAAGCAGACCAGTGGTTTCCGAGCTCCAAGTTGTGCAACAACTGTGGAACGCTCAAAAAGGACCTGAAACGCAGTGACAGGGTCTACCACTGCACATGCGGCCACCATTGCGATAGGGATCTGAACGCAAGCTATAATCTGAGGGATTACCAAGCAGTCTAACGGTAGCTCGGATATGTACGATTCGTTGCATCGGAATTTACGCCCTCGGAGTGCTGCAGCAAACGAAAGTAGTCCGTCAGGACCAAATCGGGCACGAAGAACAGGGAAGCAAACATAAACTAGATTTAGTTAGATTTATGGCAACGGTGGACCGATGCAAAAATCATTCACAAAAACACAAAAATTGACTTTCTCAGCAATGTATATCGCTATGTACATCGTCATCATGGCTCTGACGCAATCTTTCGCTTTTGGACAATATCAAATCCGCATCGCCACAACTCTTTACGCCCTAGCTTATTTTAACCCGTTTCTGATCATCCCGGCTGGTCTCGCCAATCTTATGTCGAACCTGTTCTTCGGCGGACTTGGGATCATCGACATGCTTGGAGGAACCTTCGTCGGCATCATCACGGCTTCGCTCGTTTACGCTGTCCGCAAATACAACCTGCCGAAGTGGTGCCTGATCCTGCCGATCATCTTCATCCCTGGAATCGTTGTGCCGATCTACCTGTCGCAACTGTTGGCCATCCCGTTCCTGCCGCTTGTCGTCAGCCTCTGCATCGGCCAATCGGTACCGGCATTTGTCGGCTACTTTTTGGTGCAGGCACTGGAAAAACGATTCTACAAAAGCGCGCTTCTGAAATCCTGAGCGCAAGGAGGAAAAACAATGACAGCAGGCCGAAATGAAGCCGATCTGAACGGCATCACCCAATTGGGCAACCAACAAACAAAATATCCGCAGGACTACGATTCGAAAGTCCTTGAGACTTTTCCGAACAAGCATCCTGACAATGATTACTTTGTGAAATTCAACTGCCCCGAATTCACAAGCTTGTGCCCGATGACGGGACAGCCCGATTTTGCGACCATCTATATTTCCTATGTCCCGGGGGAGATCATGGTCGAAAGTAAATCGTTGAAGCTTTACCTTTTCAGTTTCCGCAACCACGGCGACTTCCACGAGGATTGCATGAACATCATCATGAAGGATCTGATCGCATTGATGGCGCCGAAATACATCGAGGTGTGGGGGAAATTCACACCGAGAGGCGGCATCTCGATCGATCCTTACTGCAACTACGGACAGCCCGGCACGAAATGGGCAGACGTGGCTTGGCAACGATTGGCGCAGCACGATCTTTATCCTGAGAAAGTCGACAACCGCTAGATGGAAAATGTGAACGGGACAACGCAAAAACAAGCATTGGTCATCTTTTCAGGCGGGCAGGATTCCACGACTTGCCTGATCCAAGCCATCCAAAAGTACGGCGCGGCAAACACTGTGGCCCTTTCCTTCAGCTACGGCCAGCGCCATAGCATCGAGCTGGAACGGGCGGCTTGGATCGCCAAAGATCTGGGGGTCGAACACCATATCCTGGACGCGAACGTCATGGGCAAAGTCACCACGAACGCATTGATGGACGAGTCGCAGACAATCAAGGAAGCCGATGCCGAAGACTACCCGAACACCTTCGTCGACGGCCGGAACGCCCTGTTCCTGTTGTTGGCGGGTATCTTTGCCAAGTCCAAAGGCATCCGCATAATTATCCTAGGCGTGTGCGAAACGGACTTCAGCGGTTATCCGGACTGCCGGGATGTGTTCGTCAAATCGATGAACGTGACCCTGAACCTGGCCATGGATTACAATTTCAACGTCGAAACGCCGTTGATGTACCTGACAAAGGCCCAGACATGGGAGCTGGCGGATCAGTTGGGTTGTCTCGCCTACATCGAGGAACATACCCATACTTGTTATATGGGCGTTCCCGGTGGTTGCGGCGAGTGCCCATCCTGCAAACTCCGCAATGCCGGACTGGCAGAATATTTGAATAAATGATCAACACAAACAACCCGCTGACTATTCGGAAAAATCCGAACCAGTCAGCGGGCTGTTTTTTTTGTTGTATGAATGAACATGCCAGACTCGCAAACTCACCAAACGTAGGGAATGAAGCGGTATTTGACGCGCTGGGTATAGGCTGTGTAGCCCGCTAGCCCTGCTTTCAGCATCTCCTCCTCGTCTTTGATCCGCGCGATGATTTCGAGGCAACTCAATGCCATCGGAATCACGGCAACGTAGGACCCTAGCATCAGCGGAATCGACAGATACAGGATGATGGACGCCGAATACATTGGGTGGCGGATGATCGCATAGAGCCCTGTATCGATCAACTGCTGCCCTTCCTGGATTTCGACGACCCGGGAGGCATAGCTGTTCTGGGCGAAAACGGCGACAATCATCGCATAGGAGAATTCGAACACAATGACGCTGACAACAACCAGCCAAATCGGGACATCGGACCACTGGTAGCGGTAGTCCAATCCAGGCAGGAAAAAGCCCAAAAGCATGAACAACCCTGAAATTTGGACGATTTTGCGTTGCTCTTTGCGCGGCTCCTTCAAATTCATCCGTTTTTCCAGCAAAGCGGGATCCTTCCGCAGCAAAAAGGTGAGCGTCATGACCAAAGGGATCGCCAACGCCGCCAGAAAAAGCCAAGCCTGCCAATACCGGAAGCTCCCCGCAAAAGCGAACAGGAGTCCTCCGATCACAAGCAACCCTGAAAAGAGACGGATCAGGACCAACTTTAGCAAATTGCTCCTTTCCTGCCGAACCTGCTTTCTATCCATGAAATTCATCCCCTGTCTGACGTTTCGGCAATCGTTTCAAATCCATCGCTTCTTCCGCCAGCAAATCGGCCTTATCGGTACGCTCCCAAGGAAGATCCAATTCGGGTCTGCCGAAATGGCCGTAGCAGGCAAGCTTTCTGTAGATTGGTTTCCGCAGACCGAAATCGCGGATGATTGCGGCTGGGCGCAGGTCGAAGTGCTTATCGATCAGTTCTTCGATTAATTCTTCGGCGAGGATGGCCGTCCCGAACGTTTCAACACGGACGGAAACGGGCCTCGCCACTCCGATGACATAGGCCAGCTGGATCTCGCAGCTGTCTGCCAAGCCGGCAGCCACAACGTTCTTCGCCACATATCGGGCAGCGTATGCGGCGGAACGGTCGACTTTGGTCGGATCTTTCCCGGAAAAGGAACCTCCGCCATGCCGTGCATAACCACCATAAGTATCGACGATGATCTTTTTACCGGTCCATCCCGAATCGCCGGCAGGACCGCCGATGACGAAACGGCCGGTGGCATTGACGAAATATTTCGTCTGATCATCCAACAGCTCCGCCGGAATAACGGCCGGAATAACCATTCGAAGCATGTCCTCTCTGATCCGTTCCTGATCGACCGATTCGTCATGCTGACAGGCGATCACGACCGCTTCGATCCTTTTGACATGGCCGTCCGCATATTCCACGGTCACTTGCGTTTTTCCGTCCGGCCTCAGATAAGGCAGCTCCTCCGATTTCCGCAACTCCGCAACCTTCTCGGCCAGCTTATGCGCCAACGTGATCGGCAGCGGCATCAACTCCGGCGTCTCCTTGCAGGCATAGCCGAACATCAGTCCCTGATCGCCGGCGCCCAATTGGTCCGTTTCATCGTCCGAACCGAGCCGTTTTTCCAAAGAGGAGCCCACCCCTACAGCGATATCCGCTGATTGCCTGTCCAAACCGATCAGGACGGAACAGGCCTTCCCATCGATACCAAAGTCGCTGTCCGTATAGCCGACATCCTGGATAATGGACCGCACGATGGCCGGGATATCCACCGTGCTGACCGTCGTAATCTGGCCGAAAACCGTGATCAAACCAGTACTGGCGGAAACATCGCAAGCCACCCGCGCGAACGGATCCTCCTCCAGAATGGCATCCAATATCCCGTCGGCTATCTGATCGCAGAGCTTATCCGGATGCCCCTCCATGACCGATTCCGAGGTGAAAAATGTTCTCTTCATACTTTATCGCCTCTTTTTACTAAAAAATGAATGACGCAACCTTCCAAAACTTTCCTTATGAACTTCACGCATCCTTGATTTGCTCTTCGGACTCCGAAGGCATGAAGGTTGCGACAAGGTAACCGACCCCGAAAGGACCTTCGTAGGAGAGCACTTCCGCTTCGTATTCCCTGCCTTCGAACGCTCCCATCAGGAACAGGATGGAGCGCAGTCCGCACTCCGCCACCCTTTCAAGGAACCCGGCATCCAACCGCAACAGCTGACTGGCATCCTTTTCCTTGATGGCTTTGATCACTAATTTATCAAACAAAGGCCCCGCCGAATGGTAGCCGTAAGGCCCCTCTGGCTTCAGCACGTGCGACAGATCGGCAGAAGCGATGATGGCAGTGCGCAGATTTGATTGGTCGCAAGCTTCCCCATAGCGTTTTCCCCATTCGTAGTAGTGCTCGTAGGAAGGCACCGTCACCAAAATCTTTTCCGTTTCCAGGTTGGGCGGCAATTGTCTGTCGAGATAATGCATGGGCACTTCAAAACCGTGGCCTTCATGCGGCGAGATGATGAGCAGACGGTCCGGCTTTGCGGCGGCGAGTCTTTCGGCTGTCATCTCCAAAGCCGCCACTGTGCGTTTTACCCTTTCGATGTCCTTCCCGCCTATTTCCGGAATGATGAGCGGCGGATGCGGACTGATGACGCCAAAAACCAACATAAGGGATCCCTCCTTTTCAGACGTTGCCGATGTGCACGTGCAGCAATCCGAATTTTTTCCCAAGCGCTGCGGCTGTTTCCAGAGTCTGCATCGGCGTGATGGCTGTGTCCATCATTTTCCAGCCCGGGAAGAAGCGGTTGACATGCCATGGCACTTCTTTGCCGACCTCCTCAGCGATGAACCGCGCCATCCGTTCGAGTTGGTCGATGCGGTCATTCACCCCAGGCACGACGAGCGTGGCGATTTCGAGATGCACGCCTGATTCATGAAATCGGATGATCGTATCCAGCACCGGTTGCGCTGTACCGCCGCAATATTCTTTGTACACTTCGTCATCGGTCCCTTTCAGGTCGACATTGACGGCATCCAGATATGGAATGATGGCATCCAGCGTCTCTTTCGTCGCATAGCCGGCTGTCTTCCAGATATTCTTCAGCCCTGCTTCACGGGCCAGCTTCATTGTGTCGAGCGCATATTCGACAAAGATGATCGGTTCCGTGTAAGTGTAGGCGATGGAAGGACAACCGGCAGCCAAAGCCCGCCGCACATGCTCTTCCGGGCTGATGTCCTCCCCATAAATCGGACGATCCGGTTTGGAGGCCTGCGAAATCGCCCAGTTTTGGCACCAAAGACAACGCAGGTTACAGCCGATTGTAGCAAAGGATTAGGCTGTAGTGCCTGGAAGGAAATGATTGAGCGGCTTCTTCTCGATGGGGTCGATCGCAACCGAGATTGCTTTCCCATAATTCAATGCATACAGAGTCCCCTCCCGATTCTCCCTGACGGCGCAGATTCCCCGTTTGCCTTCCGCTATGACGCAATGATGTGGGCAGACGCCGCACCGTACCCTACCGTCCTGCAACTTTTCGTACAACATAGCTTCCTTCATTTCACCAACCCCAATCATCCACTTCAAAAATGTTATCGCTTACACACATCTTACTGCATTTATGCTTTACAATCCAAAATTTAACAGGCCGATTTCCGAAAATCCAATATGTTTTGTTCCAGTCAAAAGATTTTTTTTAAACGTAAAATAAAATAGCGCCTGATTCATTTCGTATATCAAATCAGTAAATGTTTCGTTATAATTAGTAAAAATAATCAAAAAATTTACTATCCTATACGTAAGGAGACTATAAAATGAAATCAGAACTAGAAAAAATGATCGCCGGTGAACTTTATTTTTCCAGCAATCCGGAGCTTTCCTCGATGCGGCACAGTTCCCGGGAAAAGATGCACCTTTTCAACAACGAAACGGATGCCCGCAAGCGCAGCGAATTGTTAAAAAAATGGTTCGGAAAAACTGGGGAAAATATTTATATCGAACCGACGTTTTCGCTGGATTACGGCTTCAATATTTTTGTCGGCGAGAATTTCTATGCGAACTTCAATTGTACGATACTGGATACGTGCCCGGTCACTTTCGGGAACAACGTGATGATTGCGCCGAATGTCAGCCTCTATACCGCCACCCATCCGCTTGATCCTGTAGAACGGAACAGCGGCTGGGAATACGGCAAACCGATCACGATCGGGAACAATGTCTGGATCGGCGGCTCTTCCGTGATCGGTCCGGGTGTCACGTTGGGGGACAATGTCGTCGTCGGTATGGGCAGCGTCGTGACAAAATCTTTCCCTGATAATGTCGTGATTGCTGGGAATCCGGCACGAGTGATCCGTCACATCGAGCTTTCCGATTCCAATTCCTGAATACACGAATAATGCTAAAAAACCGACGAATGCCTTTGCGAGGCTTCGCCGGTTTTTTTCGGTATTTATTTTTTTGCGCTGTAGCTCCGGTGGATGGGGCTTTCCCCGGAGTTGACGCTCTTTTTCTGGCGCTGTTCTCCGGCCAGCGCACCTTCCCCGGAGTTCGAGCTCTCATTCTGTAGTGTTCCTCCGGCCAACGAGCGCTTCATCGGAGAAAACGGGCGATAAGCTATTTTTCTGCTTCCGCCTCCGTCAGCAAACGGTGGATGGCTTTATCGACCAATGCGATTGGAAAACCGACGATCGTGTTATAGTCGCCTTCGATACCGGAAACCCAGAGCGCAGCTTCCTCCTGGATGCCGTATGCTCCGGCTTTATCCATCGGCTTGCCCGATGCCACGTATGCCTTCACTCCCTTCGCCATCCGATCGTCCCACTCGAAGAAGCTGACTTTCGTCTCAGAAGCAAAGGTCTCTTCCTTTTCGCCCCATAAAATGCTGACGCCGGTCAGGACCGAATGGGTCTTGCCAGCCAGTGCGCGCAGCATCGCATAGGCATCGGCCTCATCAACCGGTTTGCCGAGGATTTTTTCGTCCAACACGACCACAGTGTCGGAGCCGATGACCATCGCTTCGCTGTTCTCACGGTGGATGACCGCCGCTTTTTCCCGCGCCAATGTTTCCACAAGTTCCGTGGCGGTGTCCAAAAATGTTCCCTGTCCCGCTGCGGCTAAAATGCGTTCTTCTATCGCTTTTTCGTCGATATCCGCAGCCTGGACCGCGAAGTCCTTGATGCACAAGGACAGCAGTTCGTTGCGTCTTGGCGATTGACTCGCCAATATGATTTTCAGATCCATTTGCTCTCCCCTTTTTTCTTCTTCAAAATGCAGAATCATATCGTACCACACGGCATTCCCGTGCGTGGAGCTCGATCTGCCGCTGTTCACCAACCCGAACTTCTCGTAGTAAGGAATCTTTTCTTCTTTGCAGCAAAGCGTCAAGCCTTTTCTGCCCGCTTGTCTGGCCGCTTCGATCAATGCGGTCAGCAACTTTTCCGCGATTCCCGTCCTCCTGAAGGCCGGAACCACATCCAACCCGAAGACGCTTTGATAAGCGCCATCCGGATTATGCAAAGCAGCATCATGGTAGTGGGCATCGCGGATGATCGGTTCATCGATGACGGCTCCGTTCACGAATCCCACCAGTACGCCCTCGGCTTCGGCAACCAGGAAGCTCTCAGGGAACAGGTGCAACCGCTCACTGAGTGATTCAAGCGTCGCCGCCTCGGCTTCCGGAAAACACGCATCCTCGATTATTTTCAGTGCAGCCAAATCCTGCAGCTCTGCTTTCCTAATATTCACTTGCATATCCTGACTCCTCCTTCACTGTCCATAGTTCATATTACCGACAAATCTTCGATTTTTCCAGAAAATTCCGTCTGCGCGGCCTCCCAGGGAAAAACATTGTAGATTGGACAAACTGCCTATTCCCGGCCGCGTCAGAAAGCGATTGCATTACCCGCGAATCGATAGTATGATGACGATAGATTGATAAAATATTCACGCAATCCATACTATCATTACCCAAGGGGGGCTTCAAAATGAATAATATTGAAAATAAATGGATGCGTGCCGCTGTGCCGGCACTGCTGATCCATTGCAGCATCGGAACAGTCTACTGCTGGTCTTTGCTGAAGGGGGGCATCGCCGAATATATCGGCAAGCCGAAAGGAGATGTCGAATGGGCTTTCAGCATCGCCATCTTCTTCCTTGGCATGTCGGCTGCCTTCGCGGGTAGAGCCGTGGAAAAAGATATCCACAAGTCTTCCCTGATTGCGGCGGTTTGCTTCGCCGCCGGGATGGCCGGTACCGGATTCTTCATCCAGCAGAAATCCTTGATCGGCATTTTTCTGACTTACGGAGTCCTGATGGGCATCGGTTGCGGCATCGGCTATCTCTCGCCGGTCAAAACGCTGATGCTCTGGTTCAAAAACAATAAAGGCTTGGCTACAGGGATAGCGGTAGCAGGATTCGGATTGGCCAAGGTCATCGCCAGCCCGATCATCGAGATGCTTTTGGGTGCAACAAATGCGGACGGTACGCTCGTTGACCCAACCCGGCTCTACAAACTGTTCTATATCCTGGCTGTCGTTTATTTCATCATGATGTTTATCGGCCACCTTCTGTTGAAAAAACCGTCCGATTGGGTGGAAGTATCCGTGAAGATGAAGAAGGGAGAAAACATCCTCGACATCTTCAAGAACAAAACCTTCATCGGCATCTGGTTGATGTTCTTCATTAACATCACTTGCGGCTTGGCGCTCATCTCACAAGAGAAGGATTTGCTGCACTTCATCGGCTTCGGTGCTGTCGGAGTGATCAGCTCGTTGACGGCACTCTTCAACGCAAGTGGGCGGCTTGGCTTTGCATCCTTCGGAGACAGATTGAAGGACAGAAACACCATCTATATCTGGATTTTTAGTTTGTCGATCGCGGCTACGGCGCTTACGCTTTTGGCGAACGGCATCAACAATGCAATCGCTCCTTTAGTCATTATTACGCTTTGTGTCATCAACGCCGGCTACGGCGGCGGTTTCTCCAGCCTTCCGCCATTGCTTGCCGACCGCTTCGGGATGAACAGCATCAGCACCATCCACGGACTGGCTTTATCGGCCTGGGCTTTTGCCGGACTTTCCGGGAATCAATTGAGTGCCTTCATCATTGCGAAGACAGGTTCCTTCAACAACGTTCTCTATGTCGTGTTGGCATTGTATTCGGTCGCGCTCTTCATCAGCGCCTTCCTCCTAAGAAAAAAACCGGATGACATGAATAAAACGAGACATCCAGCCTAAAAGAAAAATCCCGGAAGAGACCCATTTTGAATGGAGTCTCTTCCGGGATTTTTTTTAAATTTCAGGAAAGTATAAAACATTTCGAACCCAAAAGTGCATCACCGTTGGTGTTTCACATGTTTGTAAATTGTTCCTAGCATCCAATAATGATGGCTAGCTCCACGGGTAAGCCCTTCGGAAAGGATAAAGGAACCCCTTGTCTCTGCGAGCCAAGGATACTATTCGACTAACCTACTGACGCAGGAAGTCTCTCAGCATATTGCGCTCTACGATGCTCAGTCGGCACGATTTCCTAAATTTCTTTCAGGGCTAAACGAACCCGTTCCGCTTTTCTTAATTTTTACTGAAGACTTCTTCTGCTACCGTGACGCCGGCTCGGGCATCTTTGCAGTAATAGTCCGCACCGATGGCTTTGGCGTACTTTTCGGTCAGTACGGCACCACCGACGAAGACTTTCACGGGTAGACCCGCCTCGCGCAAAGCTGTGATTGTATCCTCCATCGCAGTGACGGTCGTCGTCATCAACGCAGACAGCCCGACCAGTTTGACCTGATGTTGCTTGGCAACCGCCACAACCTCCTCAATCGGAACATCTTTGCCCAGGTCGATGACGTCGTAGCCATAGTTTTCAAGCAGAACTTTCGCCAGATTCTTTCCGATATCGTGGATATCCCCTCTTACGGTAGCCATCACGATGGTCCCCTTCGATTCCAGCTTCTCATTGCCTGCAGCAAGTTTTGCACGGATCGTCTCGAAAGCTTTTCCGGCCGTTTCGGCAGCACGAATCAACTGAGGCAAGAAGATGTTTTTCTGTTCATAGAGCTTGCCGACTTCATCCAATGCCGGCACGATGTGATCGTCCACGACAGCCAATGGCGTATTGTCTTTAAGCAAGGCGTTGGTTGCCTTCATGATACCTGTTTCGTCGCCCTCCAACAGCATTTCCCGGTAGGAACGGACCACGTTTTCCTGCTTGGGACCATCGGATTTGACCACAGCCTTTTTGTTGTTGTAGTCGATATAGTCGATGGCACCTTCGTCTTGCCCTGAAAGAACATTGAAGGCGCGCATCGTGTCGACGATTCCGTCGGCCCCTGGGTTGATGATGACCGTATCCAATCCCGAAGTCAGGGCCATCGCAAAATAGGTTCGGTTGATCAAGGCTCGGAAAGGCAGTCCATAGGAAACGTTGCTCAACCCCAAAGTAGTCAACGCCTTCGTGTTTTCCTTGACCCAACGCAATGCCTTCAACGTCTCCATGACCGCTTTCTGCTGGGCAGCCGCAGTGAGCACAAGGCAATCCACCAACAAGCGCTCTGCACCGATGCCATACGCTCCCGCTCGATCAATCAGCTTCTGGGCGACCTTGGTCCGGCCAACCGCATCATCCGGAATACCGGCTTCATCCAGGCACAAGGCCACGACAAAGGCGCCGTATTTCTGGACGATCGGATAGATTTCGGCCATCGAGGATTCTTTCCCGTTGACCGAATTGACGATTGCAACGCCGCTGTAGCGCCTCAAAGCTGCTTCAAGCACTTCCGGTTTGGTCGAATCGAACTGCAGCGGCGCTTCCACCAGGCCGCTCATGCCATCGATGATTTTTGTCATGTAATCCGTTTCGTCGATCATCGGCAAAGAGGTGTTGACGTCCAGCACATCCGCGCCTTTTTGGACTTGTTCGAAAGCGACTTTGATGGCCGCCAACGGATTGCCTGCCACGAATTGTTCCTTCAAAGCCTTGTTGCCTGACGGGTTGATCCGTTCACCGATGAGGGTGATCTGGCCATCCAAGTAAACCTTCTTCTGCGCGGAACAGACATAACGTTTCAATTGATTGATTTCCCTCTTTGCAAAAGAAGTTGTGGCCTGCTGCAGATCACGGATGTATTCCGGTGTCGTGCCGCAGCACCCGCCGATAACAGAAACCCCCAAACCGGCCAACTCTTTCGCGACCTCAAGGTAAGCCTTGGAAACGACGTTATATTTGGCGACTCCTGCTTCCGTCACAGGGATACCTGCATTCGCCTGCACCATCACTGGAGTATTTGTGAATGCCAATATCCTTTTGATGATGGGAATCAGCTCCTTAGGCCCCAATGAACAGTTCACGCCCAGTGCATCCACACCCAAAGCATCCAAGGAGAGCGCCATAATCTCCGGCTCTGTCCCGGTCAAAGTGTTGCCATCCTCCGTAAAGGTCATCGTCGCGAAGATCGGCAGGTTGCTGTTTTCTTTCGCCGCCAAAACGGCTGCGCGCATTTCCGCCAAGTCCGACATCGTTTCGATGAGGATCAGATCCGCTCCTGCCGCGGCTCCGATTGTCACTTGCTCGCGGAAATAGTCGTAAGCCTGGTCGAAATCAAGCAATCCGATCGGTTTCATCATCTTCCCTACCGGTCCGATATCGAGCGCCACCTGCGCCCCGGATCCTGCCGTTGCAGCTTTGGCGATTTCAACTGCAGCAGTGATCACTTCCGTGACCGAGTAGCCGGTCTCCTGCAGCTTGTAGGCATTGGCGCCGAATGTATTTGTCGTGATGAATTGTGCGCCGGCTTCGACGTATTCCCGATGGATCCGGCTTAGCAGCGCGGGATCCTCCAGATTCAATGCTTCCGGGTTTTGGCCGGCTTTCATCCCGTATTTCTGGAGCATCGTGCCCATCGCTCCATCGAAGAGAAGCAGCTCTTTTCCAATTTGTTTTCTGATATCCATTCTTTTTGTCCCCCCTAACTTAACTTCTGGCCGTGCAGCTGTCGTTCAGATCGCACTCGCTGCAACTTTTGTTCCCGCAGCGATGATTCTTCCCTTTGGAGATGCCTTCCTCCAGAACGCCTAAAATCGCCACAATCGATTTTCTTGGCGTCATCAGCATCGAATCCGTCAGATGGACTCCGATCCGTTTGTCGGACTGCAATTCCCCGAGCAGCGTTTTGTTGGTGGCCAAAGGCAGATCCCCGTATCCGGGCGCGTAACGGAAAGTCAATGAGGCTCCCGTTGGCAGTTGACTTTCGATTTCTTGCTGGCACCTGTCCGCGATCGTCTCGACGAATGCGGATGCACAAGCATCAGCGATCATGCCCAAAGTCGGGGACATCATTTTATTGCGTTCAATGATGAAATCTCCTTGCGCGCCTAATGTGCAGACCATGATATAGGCTTCTTTGCAGCGCTTAAGCGTGCGGTTGATGCTTTTTCCTTCCAACACAACAGCGGTCCCCTCCAGCGTGATCAAGCCCTCAACTGAGTGGTCCAGGAGATAGTGTCCATAAGTCCATTTCCCCGTGATTGCTTGCTCAAACTGGGCGGCGATCATCTCCATATCGTTCTTTGTCCGTTCGTCCGGTTGTTTGTTCCCGAAGCCAAGATACTTCGCTACCAGCTTCAGATCCGTCTTCATCTTTGCGGCTCTTTTCTGCAGACCGCCTTGCGGACGCAGGAGATGTTCTCCATGATCCTTCTTGTCGCGTCTGGCTTGTTCATCGTGTAGATGTGGACGCCATCCACTCCGGAAGAAAGCAGATCAATGATCTGATCGACTGCGTAGGCGATGCCAGCTTCCTGCAGTGATGCCGGATCATGTTCGTATCTTTCGAGTATCCGCAGGAATTTCGGCGGCAGGTTGCATCCGGAAATTTCCTGGATCCGTTTCACTTGTTTGATATTCAGGACCGGCAGTATCCCTGCGATGACAGGCTGTTCGATGCCGACGAGATCCAATTTCTCCTTGAACTGATAGAAAAGATCATTATCGTAGAAAAGCTGCGTTATCATGAAGTCAGCTCCATGGTCCATTTTCCTTTTCAGATTTTTCAGGTCATCCACTTTGTTGATGGAATCGACATGTCCTTCCGGATAGCAGGCAGCTCCGATCGAAAAATCGCCTGCTGCTTTGATGTCGTCGATGAGCTCGGAAGCGTAACGGTATTCCGGATTCCAATTCTTGTCCGCCAATTTTTCTTGCGGGATATCCCCGCGCAAAGCCAGGATATTTTCGATGCCGCTATCCTTGATCGATGCCAGTGTCCGTTTCATGCCCTCTTTTGTCGAGGTGCAGCCGGTCAAATGGGCGATCGATTCGATTCCGAAATCCTTTTTGATGCGCGATGCAATTTCGACCGTGTTGCTTTGGGCTGTCCCGCCGGCGCCGTACGTCACAGAAATGAAATCGGGATGCAGATCCTTCAATTCGCCCAATGTGTCGAACACCGTTTCAAGGGAATAACTGCTTTTCGGCGGAAAAATTTCAAATGAAACGGTCGGTTCCCCTTTGCTGATCATCTCTCTAATCTTCATAACCATGTCCTCCCTCAATTTGTTCAAAGTGGCAATTTTTCAAGCGTACTTACTTTGTGTATGATTGATCATGTCAGTTGATGACTTCCCGAAAGAAGTCATTTATTTCCAATAGTATGCCATGGAATGAAGATATAGAGTAACACCAAAAAAATATATTTAATTATAGCAAAAAACTATACCCAAAATAGACCAGACCTTTTAATTCCCATAGGTCCGGATCACTGCCTTCAGCTCTTTGATGTAGGCGGCCGCCTGCCGGCTGATCCCGGCTTTCTTGTTGGCGATCCAACCGATCACCATCCTGTCCTCTACATCCAAAGGTACGGAAACGATATCTGTGCCGTTCAGCTCTTCACTAAGTACACCGGTGGAGATAGTGTAGCCGTCAAGGCCGATCACCAAGTTGAACAAAGTTGCGCGGTCGCTGACCAGGATGCTTTTTTTATGGAAAACGGTGCTGAGGATCTCCTCCGAAAAATAAAAGGAATTATGCTCGCCCTGTTCGAACGACAGGTAGGGATAATCCTCAAGATCCGCCAAGGTGACGCTCTGTTTGGACGCCAAGGGATTGCGGACGCTGACAAAGATGTGCGGTTCCGCTTCAAACAAAGGATGGAACTCCAATTGGCTCTCCTGCAGGATTTTTTTTAGCGCATTGCGGTTGAACGAATCTAGATAGAGGATGCCGATTTCACTCTGGAAACTCTTGACGTCTTCGATGATTTCATGGGTGCGTGTCTCACGCAGTGTGAACTTGTATTCATCCGCTCCACTCTTTTTGATCATATTCACGAACGCGCTGACAGCGAACGCGTAATGTTGGGTCGAAATGGAACACAACTGTTTGGCCGGTTTTTTGTCGAGGTAGCGCTGTTCCAGCAATTCGGCTTGCTCGATCACCTGTTGGGCATACTTCAGGAATTCGCTGCCTTCCGCGGTCAGCGTGATGCCTTTGGCGGTCCGGATGAACAGTTCCAGGCCGATTTCTTCCTCCAGGTCCTTGATGGCATTCGAGAGGCTCGGTTGTGAAATGAAACATTTTTTGGCGGCCTCGTTGATCGATTTGTATTGGGCGACTGCCAGCATGTATCTTAATTGTTTTAAGGTCATCTGTCTTCCCTCTCTTCTCGCTGCTTTGGCATGCTTTTTTGATTCTGCCCCGATTATACCAGATGGGTTCCCGCACGGCCAAGGCCGGGCTGATGCGCATCGGAAAAACGGTGCCTGCTCCGGTGAAGATAGCGTTTCCCGGAGGAATGTCGGGTCTTGGGCCGGCTGCTCCGGCCAGGCGGTGCCCGCCGGAGTTGCGGGCGAATCTGAAGTCGGTGCTACGGCCAGACTGGCCTTCATCGGAGCACAATCAAAAAAGATCGGCGCGGCAGCATTTCCATATGCTTCCGCGCCGATCCGATGCTATTTTTTCCGGCTGACTTTTTCTTCAATCGTGCGTTCGAATGTTTCTTTGTTCTCAACCACCGCGATGGGTGCGTACTCCGGCCACGCCTCTTCCAAGGCTTCCGCGGAGTCCCCGCTCAGGAGAAGCACCTCGATTTTTCGGCCGAACCGTTGCTCCAATTCTTCCGAATAACCAAAAATGGATGGCACCGCATCGATTGCGATCGCCGCACTGCCGTTCTTTTTGAATGTCCTTGCCACTACGAATTTCATAGATTCACCTCAGGGTCCATTATAGCAAAAAGGCCAAGCTACCGGTGAAAAAAATTGGCAATTCCTTTGCTGATTCTACACTTTCAGTTCTGCAGCCTATACGTCCAGCTCGGTCTGAACGCTGGTTCCTTCAGGCGTAGCCTTGTAATGAGCCATAACCAAAGCGCCTAAGCCCGCCATGACGGTAAGCAGGGAGCTGAGGAATTTGACAAACGGCGGCAGCCCCAAAAGCCCGAGGACAGCCAAGCCCAAGAGCACCAGCCAGACTCCCTTATGCAGCTCGGGCCACTTGAAGCGTTTCGCCAACCACTGGCCGATGAATACCGCCACAATGATCCGTGATAGATACAAAGCAATCGGATAAATGACCCCAAGTATTACCGCAATCGGGATCCCGATGACGGTGATCATTGCTAAAATGATCATTGGCGGCACCACCAACAATGTCAGCAGACCAACCCCTAATGTCTTCAACGGCTGTTCAGCCAACGGACGGGCTGTGTTTTGCCAGAAGGTGGGGCGCCAAATCCGGATAAGGAACCAGACCAACAGGGCGCTCACCAAGCTCCAGAGGAACCAGACAAATTTCATGACCGGCCTGCGCGTTTCCCGCACGGCAGTTGTTCCACTATCCATTGTTTCGTAAAATTCCCAATCCGTGTCTCCAGCGATCGTTGCGCCGGTTCCGATGTCAGCTTCGTTTTCACCCTTGTAGTTGAGGTCTCCCGCAATGTTCGCACCGTCCTGGAGTTTCAGACTGTCCGTCTGAAGATTGACATCCCCGCCGATCTGCCCACTCAGGACAATCTCGGCTCCGCCGCCGAAGAGGTTGCGTTGGATGATCCCTTCCTGTAGGATGGTTGCGCCAGCCGCAAACAAGTCCCTGCCAATGGACGCATCCTGTCCGATGGAGATACTCTGACCGGCAAAGAAAACATCGCTTTCCGACTGACCATCAAAGGTAAGTGCTTGCCCAGCTCCATAAATATTGCCGGTCACTGTCCCGCTGATGGTAATCGTTTGGGACGCCACAAAAAGATCACCGTTGATGTTGCCGTTGATCCGGACATCCTGCCCGGAAACAAACGTCGTCCCCTCCACATTTCCATCTACTTTCACCACATTACCCGCAAAGAAACCCGGTCCTTCAATCGTCTCACCTGCAGCCAAATGATCCAGATTTTCAGCATTCATGGTAGTGGCCGAAGCAACACCTGAAAATCCCAACAAAATCGCCAAAAATAACAAGTTGATACTCCAGAAGAACCCTTTCCACCAAACCTTCTTATTCATCCTACATTCTTCTTTCATGCAACCACGCAAAAAAAACAGTGACTAGGCTTCGTAAACTCTTCTCAGTTCCGCAAGGTCTAATTTTTTCATTTTCAGAGTTGCCTCTGTGACGCGTGCCAATTTTTCAGGATCCGCTGTCTGCATCATCTCGTTCATATCGGTTGGAACGATTTGCCATGATACCCCGTATTTATCCTTCAGCCATCCGCAATTTTCCGCTTCCGGGACATAAGACAGGGCTTCCCAATAGTAATCGATTTCTTCCTGATTTTCGCAATTGACGATGAAAGAGAAGGCTTCATTGAATTCAAAATCATGGGCCTGAGCACTGTCCATGGCTGCGAACGTTTGATTTTCCAGCTTGAACGAGGCGAACTTTACCGTCCCTGGCGCATCCGGTTCCTCCCCAACTCCGTAGTAATCCATTCCGTCGATTTCGGTATCTGAAAATACCGCCTCATAGAAAAGGATCGCCTCCTCTGCTTTGCCGCATTGTTTTTTCGTGAACAGCAGCGTCGGCGTCAATTTCTGATCTATCTCCCGTTCGCCGACATGCATGATCTGCCAGGACAGGCCGTAGCGGTCTTCTATCCAACCATACCTTTTACTGAAGGGATAAGCGTCCAACGGCATGAGCACCGTGCCGCCATCCGAAAGTTTTTCCCAAAGGAAATCGATTTCTTTCATTGATGCGCAATCGATTCGGATGGAAATGGACGGATTGAGGCGAAAATACGGACCTGCCGAGATTGCCATGAAATCCTGACCTGCCAACGTCATCGAGACAATCTCGGCATTTCCATATGGTGGTGGATTTTGGATTTGGCTGATGCTTGTGACTTTGGAATTATCGAACAGTGAGGTATAGAATTCGGCTGCCTCTGCAGCCTGCGTATCAAACCAAAAATGAGGAACAATTTTATTCATATATAAAATCCTCCTTGATCTTTTTAATGCCGACCCCGACAGTGCAAATGGACAAAAAAACAGCGGTTGCACCGATCCGCCGAAGACGTTCTTCGGCGCAGTCGATGCTCTCCACTGCCATTATGCCACTTTTCGTTGCCGATGGAAAATGAGAACCATCGGCGCTGAGCGGCTATTGCATTCTGTTCAATTTATCGTTCAGCTTGGCGTAAATGATCCTCATGTAGGGTTCGGTGCACTTGCTGAGCGCCTCTTCCAAGCCCATCCAGGCGACCCCACTGTTTTCGTCCGGTTTGATGTTCGTCTCTTGCGTTTCGTCCGCTTCCAGCAGGTAGGTCAGGTTCAGATGCACATGTGTTCCTACTTGTTTGCCGTTTTTGACATGCCCGTCCACACTCAATATTTCGAGCGAAAAGAGTTCCTGCGATACCGGTGTGACCTGCTCGACACCCGTCTCTTCCTTCGTTTCCCGGATGGCTGTCGCCAGAAAGTCGGTTTCGCCATCCATGTGACCACCCATCCAAGCCCAAGACTGATAGATGTTATGGTAGACCATCAGCACCTTGGTCCGCTCGCGATTGACGACCCAACTCGAAGCGGTGAAATGGGCGAACTCATTCTCACGCCTGAACAGATCATCGAACTGATCCAGATAGCGAAGCATCAACTCACGATCCTTTTCTTCCTGCGCATTGAAGGGAGAATAGTCCGCAAGCGTTTGTCTGATTCCCATGACAGCCTTCCTTTCGCATGCGTTTGGCGGTTAATTGGTCCGCGAGAAACCTTCATCATTCAGATAACCGACAGCCGCATCACGGGTTTTGAAGATTCCTTCCATTTGACCGTTCTTCAAAGCAACCGACCACATCGGATTATCGTAGATCAGCAACAGAACATCTCCGGACCGATCCACCCATTTTTCCGAATAGCCTTCCTCATAGCCGTCTTCGGTTTTTTTCAGAAAGGAAATCGCCTTTTCCAGCAGGAAACGGATCGTTCCTTCGTCGCTTTCCAATACGGAAATATAGCCTTTATCCGTCTCTTCTTTCGGCAGGTAGCCTGCATAAATGAAGGCATTGCCGTTTGGATGCAGGAAGCGGACGGCGATTTTGTGGTCCACCGCACTCGCATTGAAATGATAATTGATCCGGTTCATCGAGACCGGAACAGCCGTCAGTTCTTTATAATCATCAAATATCGCTTTTTTTTCTTCGAATGACAAGGTCATTTCTTTCAACTCCCTAATAATGTTCTCCGATTTTTTGCGGAGGTTCGACTCATTCTACCATATCCGGACGCGGCCTTTCAGCCCCATCCGCGTATTTTTCCAGAAAATGATGCCTTCCGTCCCGATTGCGGTAAGAAATGATCTTTTCGAGATTCACACTCTGCACGCTCTGGAAGATATTCGCATCGATAAGCGGACTCGTTTCGCGCAACTGCCCGATCAACGCCTTCATCTCTTTGCGTTTGAAACCTCCCAGATCGCTCGGTTGATCAGCGTACATTTCCGTAAAACGGCAGGCGCACTGGAGGAAGGTCAGCTGATGGTAGTCCTTCCAAGCGATGATATCCGCTTCCTTCACATGATAAAGCGGTCGGATCAGCTCCATCCCTGCGAAGTTCCGGCTGTGCAGTTTCGGCATCATCGTCTCGATGGTCCCGCTGTAGAACATATTCATCAAAATCGTCTCGATGACGTCATCGAAATGATGGCCCAAAGCGATTTTGTTGCAGCCGAGCTCCTGGGCTTTTTGGTACAGACTGCCCCTGCGCATGCGCGCGCAATGGTAACAGGGGGACGAGTCCACATTCTCCACGACATCAAAAATGGAGGACTCGAAAACGGTCAGCGGGATTTCCAGCAATGCGGCGTTATCCAAAATCTGTTGCTGGTTCTGTTCGCTGTATCCCGGATCCATCGCCAAAAAGACCAGCTCGAATCGTATCGTGCCATGCCGTTGCAGCTCCTGCATCAGTTTGGCCATCAGCATCGAATCTTTCCCGCCGGAGATGCAGACGGCTATCTTGTCGCCGTTCTGGATCAGGTCATATTCCTGGATTGCTTTGATGAAGGGCCGCCATAAGGGTTTCCGGTATTTTTTGATGAGACTTCTTTCGATTTGATTGCATTTTTCCATCTATTCGGTTTTCCTTTCTTGCGGGCTGTTTGGGTGGTTTTAGTGTTTATCGTTTGCTCCGGGGAACGCGGGCTTCGTCGTAGTTCAGCCGGCAATTTGCAGGCGTTCTCCGGTGACGGCAGCTTCGTCGGAGTTGCGGCTAGGAATCAACGGTGTGCTCCGTTTAGCGCCCGTTTCCCCGGAGCTGGGGCACCACTTGATATGCACCGAGGTCCAAATGCCGCTCCTCTAGAAGACTCACCGGCATGATGTCCATCAGGGCATTTGTGACGAATACTTCATCCGCACTCAAAAGTTTCTCCAGACCGTACGCCCCTTCCTGTACCGGAATCTTAAATTCAGCGCACTTCTTGATTGCCCGCGCTCTAGCCGTCCCTTCCAGGATGCCGCAGTGCAGCGATGGGGTGTATACGATTCCGTCCTTCACCCAAAAAACATTCGAAACGCATCCCTCGGCAACCTGATCATGCGTGTTCAAAAAGATTGCTTCATCAAAGCCTTTCCGAACGGCCGCTTCTTTTTCCAGGATATTTTCCGTGTAGTTCATGCTTTTGATGCCGACGAGTTTGGAGAATTCGTTCCTTCTCGCATCGGCCAGGCACACTTTCAGACCTGTTGCATATTCCTCTTTGTAGGTTTTCGTTCCTGTCAGGATCAGGATATCTGCTTCCTGTTGCGGCTGTTTTTTCGGGGCCGGTTTGCTGCAGACGACCTTTACGAACCCTTCGGAAACGTCATTCAGATCCAGCAGTTTTTCGATGATCGGCTGGAGTTCGTTTTCTTGATAAGGGCAAGTCATCCCCAGAACGGAAAGAGCACGGACCATGCGCCCGTAATGTTGGTCCAGAAACAACACTTTTTCACCGGAAACACGGATTGTCTCAAAAACCCCGTATCCGTACATGAAACCCGGGGACAGCGGACTGATCAGTGCTGCAGCTTCTTCAAGATAGGCATCATTCAAAAATACTTGCATAGTCATTCCCCTTCCGGTAATTCCGCTTGCAGTGCTTCGATGAGTGCCTTCGCCTTCACAAGCGTCTCCTCGTATTCCATCTCCGCATCCGAATCCCAGACGATGCCGCCACCGACCTGAAAATAGGCCGTATCATCCTTCTGCAGGATCGTCCGGATGACGATATTCAGATCCGCATCCCCGTTGAAGCCGACATAGCCTATCGATCCGGTATAGACGTTGCGCTGGGTCGGCTCGATTTCGTCGATGATTTCCATCGCCCTGATTTTCGGCGCACCCGTTATCGATCCGCCCGGGAAGGCTGCTTTGATGCAATCGAGAGCGTGGATGCCTTCCTCCAGCTCCCCTTCGACAGTCGACACGAGCTGAAAAACCGTGCTGTAGTCTTCGATATGGTACATTTCCGTGACCTTGACGCTGCCTGTTTTGCAGACCCGGCCCAAATCATTACGCATCAGATCGACGATCATCAGCAATTCAGCCCGGTCCTTCTCGCTTTCCAACAGCTCCTGGCGATTGGCGCTATCCTCTAGTTCGGTGGCGCCCCGTGGACGGGTGCCTTTGATCGGCCTCGTCTGCACCTTGCCGTTGCGGATCTGCAGGAACCGCTCCGGCGAGCTGCTCAACAGCTGCCCCATGCCGAAGTCGATGTACGCGGCGAAGGGAGCCGGGTTGATGTTGCGCAAGCGCGTGTACAGCTCGTAGGGCGATGCTTCCGTCCGGCATTGGAAGCGTTGGGTCATGTTGACCTGATAGATGTCGCCGGACCGGATATACTCCTTGATGCGCGCGATTGCTGCCAAATAGTACGCCTTCGTCATGTTCGCGGTGAGCTTCGGTCTGGCTTCGTTGGCCAATTCCAAAATCTGAGCCGGAAAATGCATCCCTTCCGCTGCTGTAATAGCCTTTTCCACCTCGGCAACCCACTTTTCCGGATCGCCGAAGAACCCCGGCGAGGCAAGATGGACTTTTCCCAAAAGATGGTCCACCACAATCGCCCCATCATAGATGCCAAAGAAGCTGTCCGGAATCTGGACATCGTCGCGCGCTTCCTTCGGCAACCGCTCCACCTGATGGCGCAGCTCATAGCCGAAATAACCGACAGCTCCGCCGATGAAAGGAAGCTCGCCTGCATAGTCCAGCTGATATTTTTCCAGCAATGCTTTCACTTCTGCAAAAGCATCCACACCCGCTTTGGCAGTCAGCGTCAGTTCGGGATCGAATCCGATGAAGGAATAGCGTCCCAGCTTTTGCGGATCCATCCCGCTGTCAAGGAAAAAACAATGTTTGCGGTCGCGGAACAAAGAGAACAGTTCGAAGCTCGAAAGTCCGGTAACGATTTCCTTGATCACGATGTCAGTCGTTCTTTTTCCCATCAACAATCGCCCCTTTCCGCTTTTTTTTGGCGCGCTCATAAAAATTGCGCAACATATCCAGCCCATGCTCCGTCAGGATTGCCTCAGGATGGAACTGGACCCCCTCGATCAACTCTTCCCGATGAAGAAAGCCCATGATTTCGCCATCCGATGTCCAGGCTGTGACCTCCAGCGATTCCGGGAGGCTCCTCTTTTCAACGATCAAAGAATGGTATCTTGTCACGTTCAGAGGGCTTTTCAAGCCCTGGAAGACGCCTTTCCCTGTGTGTTGGATGGCGTGAACCTTCCCATGGACAGGTTCTTTCGCCTTCACGATTGCTGCGCCGAACAACCCGGCGATCGTCTGATGCCCCAAGCAGATGCCCAGAATCGGGATGGCTCCTGCAAAGTGCCTGACTACATCCAGACTGAGGCCCGCTTCATCAGGCGTCTTCGGACCCGGGGAAATCAGGATCATCAGCGGATCCAGTGCCGCTATCTCATCGATCGTTATCTTATCGTTCCGTTTCACCACAACATTCTCATCCAATTGTTTCAGGTATTGGACGAGGTTGTAGGTGAAGGAATCATAATTATCTATTACAAGTATCATACGTATCCTCATCATTACTGTTATTTTTTCTCGATTATGTAGCCTTTTTCATAGGTCGGTTCCTCTTTCCAGCAGTCCTGTCAGACCTTCTGAAAATGGTAAGTCCATCATACCAAATGCCGGGACTCCAGCCTATAGTTTTGAGGAAACTGAATCCTATCGAAAAAATGGCCAGGACAAGAGCCCCGGCCACTCAGTCTGTACCGAAAGCGGAAAACTGCGCGGACACAGTCTGAAAAGTACTGCAGCCGCTCTGCTTAGGGTTTGACATCCGCCTTGTTGTCAAAGCCCCGCTGTTCCCAATAGCCTTCATAGTCCGCATCATCGGACAGCTCAATCCGGGTGATCCATTTGATCCATTTGTATCCCAGTTTATCTTCCGCTACCAGCTGGAATGGAAATCCTCTTTCTGGTGGCAACACTACTCCATTCATCTTATAGGCGATCATCAATTGCCTGTCCATGATCGTCTGCAGCGGCAGGGCTGTGCTGTAGCCATCTTCTGAATAAAAAATGACTGTATCGGCGCTTGCCTGAACATCCACTCCTTCGAATAGGTCCGCAAGAAGAACCCCTTCCCAAAGGATGTCGACGCTCCATCCTTCCACGCAATGCAGCGTCACAACCTTTGTGTACTTCTGATTGTCCAACACTTCATCGTAGGACAAGGAAACCGGCTGCTCGACCAAGCCGTCGATCGTCAGCGTGTAGTCATTTATGTCTATGTACTGGGGACCTTTGATTGAGTTTTCCCGAAAATCGGTCAAAGAAGACAAATCTTGTCCTTCGTATTCGGTCACTTCGATTTTGGTCAGTTCTTCCAGATCAGTCCCTCTTGTATCGCCATCATTGGATGTTCCGCAACCAAAGAGCAACAGACTAAGCAACAGAAACAGGTATTTGCTGGGAATGCGACTGGCATAGCGGCCCTTTACTGCGACTGTCCCCGCTTTTTTCATCAAAATGCCTTCTTTCCGAAACCCTTCCGATTAAAAACCACGTGTCTGACCTTCCCACGGTTGCGGTTTTCCTTCCCGGTGTTCCTCCACGCTTGGCCCTTTAAGATTGCGGAGGCGCCAAATGCCATAGAGATAGCTGAGGATCAATCCAGCAATCGTGAACGGAAGCCCCAAGAGCGTATTGGTCCAAGCCAACTCGATAATATCGCCGCGCCGGTAAAGAATGACCTGCAAAGCCAAGCGCATCACAAAAGAAAGAAACCAAAGAACTGTCACTTCCTGATAAGCAGGTTTCACGTCCTTGCGCCAATACCAATCTAGATCCCACCCGCGCGTCAGATGGCTCGTCAAAGCGGCCATCGGTTTCCCCAGAATGAGGCTTACCAGCGCCGCCACTACGAGCAGCGCGCTGGTCGCTAGTTTGGGGAGGTAATAATTGGCGGCATTATTCGAGAAATACGCAATTCCGGAGGCAACCATAACCCCCAGCAATCCACCCACGGCATACCGCAACGGTTGTTTCCGGGTCCACCGGATGATGCCCAACAGCACAGCCAAAGCAATCGCCAAAATGCTGGCAACAGTCAACTGATAGTTGCCATTGACGATCGCAAACAACAAGGGAGGCAATAAAGCATCGAAAGTCTTCCCCGATATGACCAATTTCAATTCTTCCGAAATTTCCTTGATTCTGGATTTCATATCATCAGCCCCTATCGGCAAATCTGTAGGCGACATACTCGATGATGACACCGTAACCGATGCCCGCCGCAAAACCGACTGCATCTTCGAATCCTGTAGCGCTATAAAAGGCGAAAGAAACCAACAGCCCCAGTATGGCTCCGCGCCCCAATGCTCGTTTCAATTCCTGAATTTCCTTTGCAAAACCGATGACGACACCCATCAACAGCCGGTTATACCAGAAGGCGAACAGATACAGCGCCTCCTTCTCAAATCCGGAACGCAATTGGGCACCCACGATGCAAACTATGCCCAAAAGAGCTCCCGCAACGATAGAAATCTTCATTCTACTCGTCAACATATGCCCAACTCCCCTCATCTGTCGGCATGAAAATCAGCCTTCTCATTCGCTTCAATTATACTACTGCTGCTCAAAAAAGCGAAAATGACGGCTCCAAACCGGGGAATCCCGGTTTGGAGCCGTCATAAAATTTAATAAGCTGATGGAGTTGGAAAGGTTGGATCAGATAAGAGCCTGCTGGCATCCGTTGTCAGCAGGCAGCAGATGCTCAGTCTGTTTCGTTCATCCAACCTGCTTTATCAAACAGGTAGAAAAATAAACTCAAAATGATGCCGACAACACTCGCTAGGACCATTCCGCTTAATTGGATGCCTGCAAATTGAACTGTCAAGCCACTCAATCCTGTCACGAAAACGATGGATGTCAGGATCAGATTCTTGGACTTGCTGTAGTCCACTTTTTCTTCAACCAACAGACGCAAGCCGCTCGTGCCAATCATGCCGTATAGCAAGAACGTAACTCCACCGATTACATCACCAGGAATTGTGGAAATCAGTGCTGCCAACGGTCCGAAGAAGGACATGACCATGGAGAAAATCGCAGCACCGGCGATGACGCGCACGCTGTATACACGTGTAATCGCCATTACCCCGATGTTCTCGCCATAAGTCGTTGTCGGAACCCCACCGATCAAACCGGATAAAGCAGATGCAAAGTAATCAGCGAACAACGAACGGTGCAAGCCCGGATCTTTGATCAGATCGCGGCCGACGACGTTGGAAGTGACCACCTGGTGTCCAATGTGCTCAGAAGTCAGCACAAGCAAAACCGGAAGCATCGTCAAGATGGCATTCATATCAAATTTTGCCAATTGGAAATGGGGCATCGTAAACAAGGATGCTTCCATTACCGGAGTGAAGTCGACCATGCCGAACGCAATCGCAGAAATATAGCCAACGACGATGGCAATCAGAATAGGGATAGTGGACAAGAAACCTTTGAAGAGTACGGAACCTAGGACAGCCGTGCCCAAAGTAATGAAGAAGACAGCGAAGTTCTGTGCTGTCGCAGTGTCGGTCATCAAGTTTGCACCGATCGATCCTCCTTGAATCGTAAGGTGAGCCAGCTCCAGACCGATCAAGGCAACAACAGCCCCCATCGCTGCAGGTGGAAGGACAACATCGATCCACTTTGTTCCGACACGATGGATGACGAAGGCCATAATACAGCCAATGATACCTAAGACGACGAAACCACCCTGCGCATACTCAAAACCTTGGTTAGCGATGATGATGCTCGTGGGTCCGATGAAGGCAAAACTTGAACCAAGATAGGCCGGCGATTTCCCTTTTGTGATCCAAATGAATAATAGCGTGGCGACCCCGTTCATCAATAACACAATGCTCGGATCAATACCGAAAATGATAGGCACAAGCACTGAAGCACCGAACATTGCGAAAGTATGTTGCAAACTAAGCGGAATCAGCAAGTTTGCAGGTACCTTTTCGTCAACCTGAATAATTTTCTTTGAAGCCATTCTATATTTCCTCCTATAGGCGCAAAAAAAAGCCCTTGAATTATGATATTCGCAAAAGGACCTAAGGTATCAAATATTCGATTTGTTACCCTTTTTAATCTCTCTGGATTAGTTTAAAGGACTTTGCTTCGCTTATTTTAGCAATAATAGTTATGGAATACAATTATAAAATGATTAGATAATCCCGCTTTCGGCCCAAAAACCCTACTTGTTGAAGATAAAAACACGACCACCAGAAAGCTTTGGCTCAACCTTTGTGGCTTTCTAGCGGTCCCTACAATTCAATCAGACAGCCTTGCCTGCCAGCAAGACCAGCTCCGCCGGGATGCCGGCCATGCGTTTGAGATCAAGGATGCTGTCTGTCTCCTCAACCGAGAACAAGCCTTTTTCAAGCACCAATTCCCTGACGGTTTTGCCTGTCTTCAGTGATTCTTTGGCGATTGCGCTGGCTTGTTGGTAGCCGATTGTCGGGCAAAGGGCAGTCGCGATGCCGGCACTCTCTTCCACGTGTTTGTAGCAGGCCATCTCATTGGCTTGGATCCCTGTGATGCAGTTGACGGTCAGCGTAGCGACTGCATGCGCCAAGCAATCGATCGATTCAAACAAAGAATGGAAGATGATCGGCTCGAAGGCATTCAGCTCCAACTGTCCGGATTCGGCAGCCATCGTGATTGTCAGATCGTTTCCGATTACGCGGAAAGCGACTTGCGAAACGACTTCGGGTATCACCGGATTCACTTTTCCCGGCATGATTGAAGAGCCGTTTTGCTTGGCAGGCAAATTGATTTCACCTATGCCAGCCCTTGGACCGCTCGACAACAAGCGCAGATCATTGCTCATCTTCGACAAGTTCACCGCTGCCGTCTTGATTGCCGCCGACACTCTGACGAAGCCATCCACATGCTGGGTTGCATCGAAAAGATCCTCTGCCTGCGTGAAAGCAATTCCCACTTCTGCGCTCACAAAAGCGGTTATGTTCTCCAAGTATTCCGGCGTCGCATTAATTGCATTGCCGATTGCGGTCCCGCCAAGATTGAGGCTCTTCATCTCTTCTGCAGCACTCATGAGATGACGGATATCCCTTTTGACGAAGGATTGATAAGCCTGGAACGTTCTCCCCAACGTAGTCGGAACCGCATCCTGCATTTGCGTCCGCCCCATTTTGATGACCCCGGCGAATTCTTTGGCCTTATCAGCCAAGGCCAGCTCCAGCTTTTCCAGTTCGGCAATCAGTTCCGGCAGAAGCTGCAGGACGGTCATTTTCCCCGCTGTCGGAAAAACATCGTTGGTGGACTGGCAAAGATTCACATCGTCATTCGGATGAACGATGCGGTAGTCTCCCTTTCTCCCGCCCAAAATTTCGATGGCGCGATTGGCGATGACTTCGTTGGCGTTCATATTGGCCGAAGTTCCGGCACCGCCTTGAATGGCATCCACGATGAAGGCTTCATGAAAATATCCCGCCACAATTTCGTCGCAGGCTTGGACAATCGCATCCTTTTTTCCGACAGCCAGGTTACCCGACTGAGCGTTCACAACAGCTGCGGCTTTCTTGATTCGCGCCAGGTTGCTGATTAATTCCGGATGCAGATTCGTGCCCGTGATTGAGAAATTTTCCTTTGCACGCGACGATTGCACACCATAATACGCTTCTGTGGGTACTGCTAACGTTCCGATCGAGTCTGCTTCAATTCTCATGTTCATCTCTGTTTGCCCCCTGAAATTTTTCTGTAATTCATAGTCCAAACAATACCACCCCTGAAAAATGAATGAAATAGTTTAAGGGAAGTTGCGAACAAAACCTGCATATTCGACCTTCTCACAGAAGAATCACACGCTAATTCCCATGTAACTTTATTTTCTTAAGTCATGTCAGCATTCGTTTGCTTCACTTGCTAGGTCTGATATAGAATCTTAAGCATACAAAGCAAACAACAATAATGGAAGGGGCCTCTAATGGATAAAATCGATAAGCAAATTTTGAACATTTTGCAGACAAATGCACGGGCTTCCCTGAAGGAAATCGGCGAGGCCACCTTTCTGTCTTCGCCGGCTATTTCCGCAAGGATCGCCCAGCTGGAAAGGAACGGCGTCATCACAGATTACGGCGCACATGTGAACCTGCAGACGCTGGGCTACAATATCAAGGCTTTCATCAATCTGGAGGTCGACCCCAAGCAAAAGCCGGTTTTTTATCCTTTCGTGGACAGCATCCCGAATGTGCTGGAATGCAACTGTGTGACCGGTGAATTCTCGATGCTCCTGAAAGTCGCCTTTCCGACGACGAATGAACTGGATACTTTCATCGGGGAGCTGCAACAGTTCGGCAAGACATACACGCAGGTCGTCTTCTCCACCTCGGTCGGTCCCCGAGGCATCCATTTTGAGGACCAATAACAATCCGCATCAGGCCTAAAAAAGGCTATCCGCTCCCGAAATAGACAGGGAGCGGATAGCCGCACATTTTATACGTAATATAAATTCTCGGATGGGTAAACTGGGTCGCAAGTGATATCGAGGCCAAGATTCCGTAGGATCTGATCATCGTCTTTGTTCAGGATGACAGTCGAGTGTGCCTGCACATCCTTCAGCTCGGAAAGTTTAGCGTAAGCCAGTTGGGCTGTAGGATTGGTTACCGCTGAAATGGACAGGGCGATCAGGATTTCATTCGCGGTCAAGGTCGGGATGCGTTTATGCAAGCCTTCGCTCTTCAGCTTTTTGATCGGCTCCAGAATGACCGGGGACAGCAACAGGATGTCGTCGGAAATGTTCGCCAAGGCTTTGATCGCGTTCAGGATGGCGGAAGAACAGGCATCCATCAGATCGGAAGTCCTGCCGGTGATGATCCGTCCGTCGTTCAATTCGAAAGCGATGACAGCCGGAATCTCGTTGTCGACCGCGCGTTTCATCAAACGCTTCGCATATTCGCGGGCAGGCTTCACGGGAGCCCGGTCTTCTTGCTTCAATTCGACCTCTTCCATGATCAGGCGCATATGGTTGCGCGTCTCTTCATCGCTAAGGCCTTTCTTGTAGTCACATTCCGTGTCGAAGCTGCGTCGGATGATTTCCTGCTTCGAGGCTTCCCGGATCGCTTCATCGTCGGTGATGCCGAAGCCTACTCGGTTCACGCCCATGTCAGTCGGTGATTGGTAGACGGATTCCTTGCCGGTGATGCGCTCGATGATGCGTTTGATGACCGGGAAAGTCTCCAGATCGCGGTTGTAGTTGACCGCCACTTCGTTGTAGGTCTCAAAATGATAGTTGTCCATCATGTTGACGTCCTTCAGATCGACAGTTGCGGCTTCATAGGCGATGTTCAAGGGATGCTTCAACGGAACATTCCATACCGGGAAAGTCTCGAACTTGGAATAACCGGCCGCGCGCCCTTGACGGCGTTCGTGGTACAGCTGATTCAAGCAGGTCGCCAACTTGCCGCTGCCGGGACCCGGAGCAGTAACGACGACAATCGGCTTGGTCGTCGGAATGTAGGTGTTCTGGCCGAAGCCTTCTTCGCTGACGATCGTTTCGATATTGGATGGATAGCCTTCGATGGCGCCATGGGTATAGACTTTGATGTCGCGTTTTTCGAGTTTGTTGATGAACACTTTAGTGGCCGGCTGTCCGTTGTAGCGCGTGATGACGACACTGTTGACGGCCAATCCGTATTCCCTCAGCTCATCAATCAGGCGGAAGACGTCCATGTCGTAGGTGATGCCGTAGTCGCCGCGGATTTTGTTGCGTTCGATATCCCCTGCGTAGACGCAGATCAGGATCTCCGCTTGGTCCTTTAATTTCTGCAGCAATTTGATTTTGGCATCTTCATCGAACCCAGGCAATACGCGTTTCGCATGCTTGTCGCCGATCAGTTTCCCTCCGAACTCAAGATACAATTTATCATAATTGTTGACCCGTTCCAGGATATATTTCGATTGTTCTTCAATGTATTTCTGTGGATCAAAGCCGATTTTCTTCATTTGTTTTCCTCCAATGTCTGAATGGTGTATCTGTATACTTGCCGTTAGGCGCCTCTTTCCGGATGCAGAATTGTGTCGCCTGCATCATCACCAGAGCTCTGATTTCAACTCTAACAATTATAGAGTATTTTCTTTGATTGGCAATACGTATTTTAAGCCCGCGACGATTTGTTCAACAGCATGCGCGCCGTGATCCAAGCGGTGAGCGGGATGATTCCGGTCACTCCGATGCCGATGACGAACATGGAAACGACTTCCGAGACAAGCACTTTTGCGTTCAACGCCTCCCCAAATGAATAGGACAGATCCCTGAACCAGAGGAAAAGCGCGAGATAACCGCCGATGAATGAAAAATACAGCGTATTCGTCGTCGTTCCGATGATGTCCTTGCCGATCGTCATCCCCGAACGGAACAATTCCTTTTCACCCAACTGCGGGTTGCGGTGATGGACTTCATGCAACGAGGATGAAATGGAGATGGCCGTATCCGTAATGGCTGCTATTGTTCCCGTTATCATCGTGCAAATTCCGATTTGGACGAAATCCACATTCACAAAAAATGAAAGCGTGGTGTACTCTTCCACTTCCTCGGGACCGAAGCCCTGTATCATCGCAAACCGATGCACGACAATGATCAACACCAGCAAGAAAAACGTTGTGACGATCGTGGCGATAAAAGCCGCCTTGGTCTTGACGTTCACGCCGTTTATGTAGAATAAATTGATGTAGCCCACCACAGAACAAGCCAGCAGGGTCACAAAAAGAGCAGGAAAGCCATTGATCAGCAGCAACACTAATACATAGAGGACCGCAAAATTGAAAAACAACGAGAGGAACGAAGAAATCCCTCGTCTGCCGCCCACCGCCCCCATCAGCAGCAAAAGCAACAGCGCCAATGTCATCTGCACGCTCATCGACGATCACCCGCTTTCTTGGGAATCAGACGGACTGCTGTGAACATTGCCAACGGCACCGTCAAAACGATACCCAAACTGCCCGCCAAGGCCCGGGTGATTTCCAAAGATAATTGCATCGAAAAGGTGTGGAAAACATCGGAGCCGTTCTCCAGATAAAAAACGAGCGTCGGAATCGCTCCGCTGACATAGGCAAAAAGCAGCACATTCGCCATCGTCCCCATGATGTCCTTGCCGATTTCGCGTCCGGACTGGAATAAGGCTTTGGCGGATATCGCGGGGTCTTTTTCGTACAGTTCCTGGATGGCCGCAGTCATCGTGATGGCGACATCCATCACCGCACCCAGCGAGCCGATCAGAATGCTCGACAGGAAGATCCGCCGCGGATAATGCGTCACAAACTGCATTTCCTCATACCGCAGGCCCTGCCCGTTCGTCAAGGCAATGACCCCGTAGGCGATGATTAAGGTCATGAATGTTCCGGTCAAAGTGGAAAGGATTGCTGCGTAAGTCTTCCTGTTTCTGCCGCTGACCAAGAGGAGCGTAAGGACGGTCCACCCGATCACTGCAGCACTGCTGATCCATAATAGTTGTGCATTATCCGCACTTTCATAACTGTCCAGAGCGACGCTGAACAGCAAAATGTTCCCCGCAATACTGACGAGAGAAAGCAGGCCTTTTTTTCCCGCTGTTGCAACAAGCACGAAAAGAAACACGGACCCCAAAAGGGCAACATATTTATCCCGCTTTACTCCGGAAATTTTACCTGTCACGGCACCCGAAGCACTCTCGCTAAGGGAAAGGAACACTTCATCGCCTGAACGGTACATCTGGCTATAGGCAAGTGAGTCGGAATAGTTAGTTTCGATCACAACCTGCACCCCTTTCGACTCCCCGTTCATCAGTACAGCCGTCAGTTTTTGGTTGTATACGGGATAGCTTTCCCGATTGGCGCCGATCGTTTCATCGGTTCCAACAGCTTCCGCTGCAATGATTTTGGCGATCGGTTCTTCGTACCACGCGTAGTTATTGTAGCTGAATAGCGTCAGCATCCCCAACAACGCCGCAAACAAGGTCAAGAATATTGCTTTTTTTCCTGACCAACAATCCTTTTTTCATCCACTGTGTTCCTCCCTTCAATAGATTTCCGCATGGTTTTTATCCTAAATTGGTAAGGATGATTTTCTCCATCCGGATATCGTCGCGCCATTGCCCTTGGGAATAGGTGAAGTGAGGGATGACGCCTATTTGTGTGAAGCCGGATCTTTCGTACAATCTGATTGCGCCGGCATTGTGGGAAAAGACTCCCAGTTCTATGCGCTGATAGCCGAGACTCCGGCATTCTTCTTCATACAGGGCCATGACCGTTTTGCCGATGCCCTTACTGCGCCAATCCGGCTCTCCGATATAGATGCCCAGCCAAGCTGTTTTTCCGTCATTCTTCAACAGGGCCGGAAAGTCGCGGATAATCGACGCGATTCCGACCGGCTTGTCATCCACGCAGATGAAATAATTGCGCTTGTCCGGATTGCTGAGGCTTTCGCGGACGCCCTCTTCCGTCACCAAAGGCAATTCGCTTTCTTCATCATAGTGCGGGGTGATGAACGGTGAAATAGCCGGGTCATTTTCCCAACGGAGTACGGTCTGGATCAGTTCCTCGTTCAACGGTAAATTTTTTAGTTGCAGATTCATCCTTTGCTTCGCTCCTTCGGTTTTATCGATCAGATGCTTGATTCCATGCGAAAAGGATTGCACCGCTAGGTCCGGGCGCAATCCTTTTCGCATATCCACAATTATTTTAGAGAACTTTTTCATATGCCCAACGCATATCGCTGATGCTCGTCAGGATGTGACCGCAGTACGTATACCCGGATTTCTGCAAGGCACGCTGCATGCTTTTGTTGTCCGGATGCGTATCGATGCGCATGCTGGAATAGCCTTTTTTACGCGATTCATCCGCAGCCCATTCGACGATTTCCCCAAGAACGCCCTGGCCACGGAATGCGTCTTTGATAGTGATGCGATGGATGACACTGTAAGGATTATCCGTCAGCCATTGGCCCTCGGTGATCACTTTATAGGTAGGGTCCTCACCGTAAAAAAACGCAAAAGTTGCCCCCGGAACGCCGTCCCGCAGGTATACATAGCTGTATCCTCCATTGATATCCTGAAGAATGACTGCTTCATTCGGATACCCTTTTTGCCATTGATCGATGCCGGACGCCTTTAGGGTGACTTTCGCCTCATTGATGATTTCCATGATTGCAGGCAGATCCGCTGGCGTTGCTTTTCTGATCATGCTTCCACCGCCTTTCATTCTTTTCATTTAAATAAGATTATACCGGAAACATGATTGTTTTCATGCATTTTTATTGTTTTCATTCCGAATAATCCCGATTCTTATAAGTTAAACATCTTTCGGTACTGCTGGATATAGGATTGCTTTTGTTTTTTCAGCATGTAGAGCGCATTTTTGATCTGATCCGGCTCATCCGCCATATCCAGTTCTTCCTTTTGCTTTTCGATGCCTTCTACTACGGGCTCACAGTAGGCAGCTTCTTTGATTTCATCCAAAATGGCGATGATTTCCTTGCGCATCCTTTCGACGCGGGGGCCTTCACCTGCTTTTATTTCATCCAGGCTTTCGACGAGTTCCCGGAATGGAAGGTTCCTTCTGACTTTTCCGTCCTTGATGCGGATATATTCTTTTTTGAATTCCGTGACGCCGGGCACCGCCCCATTCAGTTGGTACCAGCCATCATAGAGGATCCATCCGCCTTCGGGTTCCTCAGGGATGAAGTCCCTCTTTAAAATGTATACCTCGTCCGCGCCGGTAATTTCCGCCACCCAACATTTGCTTTCGCTGTCTGCCGGGCTGAGCTGCAAACCTAACTTCGACATGAGAAAATCCTCTTTCTGATTATTATTGATGGTTCATCATCAGGCCGATTGCGCTTTGCCTGATTCCGTCTTCCATTATACGCTAACTCCATACTCGTGGATAGGGATTCACTTCCCGAAGGCCCGATGATCGATCCAGCCCACTCCTTCCCCATTCCATTCGGCATAAAGGTATGCTCCGTCGACAGTTTCCCTGCTGATCGAAACAGCCTCCCCCAAATATTCTGCTGTGGAGCCGAGTTCCTTTGCTCCGAATTCGACCCAGGGCAGACTGTCGATGGAATAGCCGCCATCAGAAATGACGGCGGAGTAAGATACGGGAACAACATCGAACGGCTTTATAGCTCGGCTGTCCACCCATCCCAATGGGCTTCCTTGCATCCAGAGCAAGGAATAGAGTCCGTTCTGGGTGGTTCCCTTGACCAACAATTCCTTGCCTGCATAGCTATCGGAGTAACCGATTGTTTCATAGTCCGGCGTACCCCAGGGAAGGGTATCGACCGAGTAGCTTCCGGCCTTAATGACGCCGATGTATTCGCCGTTTTCGAAGCCGAAAGCTTGCCTGTCGATCCACCCAAGATAAGCGGCATAAACGCTCGAACTATCCATTGTTTCAAAGAGGATAGTTGCACTCGCGCCAAGGACGTCCTTCGTAGTGCCCAATTGGACCGCTTCCGTTGTCCCTGGCGGCTGACTGAAAATCGGGTATTGGCCAGCAGTGATATAGTCGGTAGCTTCCGCAATCATGATATCATCACGGATTTCGATGGCGCGCGTATCGACCCAGCCCCAGGCATTTCCGTCCTTGAAGAGCAAGGTATAGCTGCCGTCCGACAGTGAGCCCTTGACTGTGACATACGCTCCGATCTGTTCGCTCGTTAAGGCCACAGTCTCACTTCCCGGTGTTCCCCACACAAGTGTATCGACTGTATAATCTTCAGCTGCGATCATGCCTACTTGCTCCTCGCCGGTCAAGCCCAATGCCTCTTTTTCCAGCCAGCCGATGCCTTCATTGATCAGCGTCTTAGCATAGACATATTCCCCATCGGCCGATTCATAGACAAGCAGCACCCTTTCCCCGATCCGGTCCGAGGTATCGCCGATTACATCAGCATCCTCGCTGTCCCCGGGCAGGCTGGTGATCGGGGAACCGCCCAGCGTGATGTAATCCGAATAATCTGTTGGCTGGAAGTCCGCTTCTTTGAGCGCTGAGCTTTCGATCCAGCCGAATCCCAATTCCGCTATCCACACATAAGCGTACGTTCCATCATTTGTCTTCCTGACAACGGTTACGATGCGCCCGATGTAATCTTCCGATTGTCCGATTGTCTCCTGGCCCTCCATGTCCCACGGAAGCGTATCGATGGGATAGCCTTCCAGAAAGATAGTCGCAGTCTCGTTTACCGTAATGAAAATCGGTGTTGCCGAATCTGCCTTTTCGCCTTGGGAAATACCGGCTGATGAAGAGATGGATGTCTGCTCGCTTTCGCTTATCAAGGAACTTTCATCCTGACTCCCCACCGAAATTGGCGGGGTGCTGCAGCCCGAACAAAGAATCACCAAAAAAATGGATACAAGCCACCGCCCTACTCCTTTTTCCATCACCGCTCACTTCTCTCCTCTATCTTTCTTTCCCGCAGTTCAATCACTCGGCGTCGCCGCTGTCCTTGACCTTGACGCCATCCACAAGATCCTTGTTCGGATCTGCGACGTATCGCTCCCCTTCCACCAGACCATCCAATATTTCGATGTCATATTCGGTTTCCAGCCCGGTTTCGATGTACCTTTTTTCGACTCGGTTGCTGCTGTCCACCACGTATACATACGCTTTTCCGGATTCCGCTTCGATTTGGACAGCCTCATAGTTCACGCGCAGAGCATCGAGCATTTCGACCGTGATGATTTCCGCATCGGCTTCATAGCCTGCCTTGATGTTTTCGTCGGGATCGGTGATCGTGATTTTCACAGTGACTTTCGCATCCTGGTCTGCGGATGTCGCGGATTTCTCCGCCGATTGGCCGATTTCCGAGACGACTCCTTCGTATTCCGCAGCTACCCCTTTCACCTTGACGGTCGCCTTCTGGCCTACCCGCATATTGACGCTGTCAAACTGACTGACAGCCAAACTGATCACGTATTCGGTCGCCCCGTCAACGATGATGGCATCCCCGACCTGAGGGTATTCGTTCGCCACAACATCCATCTTCGTCACGATGCCGTCGACATTGGCCTTCAGATCGCACTCCTCGATTTTTTTGTTCAAATAGACGATGTCCGTCTTCAGGAGAGCAATCTGGTCCGCCTGATTGGAGATCCTTTCCTCCGCTGTTGCGCACGAAAAGGTTGCCGAGGTGTTCAGATTCGAAAGAGCGATTCCAGCGCTCCGGACGGCTTTTTCGCCATCACTAATCGCTTTGATTGCCGCCTCATACTTTACGGCAGCGCCGCTTCTGGCATTTGAAACGCTGATTTCCGCGTTACGGACAGCGGCTTCGCTGTCGCTGACGGCTTTTTCAGCTGCTGCATATTCAATAGACCCCGCGCTTTCGGCGTTCGAAAGCGCAATTTCCGCATTGCTCACAGCTGACTCGCTGTCCGAAACCGCCTTTTCTGCTGCAGCATATTCGGCATCGGCTGCATTTTCGGCATTCGAAAGCGCAATTTCGGCGCTGCTGACAGCCGTTTCAGCATCGATCACCGCCAATTTCGCCGTATTATAGCCGGCTTGATAGCTCATTTCAGCGCTGTCCAAAGTCAATTCGGCATTCCCTACCGCCGTTTCGGCAGCGGCGACAACCTGCTGCGCCAACTGATAGTCAAAGGCATATAAGATCGGATCGGCATCATACAGAGCTTTGACGATGTCCAGATTCAGTTTCGCACTCTCATAGGTTGTTTTCGCAGTCTCCAATGCACATTGGGCTTCCTTCAGGGCATTATCCAGATCATCAAAATTCTTTTTTGCGATCCAGTAATGCGCCTTCGCATTTTCCAAAGTCAGTTGGGCTTGACCGACCGCATTCGCGTTGGCTATTTCGACGTTATGCAGTTTATCCGCTAAAGCGGCAGCGTTCGCTTGGGCGCTCTCCAGAGCTATTTGAGCCTGGCTCACCGCATTGTCGTAGAGCGTCCCCCGCCCCGACAGATTCGATACGGCGGCGGCATAATTCGACTGGGCGTTCTCCAAGGCTAAGTTCGCCTGGCTGATGGCATTCGCATTGAGCGTATTGATGTCATCCAGATTCCCTTGCGCCGCACTGTAATTGGATTGGGCAGTTTCCAGCGCAATCCCCGCTTGGCTCACCGCATTCTGGGAGGATGCCTTGTCCATTTCAGCGCTGCTCCCGGAAAGATAGGCAAGCGTCGCCTCTGCATTCGCAAGATTGATGGCCTGCTTATCCAATTGGGTGCGGTACTCGGTCGCATCGATCCTCGCCAGCACATCGCCTTTCTTGACTGCCTGCCCTTCCTCCGCCAACACTTCGACAATCTTGGCTGTGGGCGAGGGAAAAAGGCTGCTCCGGCTGCTGGCTTCGATGTCGCCGGTTATCGGCACATACTTAGCCAATTGCCCTTTCCAGGCCGTATGCACCGACACTTCCTGGACCTGGGCATTCTGATACCACCAGTAGGCAGTACCCCCGCCCACCAACAAAGTCAGCAGAAGGACCGCCGTGACAATGATCGATTTTTTTGATTTGAATATGATAGCTTTCAATTTCCCCATAAAGAAGACCCCCTCGCGCAATTTCCGGATATTCCAGTTGATTCCATCGTTTCGGTATCTCAATTTTACCATATCGGCCGATACTTCTGTGAAGATATTGTCAGCGCATACAATTCCGTTTTGGTATTTTCTTTTTTGGGAATACATCTCCTCTCAGCAAAAAATCTGCTATCCTCAATTTTTTGACAAAAAATCCCGACACAAATATACTTGAACTGATTGAAGCGATTTCAAAAGAAGGTGGATGCGATGATAACGATGACCAACGTGACGAAAACTTACAAAACCGGTGACGTGGAAACCTACGCCCTGAAGGACGTCAACCTCACCATCGAAGAAGGGGAGTTTGTCGTCATACTCGGCCCCAGCGGCAGCGGCAAGAGCACCCTGCTGAACGTCATCAGCGGCTTGGACACCGTCACTTCGGGGGAGATCACCTTCAAGGGGGAGACGCTGACAAACCTGGACGAAGAGGAGATGACCGCCTTCAGAAGGAAACATCTGGGCTTCATCTTTCAGCAATACAACCTGCTGCAGAATCTGAACGTCTACGAGAACATTCAGATTGGCTCGGACATCGGCACCGCCCCGCTCGACATAGCCGAACTACTCGAAAAGGTCGGTCTGGAAAAAGCCCGCAACAAATATCCCAGCCAGCTCTCCGGAGGAGAACAGCAGCGGGTTTCGATCGTCAGGAGCCTGGCCAAGAATCCCGACATCATCTTCTGCGATGAACCCACTGGCTCGTTGGATGAAGAAAATTCGAAAAAAATTCTGCAGCTGTTGCAGAATCTGAACGAAGACTACAACAAAACCGTCATCGTCATCACCCATAACCTGGGGATTGCCGAAATGGCGGATAAAGTCATCAAGATGAACTCCGGTCAAATAACGGAAGTCACCCTCAACGAAGTCAAAAAAAATGCCCAGGACATCTCTTGGGGATAGGGGGAAGTGCGGATCATGCTGCTGAAAAATGTCATCAAAACCTTGCGGAAAAAATGGATGCAGCTGGTTGCCATCGGCTTCATCATCATCCTTAGCTCCGCCACCTACACCATGATGTTCTACGGTTTGAGCGGCATCGAAGAACCGACGGAAGCCTACCTGTCGGATTACAACCAGGAGGACTTTGCTGTTGAGATGCTGAACCGGGTCACGTTGGAAGAAGCAGCCTACCCCATCGCGGCGGCTCTGCTGGCCAGAGGTTTCTACTCGCTCAGCGACATCAAGAAAGTCGAGCCATCCACTTTCTACAAGCTCATGGAAAACCGGATCGCCGAGTTTGAAGCGAGCTATCGCGATGTCAGCCTCGAACTGAGGGAATACAAAAACACCTCCTACACCTACCAAGGACAGTCGCATAAAGCGCTCCTCGTGAAGGATGGCGAAACAATCAATCTTTCCTATATGGAGGAAGGACGCAAACCCTCGGCCGACAACGAAGTCGCCGTCACCAAGGTCTATGCCGACAAGAACGGCCTCAACATCGGGGACGCCCTTATCATCAAAAACAAAAGCTACCGCGTAACGGGCTTTGTGCTTTTCCCGGATTACACCCTTCCCATGTTCGATGAAACCTTCAACTTGGATACCGGGCTGCAGACACTGCTGCTCATGTCCGATAAAGAATACGAGAACTTCGACGACAAGGAGAGTTTCCGTTTGGCTGGCATGACCCTGACCGAGGAAACCATAGACACCGCCTACGACAAAGATGCGCTGCCTTTCGTCAGCCAGATTACGGATACGCAGACCAGCATGAGGAGCGGTGCCATCTATGACGAACTGACCCAAGGAAAAGTCATGGCTTTGGGACTCAGTGTCTTCATCGCGGCCATCGCCGTCATCATCGTATCGATCCTGATCTACAACCTGCTCCATGCCGAAAGAGGCCAGATTGGCATCCTCAAAGCGCTCGGCTACCGCCGTTCGGAAATAGCCCGGCCCTACTTCGTCGCGATGATGGTCTTCGCCGCCCTTATGTTGATCCTGGGCTACTTCATCGGATCGCTCTATTCCGAGCCGTTGAAGAAATTGTACCTGGATTTCTATCTCCTGCCCCAAGTCAAGATCGCCCAGAGTTTCACCGTCTTCGCTACCGCGATCCTGGTGCCGCTCCTGTTCTTCTCCTTGGTTTCCGGGATCATCATCTACCGGATCCTCGGCGAGAATGCCCTGGAACTGCTGAAGCCGCATGAGGGCAAGTCGATCAACCGGATCGGCAGGTACCTCAGCCGGGTCCTTTCGAAGGCGAAAGGCAGCACAAAATTCAAATACCTGCACGCGATCAAGAGCACCGGCAGTTTCTTCATTTTCTTTCTGGGCATCATGTTCTCGACAATCCTGATGAGTTTTTCCTTCATGATGGGCGGCATGGTCGATCGGATGACGGTCGACTACCTGAATAAGGTCGACTACGAGTATGAGGCCTATCTCGACGTCACAGAAAGGCTGCCCGAAACCCGGCCCGGCGATGAAAAATTCCTCATCTATCCATTCGCCTCGCTGGACGACAGCGTTGTATCGCTGCAAGGGCTGTCTTCACGCAACAAACTTTACAGCCTGTATGATGATGAAGGCAATGACATAACCGTAAACATCCAGAACGGCGCCGTGATCACGAAACGGCTCAGCATCAAGCTCGGACTCGAAGAAGGCGATATTATCCGCCTGGAAGTTAACGACGACACTTTCCCCTTCCTTGTCAAAGGCGTGACTGATGAATACATTTCCGACAAGGTGTACCTGAACATCGAAAAGCTCAGCAATATATTGTCAGAAAACAGCACTTCGCGCCTGTACAGCGGCATCTATTCGCTCAAAAAGCCATCCGATGCCTACTACAGCACAATCATCAGCAAGTCCGGACTCATCGAACAATCGAAGGCGATGTCCAACTATACGCAGTTCATCTCGAACGTCATGATCGGCGGATCCGCAATCATCGCCGCGAGCATCCTGTTTGTGCTCACTTCCTTCACGGTTGAAAAAAATTACTATGTGATTTCGCTGCTCAAAGTGATGGGCTACAGACGCCGGGAAGTCAATGCGATGATCCTGAACAGCTATTTCTTTTACGCCTTGATTTCCTATCTGATCAGCATCCCCATCGCTTTGGGTATACTGAACCTGATGATGAGGTTTTTCACGGAGGAATACGGCGTCATCCTACCGCTACAGTACAGACCTATTTTTCTGCTGCAGACATTGGTGATCTTGATCCTCATCTTCTTCGCCGGCACCTACATAAGCAGGCGGAAAATCGCTAAAATCCCGCTTCAGGAAGTACTCAAATCCTATCAGGAATAAGCGTGGCCTGAAGCTTTTCGTTAGTCGCTTACCCACTCCTGTAGTAATATATTAGAAAAGCTGAACGGCTCATTTAAATATTCAACTCGGGAAGTGATACTGTGGAAAAAAAAAAGAGAAAGAAAGTCATCAGCCTCGCACTGATCGGCATCATCATGACGGGGGTGGTCACGCTCGGCCTGCTCACAAAGAACGGCAAGATCGAACGGGTGGCTTTTGCTGAAGAAACGAACACAGAAGCCAGCCTCGGCTCATTGGATGAACTAATGGAGGGACTGTCCGACTATCCCGAACTGTACCGAGCGGCCTTTGAAGAGGATGGCATCGATCCGGAAGAGAACATCTTCATCATCCCGGGAATGGATGCCACTCTGACGCTCCATCATGAACACGAAGAGGAAGAAATCTGCACAACGATGACGCCGCAAGGGTTGGCCGTCAACAAAGATTACCTGTTCATATCGGCTTATTGCCAGACCAAAGAACACAATTCCGTCATCTATGTGCTGGACAAGAAGAGTGGATCCTTCATCAAGGAAATTGTCCTGGACGGCATCCCTCATGCAGGTGGCCTCGCCTACGACAACAACCATGAGCTGCTCTGGGTCAGCTCGGAAAAAGGCGACACCGCGCAGGTCATCACTCTGTCTTTGAAGGACATTGAAGCCTATGACTTCACGGATTCCGCTGAACCGATTGCCTATACGGACAGCATCGAACTGCCTGAAATCAAACGGGCTTCAACCATCACGGTCCACGGCGATGACCTCTACGTGGCGCATTTCGATGACGAAGAGACGAGTGTCATGCACCGCTACCTGATTTCCACAACAGCAAACGATAAAGGAGAGGAAGTCCATGCGCTCGATACCGGAAAAAGTACGGAAGAAGCTTCTCCTGACGATGTCGATAAGATAGGCAAAGAGATCCAAGGACTGGCTTTTTATCAGGAAAAACTAATGCTGTCACGCTCTTCTGGCAGAAAACATGACTCAACCCTACTTTCCTTTGATCGTCTTAAGGAGAATGAGGACTTCACGGATAAAAATGCGAATACCGAAATCACGATGCCTTCTTACATGGAACAGGTCGTCGTGGATGGAAAGCACCTCTACATACTCTTCGAATCTGGGGCGTATGCTTATCGCGACCATGGCAACCCGAGCATCGACCGGGTGCTGCGGGTGGAAGTCGACACATTGTTCGCGGAATGAACAAACAGGAGGTTATCCCGCTTGCGGGACTGCCTCCTGTTTGTTTGAGGTTTGGTGCTTGGTATTTGTGCTTCGTTGTGGTCGATGCGTTCATTTTGTTCATGGCGGAAAAATGTTTTCTTCGTTGTCCGATATCCGCATAGAATCGGACAACCCGAGCGCTAATGCTTCACTCATTGTCCGATATCCGCACAGTATCGGACAACCCGAACGCTAATGCTCTGCTCCTTGTCCGATATCCGCGTAGAATCGGACAACCCATGATCCCAAGCTTCAGTCCACATGATCAGTCAGCTCGATGCGTTGGTCTCCCTCCAACAATTCCCTAACGATTTCCATGTAACGCTTGGAGATCGCGCTGAGCGGCCGCACTTTTGAATAGATGAAGCCGATCGTATTTTTTTGATCGACATCCATCGGCACCACGACAATGTGGTCCTGCGTGTTCGATTTCAGGAGACCTGAACCGACCAAGTAGCCATTCGTCACAGACAACAGATTCAACACGGTCGCGCGGTCGCTTGCGCTGATCCGTTGGACATTCTGGTCGACCTGGATCGATTCCTCCATCAGCTGTAGCGTGCTGTTTTTGCTTTGATCGAAGGAAATGACGGGGTACGGATGGAGTTCCTCCTGCGTTATTCTCTCCTTCTTCGCCAACGGATGGAACTCGCTGAGGAATACATGCGGTTGGAACGCGATCAGCGGATCGAATTTCAGGTCGAATGCTTCGAGATACTGTTTGATGACCTTCCCGTTGAAATCGTTCAGATAGATGAAGCCGACTTCACTGACGGCATCCCGCACGTCCTCCATCACTTTCGAGGTACTCGTCTCCAGGAAACGGAAATTCAGTGATTCTTCTTTTTTTTCCGAAACCAGTCGGGCAAAGCCTTCCGAGGCAAAATCATAGTGCTGGCTCGAAACCGAAAACAGTCTCCTGTTTTCGGTTGCAGACAGGTATCGATAATCCAACTGGTCCGCTTGGGCCACGATCTGATCGGCGAACTCCAGGAGCATAGCCCCCTCTTTGGTTATCTCGATACCTTTTTTGGAACGCTCGAAGATCTGGATGCCATATTCTTCCTCCAGATCTTTGATGCTTGACGACAGACTGGACTGCGCCATATATAATTGCCTTGCGGCCTCCCGAAAAGTGCCGTATTTCGCCACTGTTATGACATATCGCAATTGCTGCAGATTCATATTTTTGCCACCTCACTCTATTTTCCGATGGGTTACCATCAATTCCACAAAAAAAGTGCATGCGCGTCAACAAAACACACATGCACGAGTATTCATCATCATTTCAGCGCTTCACTTGGATGCGGATGCATAATCTGCCCCCTGATCCCCTTTACAGAGCGACCAAACTCACTCGGTTGTGGAGATCAAAAGATGATAAGAATATTCCTGCATGTTTCTTACATCCGCACATACAACACATCATCTTCTGCATGGTTCTGCCTCCCCTTCTTTTCCTCATCGCTTTCTAATAAGATAGCGATTTTCCCGGCGTCTGTCAATCATTTTAACTTGTTTGGCCTTAAATGAACTTTCCCGTCACCGAATTTTTGTCTTTCCGGATGTCCGATGGCGTTCCTTCCGCAATGATCCTACCGCCGGCATCCCCGCCTCCTGGACCAAGGTCGATGATCCAATCAGCCGCTCCGATGATCTGCTGATTGTGTTCCACAACGACCACCGTGCTGCCGGACTCAACCATCCGATCCAACAACTTCAGGAACTTTTCCACATCGAGCGGATGCAGACCGGTAGTCGGTTCATCGATCAGATAGAGATTCTTTTTCCCCCGATTTGCGAGGAGTTCCACTGCCAATTTGAGCCGTTGCGCTTCACCTCCGGACAAAGTCGTAGTTGTCTGGCCGAGCTCGAGGTAGCCGAGACCGACATCCTGCAGAAGATTCAGGATGGCACTGATTTTTGGGGAATCCGCAAACAGTTCTGCGCCTTCCTCAACCGACAATCCCAGCACTGCGGTGATAGAATGGCCGCGATAGGTCACGGACAGGACCTCGTCCTTGAAGCGTTTGCCCGAACATACAGGGCAAGGAACTTCCTGATCTTCAAAAAACAACAGGTTATTTGTGACGACCCCCAAGCCTTCACAATTATCGCAGCGTCCCCCTTTCACATTGAAGGAAAAGTGATTGGCGGTTATTCCCTTTTCGATGGCAGTCTGCTGTTGGCCGAAGATTTTCCGGATTTCCGTATAGGCATCCGAATAGGTCGCAACATTCGAACGCTTCATCCGGGTGAGGGGTGCCTGTTCCACAATGACGATCCGGTCGAATGAGCCGGTTCCGTTCACCTGATTCGGTTTCTCCGGCTGGTCCGTATCCCCTTTCGCCAGCACATCGAACACGAGCGTCGATTTTCCGGACCCCGATACGCCGGTGACACAGATGAGACAGCCGATAGGGAAACGGACTGTCAGATTCCGGAGGTTATGCTTGTCCGCTTGGCTCACCTCGATGAAATCACCGGATCCTTTGCGGAAAAATTTGCGCGGTTCCGACTTGCTGTTCAGGTAGGCACCGGTGACGGATGTCGCTTGTTCCTTGATTTGCTGCAGCGTTCCCGAGCCGATGACTTCGCCCCCGTATTTCCCGGCTCCCGGACCGATATCAATCAGGTAGTCCGCAGCCGCCATGACAGCTGTATCATGTTCGATGACGAGGACCGTATTGCCTTTATCCCTCAGCGACCGCAGGACCGTCAGGAGCCCTTCTGTATCTTTTGGATGCAGGCTGATTGTCGGTTCATCCAGGATGTAGATGACCCCCGTGAGATCCGAATCAAGGACAGCTGCCAACCGCAGACGTTGCGCTTCACCTCCCGACAGCGTCATCGTCTGCCTGTCGAGCGACAGGTAGCCCAATCCCAATTTCAGGATCCGTTTCAGTTTGGTCTTCAAATCTGTGACATAGACACCCACCAACAGTTGTTCCGAATGTTTCAGATTTTCTTCGAGCTTGCTGAGCCAATCCATAAGACCAGTCAATGATGAACTGGACAGTTCCGGCAAGCGCGTTCCTTTCACAGTCACGCTCCTGCTCAGCTCGTTCAGTCGTTCGCCATGGCATTCCGGGCAAATAACCGATTCAAAGTAGGCTTCCTGGAATTTGGAAGCCCCTTTTTTGTCCGCAATTCTGCGCCAAAGGTTCGGCAGGACCCCTTCATAGCGGCCTTCGGCAATCGTCCGGGGCGCCTGCACATCCGGGAACAACTGATGCATCTCTTCACTTTCGGCCCCATGCAGCAACAGCACGCGCTGCGTCGGCGTAAAGTCCTTCACCGGCGTGTTTATTTTTAGCGGGATCCCGTAATGGTCACTAGCGGCAACCAGCGACTCCAGCTGGTAATCCCTGTAGCGTTTTTCCCAAAAAACGACCGCTCCCTCTTCAAGCGCCAGTTCTTCACGGAGCACCCGCTTCTCATCGATCGTCAGCACTTCCCCCATGCCCTGGCAAGTTGCGCAGGCACCTTCTCTGGTGTTGTAGGAAAAATGGGTGCGGGTCAGCTTCTCCATCCGGTGATTACAGTGAGGACAATACTGGAACACCTTGAGCTCATCGGCGGTCTTTTCGGTTTCCTCGCGGCACTCTGCCGAACTGAATTCCTTCCCGCAAGCCGGGCAGTCCCTCGTGCTCAATTTCTCAAACAGCATCCGCAGATCGGTATAGATGTCCGTAACCGTTCCCACAGTCGAACGCGGATTTTTATTGTAGGCTTGCTGCTGGATTTGGATAGCGGGAGACACATTGCGGATCGCATCGATGTTCGGTTTACGGATCCCTTGGTAGCCGATTGCCTCCAGATATTGGCGCTGGCATTCCTGATAGAGCACATCCATCGCCAGCGTCGTTTTCCCGGAACCGGATACCCCTGTGAGGACGATCCATTTGTTCCTGGGAAAGTCCACTGTGATGTTCTTCAGATTGCCTTCCTTGGCGCCGATGATGCTGATATGGTCCATGCCTGCTCCCTCGCTTCCTTTTGGTTCTTCTGTTTTAATTATATGCCACTTGCTGCGTTTTTGTCCTGATTATGCGGGATGGATGCCCGGTTTTCTGTTATACTTCAGAAGAGACAACCGCTACAATCAAGCGGCGAACAGAGTCAGGAGCGAATCAGATGAAAAAAACAAACCAAAAGAAACCCATCACTAATAAACGCAATCGCCAGGACAAGGCGATAGGACCCCAAAAAAGCCCGTCCACCAAAGGGGTTACGCAATATCCCGTGACCGAACCAAGCGAATTGTTGCCATTTTTGCTGCAGATCCTCAGCAAGCAAAGCCGCAATTCGGTCAAATCGATTCTTACCCGCGGACAAGTGACTGTCGACGGCAAGGCCATCACCAAACACAACCACCCCCTGGAACCCGGACAGATTGTCGGCATTTTGGCGAATAAAGAAGCCATCAAAAAAACGTCCCTTTCAGGCCTCAAGATCCTGTTTGAAGATGAATCGATCATCGTGATCAATAAGGATGCCGGCCTGTTGTCGATGGCAACGGACGATCCAAAGGAACCGACCGCTTACCGCCAATTGAGCCAATATGTTAAAGAAGACAATAAAGCGAACCGAATTTTTGTCGTACATCGTCTGGACCGTGATACCTCCGGCGTCATGCTGTTCGCAAAATCCGAAGAGCTGAAAGAAAAGCTGCAAAATAATTGGAAAGAAATCGTCAAAGAACGCATCTATACCGCTCTGGTCGAGGGCGAAATCAAGAAGGATGCAGGCACGATTTCCTCGTGGCTGACCGAGAGCAAAGCCATGAAGGTCCATTCCAGTCCGAAAGACAACGGCGGCCAGCATGCCGTGACCCATTACCGCAAGATTCGCGCAAACAAGGAATATTCGCTCTTGGAGGTGCAATTGGAGACCGGCCGGAAGAATCAGATCCGCGTCCAAATGGAATCCTTGGGCCATCCGGTTGCCGGAGATAAGAAATACGGTGCCTACAGCAATCCGATGAAGCGTTTGGGGCTGCACGCTACCACACTCGCTTTCATCCATCCTGCGACCGGTGAGCTCGTCCGCTTCAGCGCGCCGGTTCCGAAAGCTTTCCTGCTGTACTCGAAATGACAAAAAACATGATTCTCCTTTGCGGGGAATCATGTTTTTGTTTTTAATGCAGGATTTTGAGGGACCGGAATAGCCCGCCAAAAGCGACTGGCGGGCTAAAATACAGCTTATCCGCGGTAGCGCAGCGCCAATCCTTTCAGGAAATTCCGTGCATAGCGGTCGCCGCAAGGCTTGTAATTGCGGTGCCCTTCTTTGCGCAGGACCGCGCTCAGTTCGCTTTTTGACACGGTGACTCCAGCCGATTCCAGGATTTCAAGCATGTCTTCGTTTGTCAAAGTCAGCGCGATCTTGACTTTCTTCAGCAGCAGATTGTTGACGTTCCCGTTGTTCAGCACAAATTCCGGCTTTAGTTCCGTTTCGCCGGGCTTCGCTTGCGCTTTGCCGCGTTGGGAAGTGATTAGTCCGTTCAAGAACGATTCCAGTGTCGCATTGTCGCAAGCCAGTTGATCGTCTTCCGATGGGGCTGTAGCCCCGGCAGTATCCGTTGCTTCATCTTTTTTCGATTTCAGCAACATCTTTTGTACTGCTTCCTTCGTCAATTCAAGTCCGCCCAAGCGGAACACTTCCACCATATCTGCATCCTTGATGTCCAGCGCATAGCGCAAGCGGATCAATATATCATTGTTGTCCATATTATGCCTCCAAATTTTCCTTTTCAATTATCCTTTTCCAGTATACCTTGTTGTCTGATGGAATGCATGCCTTATTCGTTCCTCATTTTTTTAATTTCCCCTCTTCACTTCTCACGCAAATATGTTATAATCAAATATACGAGCAGGTGATTCATCTGTTTAACGGTTCCTTAGCTCAGCGGGAGAGCACTACCTTGACATGGTAGGGGTCGCTGGTTCAATCCCAGTAGGGACCATCAAGTTTCAGCACAAAACAGTAAAGAGGCACAATCGAGAAATTCGATCGTGCCTCTTTTTTTATTTTTTCAATTGCCTGTCCATCATTCTGCCGCTTCCGGTGCCTCGCTCATGGTTGCATCCAAAAGGTATTCGCCTTTGCTGCTGTTCCCCTCAGTGGAAAAACGCGCATCCAAATCATTGAAATGCCACCATTCCGAAGCCAGTGGAGTAAGACCGGCGTCCGTGCAGTAGCGCTGCAGGAGGATGGCTGCCTCATTCATCGTATCTGCCAAGGTGGCTTGGAGCCAGGCGGTCGGGGAACTGGATTTGACCGGTCCGGTGAATGTAGCCGAGGCCATGCTCAATTCATGGATAGTGGTCGGCATCGTGTACTCCGTGTAGCCCGTTATAGCGGTCGCAGCATAGTCGCCGATGACGATTTCCTGCTGTTCGGTTATTTTCGCCAATGTGACATCGATGGCATAGCCCATTTGGTGATTCGAAACGCTTGTCGCAATGAACCAGTTCGTGTTCCAAGGGTAAGTATTGATCCCCGCCATCACTTCCGAATCGGCCGCAGCCAAGGTTGTCAAAGCATCCACTGTCAGCTTTTGGGCAAAAAATGGACGGTACCCCTCATAGATGACCAAAGTATTCCCCTCCTCCAAAGCTGCTTGCTGCGCCAAATGGATTTTCTTCGACATACTGTAAAGCACCGGCACGATATCGGACACTTTTCCCAGCCGCATATTGTATGCTTTCCCGTCGTAAAGCGCCTCCCCGGTTATGCCTGGGATCGTTTTTCCGGAAGAAACGAACTTGGATGCGTACGTGTTGGTATTGTCGTAGATGATGGAGGGGATTACATCCGGAAGATTGATGAAACAATAAAGATGCTGCACCCATCCCGATTCAGTAGCGGTCCGGACATACCACCAATCGCCAACCTCCTCCAGCACCTCAAAAGCGGTGCCCGCCTCCAATTCCGAAATCGTTTCGGATCCGGCATCCGCAGTCGCCTTCAGATCCATCCGGACTGAAGCATAGCCTGTCGCCCCGTTGACAGGAAGCTCCAGATCCCCTTCATACGTCAACGGTTCCGGATTTTCCGGCTGGACTACAGCTGTTTCCTCTTCATTCGATGTTTCACTCGAGGCCGTCTCTGCTGAATCCACCGCTTCGACAGCCGAACTTGTCGTAGCGCTCTCCGACTCCTCTGTTTCCGTCTGTTCATCCGAGCCGGAGCAAGCGGACAGCACCGCACCCGTCAGGATGCCGATGAAAGCGCAGCGCCAATTTTTGTTGATTCTCATTTATATTCAGACCTCCATTACGCGGATACGATCATTTTTACTAGTTCCAACAGCAATAGATGGAACGGATAGAAAGCATAGAAGCCCCATTTCATCACATTGGATTTCTTCCCTTGACGGCCTTTGTAGAACAACAGCAGCGGCACAGCCAGAAAAATGCCGATTTGGTAGGATTGCGTCCAACCGATTTCACTGATCGAAGGGATGATGTGGAACAGAATCCCTATGACCGCAAAGCTCAGCAGCTGTTTTTCGGTTTGTCCCCTGAACAATCCGAAAAACAGAATCCACAAGACCGCTACATAATTCCAATCAGCCGGTACCGCCAGCAGACCGCAGGCCAAAACGATTGTTGCTTTTAACAGAAGCGACCAGTCCTCTCGTTTGGCCGCCGCCAATGCCACCAATCCCAACGCCAATCCCCAGATGACGCTCGTTGCCTGCCACCACGGGAGGCCGAAATACCAGACATACGGAAAATGCGAAACGGCGGCAAACATCACTAACCTCACGATATATTTTTTCAGATTGGATGTGTAATGATAGCCTTCCGCAATCATATAGCACATGATCGGGGCGGCAATCCGCCCCGCTATCCGCAGCGCCACACCTTCGAGGCTGTCCTGCGGCACAAATACCGCAAAGATATGATCGAAAAACATTGCGAATATGGCAAGGTTCTTCAATGTATAGGATGATAGGTCTTTTTGAATCTCGCTAATGCCTTGCATCGGAGTGCTCCTCACTGTACTTGGTTTCGCAGCGTTTACTTTAAGCTGATCGACAGGCCTGTGTGCCTGTCCTTTCCCACAGTATATGCTTCCGGGAGTCCGCCAATCCCCGAAAAAAAGGAAGATATTTGCGGGAAAACTTACGTAATCCGAAATTGGATGCGTTCACATTAGCAAAATGCATGCAAGAAGCCATTCCGGACCAAATTGGATCCCTCATTTTATGTCGGATTGGACGGTTTCATAGCCCTTTTCATTTGCTAAACTTATCAGCAATATACGAAATGACAAGGAGGACTTCCTGATGAGATACAAACCGAATTACGCCCCGGGTCCGACCGAGGTACGCGAAAATGTGCGTTTGGCCCGCGCAAAAAGAACCAACAACAGCGACTTTGACAAAACATTCGTCCGCTATTACCGTGAGGTCAGCCAAAAAACGGGGCAAGTCATGGGTACCACAAATGAAGTCCTGTTGCTTGCCGGCGAAGGGATACTGGCTCTTGAGGCAGCTTGTGCGAGTCTGACAGAACCCGGCGATCGCGTGCTCGTACTGGACAACGGCATCTATGGCGAAGGCTTCAAGGATTTCGTCAGCATCTATGGCGGCGTGCCGGTCGTCCTGAGTTTCGACCACCACAGCGGCATCCCTACCGAAGCGGTACGCGCCTATCTGGAAAAGGATTCCGACTTCAAATATGCCACCCTGGTCCATTGCGACACACCGACATCGGTACTGAACAACGTGGCTGAGTTATGTCCTTTACTGAAGGAATATGGCATTCTGACGGTGGTAGATTCCGTCGCCGGCATGGTCGGTGAGCCGATAAACGTCGACGCAAACCGGATCGACATTTGCTGCGGCGGAACACAAAAAGCCATTTCGGCGCCGGTCGGACTGGCCATCGTCTCGGTCAGCGCAGACGCCCAAAAAGCGATGGACAATCGCAAAACGCCTATCGCTTCCTTCTATGCTAATCTGCAGGTCTTCAAAGGCTACGCGGAAAAAGAATACTTGCCTTACACGACTTCTGCGGGCGATGTCGCAGCGCTCGATGCCGCTTTGGACAACATCCTGGAGGAAGGCATCGAGGCGGTCTACGCACGCCATGATAGGATTGCTACCGCAGTGCGCGAAGCCGCCCAAGCGTACGGCTTGGCCCTGTTCCTGGATTCCGACCGTTCCAATACCGTCACCGCCATCCGGATACCGGAAGAGATTGGTGCTTTGCGCCTGCAGGAGCACCTCAGCGAAAACTACGATTTGTTGGTCGCAACTTCATTGGCACAATATGCAGATGTGATCCTGCGCATCGGCCATATGGGCGAAAATGCCTTCATCGACAAATTGGTTTATGTTTTGGCCATCGTAGACAACGGTCTCCGCGATTTGGGCTTCGTCGGAAAAGGCGACTTGGCCCAGCTATTCATCGGAAGCTATAAAGAAAACAATTAGGAGGTTTCACTATGCAAAAAGCACAAGGTTATTCAAACACACGCACTTATGATTTAGTTCTGACGGCGATCCTGATTGCGCTCGTATTCGTCGCTACAGTCTTCCTGAACATCAAATTGCCGATCGGGGCAAATGGTGGCTTGATCCACCTCGGCACTGCGATGCTCTTCCTCGCTTCCATCCTGTTCGGGCCGAAAAAAGGTGCCATCGCCGGAGCGGTCGGCATGGCCATCTTCGATCTCATGGCTGGCTGGGTTCTGTGGGCCCCCTTCACGTTGGTTACCCGCGGCTTGCAAGGCTATCTGGTCGGTAAATTGGCCTGGTCGAAAGGCCGCCAAGGGGACAGCTTTGCGATGAACCTTTTGGCCACGCTGCTTTCGGTTCCCATCATGCTGGTCGGTTATTATCTGTGCGAATGGATCCTTTACGGCAATGCCATCACACCGTTCGCTTCGATTCCCGGAAACCTCGTCCAGAACGCGGTCGGAATTGCCATTTCCTTGCCGCTGTCGGCAATTTTGAAAAAGATGAATATCGCTGGAAGATAATGAATTGAAAAGGAAGGCTCTGTCTCGGGATGAGACAGAGCCTTCCTTTTTTGTAATAGTCCTCTGGATGTCCGATTCTTCCGCATTATCGGACATCCAGCAACCAAGACATGCTCTGCTTGTACGATTCTTCGGGGATATCCAACATCATTTGATATCCCTGTGCCTGCAACACGAAAAGACTGTCCATAAAGAGGCAGCCTTCCGTTTTTATTATGCTATTTGATAATCCTCAACCTGTTCCGAGGCTGCTATTTTGCATTCAGGTCCGGTTGATGGATCCCGAACAGATTCCCTTCCGTATCGAAATAATACCCCTGCCAAGCCATCCCGGTCAACGCATTCTTGGGCATCGCGACTTTGCCGCCATGCTCCAGGATCAGCGCTTCGGTCGCATCGTAATCTTCGGTCCCCATCGTGCACACAAAAGCGTTCAACCCTTGATTTACCTCAGGCGGAGCACTTTGGCGTTGCATCAAAGCGCCGTTGATGCCCGGTTCGCTCGTGTCCCCTGTGATCGCCCCGAAATAGGGTGTACCCGTAAAAGCGGTCCAATCTTCGAATGTCCACCCGAAAACATCTCCGTAGAAAAGCTTAGCCCGTTCCATATCGTCCACATGGATTTCAAAATGAATGATTCTTCCCATGATTGATCTCCTATTTTTCGCAAAACAGTTGCTGCGGATGGCTCATGTAATATGCAATTGGAAACGGAATTCCAGCAAAAGGAAAGTTATCTGTGCTGATCGACGAGGATCGGATTGCCGTCGGGATCCTCAATGATGAAACTGGCCGGCCCTTCTGATTCCGGATCGGCTTCCGAAACAAAAGCGATGCCTTTTTCCCGCAATTCTTCCTGTAACTGGCGGACATCCTTGAACGGATTCACTTCTTCCGCATTGCTGTTCCAACCGGGATTGAACGTCAGCATGTTTTTCTCGAACATGCCCTGGAATAGCCCGATGATGCAGTCCTCGTTCTTCATGATCAGCCAGTTCTGATCGATGTCCCCGCCGAATGTGCTGAAGCCCAATTTTTCGTAAAATGCCTTTGATGCATGTATGTCCTTGACCGTCAGACTGAGGGAAAATGCTCCGATGCCCATGCTTATTCTCCGTTCTATTTGGAATTTTGTCGCTTCTGATCCGGATGATACTTAAGAATGTTCCTTCATAAACCATTATAATTTCGTCGTATGCGAAAAGCTAATTTTAGCGGATCATCTGAATTTTTCAGGATCGAAGTTGTGCGTGGGAATCGAGTAACCTCATTTGATTGTAGTCGATTGCGCCGACCGGATACCCGGATTGCCGAATATAGTACCTGTATTCGGCAATTTTGCCTTTCGCCAGATTCAATTTGTCGAATGTTTTTGAACATTCGGCAATTCTGCTCTTCGTTGGGGTCAATTTGTCGAATGTTTTTGTAGCATTCGGCAATTTTGCCCTCCGCAGTCGCCGGATGCCTGGATTACCATACCGGCAAACCCATTCGTAGCCAATACAAACAAAAATAGGCTGCCTCAGTTTAGAGACAGCCCGCTTCGAAAGTATATATTATCCTTATTTACTGAGAAAAACTATTGCAAATAATCGCTCTTGGCTTTTTCCTGCGCATAGATGGAATACCCGCTGTTGAACACGTAGGCGACCGACACGATTGCAAAGAAATACGGCAAGGTGTCATAGCCGAAGACCTCGACGCCAATGAAGACGGGTGCGATGAAGGTGTTCGTCGCGGATGCGAAAACACTTGCGTATCCCAAGGCAGCTACAAATTCCGGTGGCAAGCCGAACACTGGCGCCAGCCAATAGCCCAAACTTGCGCCGATTGAGAACAACGGCGTGACTTCCCCGCCTTGGAATCCCGCCGCCAGAGTCACGATCGTCAGCACCAGCTTCAGCACCCAGTCATAACCGTAGATCGTGCCCTCATCGAAACTGGCGCTGATGAGATTGGTGCCCAAGCCCGAGTAGCGTCCCATATGCAACGCAAACATCGCGATGGTCAGCAGCACGCCCACCACAAAAATTCTTCTGTATGGATCAGCTATCTTTTGCGCCATCCAGACTTTCGTGTTCTTCAGCAGTTTGGCGAACAAGCCGCCGACAGCTCCGAAGACGATGCCCAAGAGGACAACCTTTCCCGCGAAAAGCAAATCAACCGGGACCGCCACATTCAAGTCCACCGAAAATTTTTCCAATCCGAGGAAATGCGAGGTATAGGAAGCCACAAAGGCGCTCAGCGCTGCGGGGAAAAGCGCGCGGTATTCGATCCTGCCGACCATCAGCACCTCCAAGGCGAAAAAGGTAGCCGCCATCGGTGTCTGGAACAAGCCCGCGAAACCGGCAGCCATCCCGGCAACCAACAGGATTTTTTTCGAATCTTGGAAAGGTAGCTTCTTGCCGAAAGTATAGCCGACGGTCGCTCCGATCTGCACGGCTACCCCCTCCCGGCCGGCACTGCCGCCGAATAGGTGGGTCAGCCAAGTGCCGCCGATGACTAGCGGAATCAGTCGTTTCGGTATCTCTTCATCCTGCCTGTTCCCCGCAGAGAAGATTAAACCCATTCCCTTGCTGCTGTTTTTACCGAATTTTTGGTAGATATAGACGATCGCCAAGCCGGCGACTGCGAGGAACGGCAACAATAATGCGATGTGCTGCCCGCGGAACTGCGTAATCAGAATGAGGACTTCGCCAAACAAAGCATCCAAAGCCCCCACGAGTATGCCCATCAGGATTGCCGCAATCCCGTAAAACAATATTTCTTGATAAACCGCTGATTTCTTTTGATCCATTGTTGTTATCCTTCTTCTATCTGATATTTTTCACCGCGCCTCTAGTAAGGCATCTTCCAATGATGATACCACGAAATCGATAGGAATATCTGAAAGTTATTGTCTGAACCGAACGCAACATTTTGATACAGAACCCAATTCCTCCTTGAAACGGAAACAAGCAAAAAAGCCCGGAAGCCGATGACTCATCAAATGTGAGTCAGGGATTCCAAGCTTTTTAATTTGCAGCTCTCCGTTCATAGGGGCTGTTTAGACCTTATTTGCCGCTTGTTTGCGCTTGTTTTTTCTTCAAACGCTCTTGTTTACGCATGTCGATCTCTTTGTAATACGCTTCCCATGATATTTCAATAGTCACGTTCTGCGAATTCGTATAGACGATGTTCTTCATATATTTCTTGCTCCTTCTTTAGCGTAACCATATGCGTACGCTACTATCTTTCAACCTCCTCATATATCCTTTTTTTCTGTATTTAGAGAAATCAAAAAGGCACTCAATCGAGTACCTTTCCGTCTCTACTTATTATCATAAGAAAGAAAAAGGTATTCCTGTACAGGAATCGCGGCTTTTTCACTATCAAATCTAAATCTTGGAAATTCATGTTGTGAGGCCCCATAAGGTGGCGCTACATAATAAATTTAACTTCGCTTATTTTTGGTTCCGTTTGCCTGCAGCATCCGCTGCAGAATAGAGAAAAGCCATGGTTCCATACATATCAGTTGCATATGTTCTTGGACGTTGAAAGGTAACTATAACACGAATATCCGTTCGATGCAAGGAAAATTATTTATTTCTGATAATCTATGGATCTATGTTATTTGAAAAACTAAATTCCAGTTGAGTGTTTCAAAATGCGGAATTAACTCCTGCAAAGCTCAAAACAGTCAGTGCTTGTTCATCCCTTGCTTTTCGACGAAATCATGCATGTACATGCGTTGCGGATGAGAGAGCATCTCTGCCATCTGGCCGGTCCAAGTGTCGCAGCGTTCGCCTTCGGTCCGCGCCCGATAGTACTCTTGGATCTCTTCGTTGTACTGCTTCAGTTGGGCTTTGTAGACTGCATTGTTTTGTTGATACTCATTTTCATGATAAACATGTTCGAAAGGCAGGCGCGGCTTCTGGTCGTTGACGCTGGATGGATAACCAACCGCTATTCCGAAGAGCGGAATCACTTTATCGGGAATCTTCAGGAGTTCGCTGACTTTTTCGAGGTCATTCCGTAATCCCCCTACGTAACAGATCCCGAGCCCCATCGCTTCAGCCGCCAAAGCAGCATTCTGGGCAGCCAGGGATGCATCAACCACGCTTACCATGAATTTCTCGGTGCTCTCAAGCGAGGCTGCAACATCCTTCCCTTCCATCTTTCCGATCACATCGTGGCGATGCAAGTCGGCGCAAAATACGAAGAAATGGCCGTTCTCGGCAACGAAATGCTGGTTACGCGCGATTTTCGCCAATTCACGTTTTTTGTCAGGATCCGTGACTCCGATGATGGAATAGGCCTGCACAAAACTCGAAGTCGAAGCCGCTTGGGCGCTGCGGACAATCGTTTCTATCTGTTCCGGGTTCAAAGGTCGTTCTTCAAAATCCCTTACCGTGCGGTGCGCCAGGATGCGCTCGATCATTTCATTCATCTATTTTTTTCCTCGCCTTCAGAATAACTTATATTGAATCCATAAAATCATTCTAAAGGAATGCAGCAGCCACGTCCAACCGGGTGCTCAAGGTACAAACCGCGAAAAAGCCCCGCTCCTTTGCCATTTAGGCGAGGAACGGGGCCAGAAAATACAGGCATTATATTTTTTTTGCTTCTTTGATTGGACGTTCGTTCTCTTCAATCGCTCCGTCGCTCAATAATTTTTCAGCGACCAAAAACAGGATCGGCAACAGCACATCGTCCGCGTAACCAGCCATCGGCACAAAATCCGGGATAATGTCGATCGGACTGATGATGTAAAGAATGATCCCCAACACCAGCCATTTTTTCTTGCCGTCGACTTTGGAATCGAACAGGGAGAGTATAAGTGACTTGACTTTACTGAACGGTGTCAGACTGATTTTCTTTTTTACTTTCATTATGCATTTTCCTTTGCGAATTGATTTGGACAACCATTCTTAGCACCCAGCTTTGTGAGCTGGCTCTGTCTGGTTATCGTGAACAAAGTATACTGCTTATCTTAAGTAAATAAATCAGTCTCAAGAATGATTTTTCAGCCTGCCGGAATGCCTCAGCTATGCCCGACAATCAAATGCGGAACATAGGGCTCTTCCAAGAACGCGACTTCGGCATCGGTCAGCTTGACCGACACAGCATCCACCGGTTTTTCCAGATGCTCCAGCTTGGTCGCCCCGATGATGGGAGCTACGACCGGTTCCTTCTGCAGGAGCCAAGCCAAGGCGATTTCGACTCGCGAAACGCCCCGGTCAGCGGCTACTTGCGCCAACCGTTCGACGATGATCCGGTCCTTATCGGCAGTGGCATCGTACTTCGAACGCGCCACATTGTCCGTTTCCATCCGCTTGGACGTCTCCGACCAGTCGCGCGTCAATCGGCCTGAAGCCATTGGACTATAAGGGGTCACGGCGATTTTTTCTTCCCGGCAAAGCGGCAGCATTTCCCGCTCCTCTTCGCGGTAAAGCAGGTTCAGATGGTTTTGCATCGACACGAAACGCGTCCAGCCGTTCTTTTCCGCTACGTGCAAAGCTTTTTGGAACTGCCAGGCATACATCGCGGAAGCTCCGATATAACGGGCCTTCCCGGATTTCACCACATCGTGCAGAGCTTCCATCGTTTCCTCGATCGGCGTGTTGTAGTCCCAACGGTGGATGATGTAGAGGTCCACATAATCCATATCCAGGCGTTTCAGGCTGTTGTCGATTTCGCTCAGGATGGACTTTCGGGACAGCCCGGAACCGTTTGGGCCCTCATGCATCTGGCCGTGGACCTTCGTCGCGACGACCACCTCGTCACGCTTCGCAAAGTCTTTGATGGCACGTCCCAGGATTTCTTCGCTTTTCCCCAATGAATAGACGTTCGCTGTATCAAAGAAATTGATGCCCAACTCTAAGGCGCGCTTGATGATTGGTCTGCTTTCTTCCTCCTTCAGCGCCCATTTATGCAGCCACGTATCCGGATCCCCGAAGCTCATGCAGCCCAAACAGATCCGTGATACATCCATCCCTGTGTTGCCGAATTTTACATACTCCATCTTTTTTCCTCCGTTCCTCTTAAACGTACAGTCTTATTGCGCTATAAACCCGGCCTGACGACTTCCTCCAATTGGAATACCTTCTCTTTGTATCCGTAAACGAAGATGCTCCCGTTCGGGAAACCTTTCGCCAACTCCTCCGCCGGGTCTTGCCAAAGCTTCAAAAAGTTGTAGCAGGCCCCACTGTGCGAAACCGCCAAAACGTTCGTATGATCTTCCAGCTCCATCACTTCCGTCAACGTCTTCGCCACCCGTTCCGCTACATCATTCGTATTTTCCCCGCCGAACGGCACAAAGAAAGACACGATTTCCTGCGGCTCCTTCGGTTTGAGCATCTCCCGCTCCCCTTCAAAGAAGCCGTAATTGACCTCTTTCAAGCCTTTCAGACGTGCATAGGGCATGCCGGTGATCAGTTCCAGCGTATCGCTCGCCCTTTCCGATGTGGAACTGTAGGCATGATCGAAGCTGATGCGTTCCGATTCGAAATAATCCCGCACGGCCTGAGCCTGTTTGATGCCCCGTTGCGTCAAAGGCGAGTCGCTCCAGCCCTGAATCTTTCCTTGGATATTGAACAAGGTTTCACCGTGACGGACCAAATATAATCGTTTCATCCGCAAATCTCCCATCATTTAGGATTTTTTCAGACTGAATGGCTGCCCTGGAGCATAAGCATGTATCCTTTCCGGATTAACCACCCGCTCGTACAAGGATTGCGGATCAGCGTTGAACACATTCAGATCCGGCGCATCAACCGTTCCCCAATGGCAAAGAATCAGATGCGCTTCTGGATAGGTGTTCGCCATTTGGATGGCCCCTTCCAATCCGATATGCCACTCGTTGTCGGAAAAGTCAAAGAGGATCGCATCCGGCTGCGGCATTTCCAGGTGCTCCTTCATCAACCGGGAATCTCCCGGTGCCCAGATGATCCCATCCGGTGTCTCGATCCAAAAGCCGCAGTAATCCTCCAACCGGAATACCCGGTAGTTGTATTTGGCTTTTTCATTCTGCCAGGCATGGTCCGCTGGCGTCAGCGTTATTTTGGCCGGACCGACTTCGAAGCTGTCGCCGATGTCATGCCCGTTTGCCGGAAACCCTTCCGCCTGCATCAGTTCGGCCACATAATGCGGCCCGTGGAATGCCTTGGAGACATGCTCCATCGCGTGCAGCGACGGCACACTGTAATGGTCATTGTCGCAGTGCGTAATCAGCACAGCATCCAGATGTGGTACTTCCTCAGGCGCAATCGGCATGTCGATCAGAAGCGGCATATCAAAGTCCTTCAGCATCGGATCCATCATGATGCAGGTGCCGCGGGTGTTCACGAACATCCCGCCGCTGCCCAGCCAGCGGACTTCCGTGTGGTCGATCGGTTGAAAGGCTTCTTCTCCAAAGAATACGGTAGGTGGTGGAACGGCTTGTTTGTGTGTTGCCATTTTATTTCCTCCTTCTGTTCCGGTTCATCCGGACAACTGCAGACTATCTTATAGTGCTTATCTTAACGCTGTTTGAGCGCCAACGCCAATAGTTGTTTCGTATCATGAATCATGCCTGCAAAGCATGTTTCAATTCTTCGATGAACTTCGCGACGACAGGGGGGAAAGTCTGGTATTTTTTCCAAGCAATCACAACGCCCGTTTCCAAAACTGGATCCAGCAGTTTAAAGCAGAGCGGACTGTCCTCGCTTTCCGGAATAAGCTTTTCAAGACAAAGCGCATATCCCAGATCTGCCTCCACCATGATGGCTGCATTGTAGATCAGATTGTAGCTGCCGATGATGTTCATTCGATCGTACGCATCACCGAACCAGTTCGCCAACTCATTGCGGACAATCGACCTGCCCGCTACCAAAATCGGATAAGGCAGGAGGTCATCCGGATTGATTTCCGTTTTTTGCGCCAAGGGACTGTCTTTTCTCATAAGGACGCCCCATCTTTCTTTTTGCGGAATCCGGAGGAAATCGAACTTTTCGACGTCCACCGGTTCCGTCAACAAACAGATATCAAGCAGTCCTTTATTGGCCCGGTCCTTGATTTCGTTGGCATCCGCACTATGAAACTTGTAGGTGACCTGCGGATAATCCAGACTGAATCGCTTGATATGTTCAGCCAACATCCGCATGAATTGCGTTTCGCCAGCGCCGATCGCAATTTCGCCGTTCATGAGCGGCTTCTGCTGCTTCAGCTCTTTCTCGGTCTGATTGGTCAAATCAATAATTTCTTCCGCCCTTCGCTTCAGGAGCAACCCCTCGCTCGTCAAAGCGATTTTCCTTTTTCCGCGTCTGAACAACTGGACGCCCAGTTCTTCCTCCAACTGCATCATTTGCCTGGACAATGTCGGTTGCGTGATGTGCAGTTTTTCGGCTGCGCTGGTGATGTTTTCCTCATAAACAATCGTCAAAAAATAATGCATGACCCTTAATTCCATAATTACTGTGCTCCGTTTGCTGATTATTTCGCCATCGAAGGCGTTTACACTTCCATGATGACACAAGTATCCCCATCCGACAAGCGGGAGCCCAAAACAGAAAAACGCTGCATTTCCGCATCAATAGTGCGGCCTTGCAGCGTTTCCCCTTATAGCGGATATTCCATTTTGTACGACGCGATTCCTTCGGCGAAACGTTTGATGCCGTCCTCCAGGAGTGCCTTCGGGCAGGCATAATTCCAGCGGACAAAACGCGAACCGTTGCCGCCGAAGATATTTCCCTCGGACAGGTACAGTCCGGTATTCGCTCGGATGTAGGCGCACAGTTGTTTCGTATCTTCTGTAATCGCCGCGCAATCGATCCAGGCCAGATAAGTAGCTTCAGCCTCGACCACCTGGATTTCAGGAACAAGTTCCTTCAAAGAAGCGATCAAAAATTGCCTGTTCTGCTCCAAGTATTCCCACAGCTCCTCCAGCCATTCTTCCCCTTCGTCGAAAGCCGCTTCAGCCGCTTGGATCGCGAAAGTATTCGGTTCCGCCACTTCATCCGTGTTGATCCCTCTGTCCACTTGTTTTCTGATTTCAGGATTCGGGATGACGATCGCCGCTGTCTGCAGTCCGGCGATGTTGAAAGCTTTTGTCGGCGCGATGCAAGTGATTGTCCGGTCAGCAATTTCCTCGGAAATGGAGGCAAGAGGGATATACGCGTGGCCGATGTGCGTCAGGTCGCAATGGATTTCGTCGCTCACGACCAGCACATCATGCTTGATGCACAGTTCGGCGATCCGTTCCAACGTCGGCCGATCCCAGACTTTGCCGACCGGATTATGCGGGTTGCAGAAAATGAACAGCGAAGTCGTTTCGCGGGACAGTTTTTCCTCCAGATCCGCATAATCGATGGCATAGCTTTCGTCTTCATAGCGCAATTCGCTTGCCAATACTTTCCGACCGTTGTTCAGGATGGAATTGTAAAAGATGTTGTAGACAGGCGCAAGGACAACGATGTCATCACCTATTCCCGTCATTTTCCTGACGATTGAGGAGATGGCAGGAACGACGCCTGTGCAATAGAGAATCCATTCTTTTTCCATCGCGAACCGGTGCCGCCTCTGCCACCAACGGATGATGCTCTCCCGGAAACTGTCAGGGACGGTATTATAGCCGAAAGCGCCTTGCCGCAGACGCTTTTCGATGGCGTCAACAACAGCAGGCGCCGTTCCGAAGTCCATGTCCGCCACCCACATCGGCAACTCATCCGCTTTGACATCCCACTTATAAGAGTTGGTGTTCCGTCTGTCGATGATCCGATCAAAGTCAAATGGCATATTCCGGTTCCTCCGCAAGCTGGTATTTGGTGTTTTCGGCGGCGATTTCCGGATCATCCAGAATCAGTTCGCCGATTGCTGGAGCGGTTATCGTGCCGCTGATCGGATTCTTGACACTGTCGATGCGGCCGTTCGCTTGAACGTCGACCGTCGAATATTCGAACGCCAGATCCGTGTTGATGAGCAGGCAATTCTCCATCTTCACGTTTTCCATGTAGCACATGCCCTGGTTGCTCTCGATGATGCAGTCGATGAAGGTGATGTTCTTTGAATTCCATCCCAAATATTCACCGATGATCGTCGAATCCCTGACGACCACATTCTCGCAATTCCAGAAAGCATCTTTTGAAAGCAACTTGGCATGCGAAATCTCGATATTTTTGGCACCGTCAAAGGCATAATTCCCCGATAGCGTAAAATGCTCAATACGGATATTTTCGCTGTTCATCGCAAAATAATCGCCCACAGCGTTTACTTGTTTCAAGGTAATATCATTGCAGTTCCATAACGTTTCTTGGGCATTTGGCATTTCCACTCGTTCCAACTTGATATCGGCAGCTCGTCTGAATATCTTGGGCGCTTGGATCATGCTGTTGGTGATGGTGATGCCCTGCGTATACCAAATCCCGGAACGCGCAGTTTCCACTAAAGTGATGTTGTTTGCCTGGATGTTCCGCGCATACCACAATGGATATTTCCAGCGGAAGATTGTGTTGTCGAGTCCGATGTTGCTGCTTTCCTTCAAAGGGGACTCCCCGTCCGCAAAGACAGAATGGCTGATCTGCAGGTCTTTTCCTTTGAATAGAGCCCTTTCCCCGGTGAATAGCTGTTGATTAAGATGTTCCATCATTCATTACCCCTCTCTGATACATACAGAGCGTACACCTTAACCTTGACATTAAGTCAAGGGATAAAAATAAACCCACCAATTGGCGGGTTTATTTCGTACTTTTTTCTTTTTCTGCTTCCGGCTGGGAGCTGAAGTCCTCTTTTTTCCCTTGAAGGCGCTCCTCGTAGAAATCGATTTTATTTTCGATTACTTCAAGATTGTGCATCAATGCTTGGATATCTTTTTCCAACAAGCGGCGCCGCTTCTCCAATAGTTCCATCCGTTCCAGCATCGTCGCATCCCCTTCGGCACGCCAAATGGTGTACTGCTTCAGTTCCGCCATCGACATGCCTGTGCCTTTCAGATGCAGAAGAAAAGTTACCCATTTCAAATCCTAATCGGTTTAGACGCGCAGGTTATTCTCATCGCGATCCGGTTTCAACAGCCCTTCATTTTCATAGTAGCGCAGCGTCGACACAGGTAGACCGATCATTTTCGAAAACTCTCCGATTGAATAGGACATGCAATCCCACATCCATTTATTACGGATACTATAGCACTATTTTTTAGTGAAAGGGAAAATCATTGGGACTCTTTTGGTGTATTCTTCCCATCCATCATATTTCTCCATATTTTTCTCCAGTAATGGCGTTGATATTTTGATTAATACCGTACTCATTAAAATAGGCGAGATGATTAATAACAGATAATAATAAGGGTTGATGGAATCCGTGAAGAACAGCGTAATACCACTTGCATACAATCCGATCCAAATCAGGATTTCACCGAGATAGTTTGGATGACGTGTGATTGACCATAAGCCGGTTTGCAGAAGTGTGCGTGTTTTTTTGTTGATGTGTTGTCTTAATTGCTCATCCCCGACTACTTCAAAGAACAATCCTACCAACGCAATGAAAAGTGCGGCATAAACAAAATAGCGGTGAGCTGAATCAAAACTGAATTCGTTGTATTTGATGACCACATAGCTGGCAGATCCAACGATAAAGTTGATGATACCCTGAACCACAAACACTCTGAAAAAGGCGGTGATGACTACTTTATCGCCCCACTCTTTCCGCCACTGTGCGTACCTGAAATCTTCAGGCTTCCCGTAATTTCTTTTCAATAAGCGCAAAGATAATCTAAGTCCCCACACCGTAATAAATCCAACAATGGCATACGATAAAACGGTGGGATTTTCAGTCACAAGCAGTGTAAGCCAGCTCCCTACAACAAATCCCATCCCCCAACCAATATCGACAATGGAATTGTTTTTAATGATTGTTGCGATAATAAAGATGATCGTAAAATAGGCAAAGGTAAAAAGTAACGGGACAAGCAGTCCGTCCAAACCAGTATTCGTGAATCCTTGTGTCGCTATCGCTAATGTTGCTATAAATAATAGCGTATAAATGACAATTCTTTTCTTATCCATAGGCCACCTCTTTCAAATTTTTATGCATCCTACCATCTAAAAAAACAAAAAAATTCAGCTCGTTCCATCACTAAGCTATAATAATCTCATTATACACTAATATATGACAAGCAATCGAATCGAAGGTCTTAAATGAAGTCCGAATTTCTATTTTATTAATTTGTACGCATTTTTCTCAGAATCTTATTTCCGATAAAATACAGGAGTGCACCTGATGCAGCCGACAAGTAGATAACTAAATTATTCAACGATACACCCCCAAAGAAAAACAGCAACAGAAACGCCGCACTATACAAAACTTGGCTTGCTGACAGTTTGGATCTGTTTACGCTGTTGCCTTTATCATCTTTGGTTTCAGCTTTTGACAAAAACCAAAATAATATAAGCGATAGACCAACTACAGAAACTACAAGTAGCGTTACAGCATTTGAATAAGCTAAGCTCCCGAGGGATAACTTGTTCATAAAAAACCAATCTACTGCAACAAGCCCTGCACTGATCACACTAGCTATCCCTGCTGCTCTCATTTTTTCTCCCGTTTTCAGGCTAAATCCCATAGCTAAAACAAATATCAGCAAATAGATGCTATTTCCGTTATCGAATGATAGGTAGGCAGTAAGTCCCAAGACTGAAAATATATCAAACGTTGTCAGCGCTTTTCCGGTAATTCCATTTAAGATTCTCATCAGCAACAGAATCCAAACAACGACCAAAAGCTGAGTATTTTGATAATAAAATAAATTTACAAGCGAAAAGGCAGCAGCCAAAAATGCCGCATACTCATGGTTTGGATCCAGTTCTCTGACGAGTGCCCACGTTAAAAATACGCTAAAGCCTATATAAACCCCCGATAAAGCATTTCCGGTCAACCACCATCCTATAGCAGCCACTACTACTGATGCTAGTACTATCATTTGATTTGTCTTATAACTAAAATCCATACTTCTTCCCAATGTAAACATATATCCACTCCTCAATATCTACATTATATCCTACTTTTGGATAACCAATCATCTAATACGCTGAGCACTCTGCCAAATTCCATCTGCTCCCATCTGCTTTTTCCAAAGATACAACAGCAGAATATTTTGAGAAAAGAAAAGAATCCTGAGCTCGCGCTTGACTTAAAGTGCACTCTAAGGAGTATGCTGAAACTAACATTCCTAAGGAGATGATTTTATGGCAAAAGTAACGGCAGGAAGAGATTTATTGGGTGATTTTGCACCAAAATTTGCTGAATTGAATGACGATGTTCTGTTCGGGCAAGTCTGGTCACGGGAAAAGGAATTCGCATCGCGCGATCGTTCTATCGTCACCATCACAGCGTTGATTACAGGCGGAAACTTTGAACAGCTTCCGTTTCACTTGAACAAAGCCAAGGGAAATGGCGTGACCAAAGAGGAACTTGTGGAAATCATCACGCAGCTCGCGTTCTATGTCGGTTGGCCGAAAGCATGGTCCGCTTTCAACATCGCCAAAGAAATTTACACAGATTAATTTTCAGGAGGAAAAAAATATGGCAAAAAACGAAGAAGTAAAAAAAGGCGTCATTTTCCCGATTGGAGATGAAAACACAGCTTACGCGCAGTATTTTATCGGCCAAAGTTATTTTAATGCACTGGTGGCTGATCCCGAAGTGGCTGTCGGCGTCGGCAATGTGACCTTTGAACCCGGTTGCCGCAATAACTGGCATATCCATCACGACGGTTACCAAATTCTGTTGGTCACCGGCGGAGAGGGTTGGTATCAAGAAGACGGCAAGCCTGCCCAATCACTAAAGCCAGGGGATGTCATCGTGACCCATGACGGTGTGAAGCACTGGCACGGTGCCGCCAAGGACAGCTGGTTCGAACACATCGCCATCACCGCAGGAATACCGGAATGGTTGGAACCCGTTGCTGATGAGTTTTATGAGGGACTTCACCAATAATTGCAAAAAAGAATGTCCTACCTTGAGTTTCAAGGCCGGACATTCTTTTTTTGATTGTATGGTATTAGTGAAAAAAATAGCCGTGACCGTTAGTCTGAGAAACGCGCTCTTGTCGGGCCTCCAACTCCGGCGAGGCAGCTGCCTGCCGGAGGACACGCTTCAGATCCGACTGCAACGCCTGCGAAGTTCGCCTCCCCGGAGATCAAAACTAATAATGTTGGCCGAACTCCGACGAAGCCTCCGTTCATCGGAGGAGAAAGATCAGGTGACCTGAACTCACGTCAGATTACCATTCACCGTCGCATCAATCTTCCACTATATAGACCGCCGCTTCATTACCGGTGTGGTTCGCGGCAACGATAATGTCACGATCTGCTTCGTTCACCACCATGATATTGGAAGGCCCGCAGTCTTTGTCGACGATTTCGGTTGTGACTTCACCGTCCACATATTGAATATAGAACAGGTCGCAGTTTTCGCGACGGATGCCGCCTCATTCTTAAGTCATTATCTCCATCAGGTAAACGATGCATTCATCTGCTCCAGGACTTGTTCGCTGACAAAATTGGAAACAATCGGCAGGTCCTTGAAGTTTTCCATCGGCTTATCCAGATACTGCAAGGCCACATCATTGTTGCGCATCATAGGCAATTGTTCGAAGATTACTTTTCGGGCTGGTGTATATTCCAATAGTTCCCGGTAGGACATCTCGGTTGTGACTTCAGGGCAATAGTTCCGTGTCGGCATGTACGTGACGCGGTATTCACCTGCTTTGACTGTGACTTTTGCGCTATCCTCTAAAGCGACCGCAGACTGCAGCCACTCTGTTTTCTGTGCTTCTTCAAGCGTCAGATCCGGCAGGGTGATGGTTGCGATCGTCCCGAAAGGCACGCGGAAAGCGAAATCCAATTGTCCGTCCGCTAAAATTTCCCACGCGCTTTCGATGCGTCCGGACACCGATTGATAGTACCCTTCCGCTTTGCCCAACTGCGCACTCGGTTGCGGTGCCAAGAAGAAGTGTTTGTATCCTGGCTGGTTGCTGTCCGCCTGGATGCCCAGCACGCAACGGTACAGCCACTCCACGATCGAGCCATAAGCATAGTGGTTCAAGGAGTTCATGTCCGTCCCGGAGATTTTCCCGTCCGGCAAAATTGAATTCCAGCGTTCCCAAATGGTGGTCGCACCCATTTTCACCGCAAACAACCAGCTCGGATAGTCCTCATTCAGCAATAAACCATACGCCAGTTCGTTCATGCCGTTCTTACTCAAAGCTTCCGCAAAATACGGTGTCCCGACGAACCCGGTCTGAAGGTGGACGCCGCTGGAAATGACTTTGTCATAGAAGTCTTTCGTCATCCGCTCTTTGAATGGTTCTGGGCAAAGATCGAAATAGTGGAAGAGGATGTAGGCTGTCTGGGTCGTTACCGCCAAGCGTCCCGTAGTAGTCAGGTATTCATTTTGGATGGCTTGTTTCACTTCCAAGGCCAATTGGGTGTACGCCAACGCATCATGCGTATTGCCCAAAACCTCCGCGGCTCGTGCCAGCAAGGAAGCCGAATGATAGTAGTACACGGATGCAACCAGAGCAGTGTCGGTGCCGCCCATCGGTGAGTGCGGATTATCCCCGTCCAACGCCAACCAATCGCCGAACTGGAACCCGCTTGTCCAGAGGCGTTTGTCTCCGGATTTCGTATCTTCGCGAACGATATAGTCCACCCAATCTTTCATGGTCGGATAGTGTTCCTTCAGCAACGAACGATCGCCGTATTGTTCGTAAAGCACCCAGGGAATGACTGTCGCCGCATCCGACCAGGCGGCTGCGCCGGATCCGGTAACGAATCCGGCATCTCCTTCCGGCTTGATCTGTGGAACAACAAATGGAACGGATCCATTGAGCGCTTTTTGCTCCAAACGGAGATCGTGCATGAATTTTTTGTAGAAAGCCGGAGTGTACATATTATAGCTCGCTGTGCGGGCAAAAATCTGCGCATCACCAGTCCAGCCCATGCGCTCATCCCTTTGAGGACAATCCGTCGGCACATCCAGGAAATTACCTTTTTGCCCCCAAAGCGCATTCTTCAGCAATTGGTTCACATCCGGATTGGCTGTGATCATGCCGCTCGTCTCTTCCAGTTCGCTCTGGAGCACGTATCCTTTGAAGCCTAGATCCTGTTCCAGGAGATCGACACCGGTTATTTTGGCGTAGCGGAAGCCGTAAAATGTAAAGTACGGACGCACTTCGGCCGCTTTACCATTGCTGATGTAGGTGAATTTCGCTTCCGCCGTGCGTAGATTATCGCGGTAGAAGTTGTCTTCCTGCAGCACTTCGCCGACTTCATAGGTGATGACGGTTCCATCCGGCACATCCGCGGAGAACGTGATCCATCCGGTCATGTTCTGTTTGAAGTCCAATACTTGCTCTCCTGCAGGGGTAATAATCAGTTCTGGCACGAAGGCATCCACGATTTTAACCGGAACACTCAACCGTGCCTGAAGTTCTTCGGTATCCGTATCGCTCAGTTGCATCCGTTCCCAGCAAACAGCTGATTCTGATTCGCTGTATTTGTTCCAACCGTCGATTTCCAGGTTCGCGTCATACACTTCCCCGTCGTATATGCTACTGGAGACGAGCGGCCCCTCAGCGACTTCCCACGTATCATCGCTGGCGATGATTTCTTCCGTTCCGTCCTCATAAGTAACGATGCATTCCGCGATCAGGCGGAACTGATCCCCGTACAGATCTTCATATCCACCGTCGAATCCGAAGCGGCCTTTGAACCAGCCGTCCCCCAGCATGAAGCCGATCGCATTTCCACCTGCTTGAAGGGCTTCTGTGACATCGTACGTCTGGTATTGCTGCCAAAAATCATAAGAATGGAAGCCGGGAGCCAAATATTCGTCACCGATTTTTTCTCCGTTCAGATACAGTTCATAAATACCCAGTCCTGTCGCATAAACGCGTGCCTTACGGATAGGTTTTGCAGGCAGGCGGAACAGTTTGCGCGCAAGCGGCATCCTTTGCAATTGTCGGGCAGGTTCGATCCATTTTCCGGTCCACAGTTCCTCTTCCTTCGCCGTCTCGAAGTAGTGGATTTCGGAAGAAGACTCGTCTCCACTAACATTCTTCGCAATCACTTTCCAGAAGTAGCGCGTGCGCGGCTGCAGCTTGATTTCCGGCTGATAGCACAGCGAATCCAAATCGGCTTGCATCCTGCTGTCATGGATGACCTCTTCAAAGTTCTCATCCAGTGCGATGAGGACACGGATTCCCTGCAATTCCTCCTCAAACGGCGCCTCGATTATCCACGATAAAGCCACCGTGTCCATCAAAAAGCCGATAGGATTCATTAGGTAATTGGTTTTCAGATTATATATATTCATTGTGTGTGCTCCTGTCTTAAAAAATGAGAGTGGGACAAAAGGCATTTAGGCCCGGACCACTGGAGCGAATAAGCGCAAGATTGTCGCAGACCATCTGAGCATTTTTCGTGAAGTGGAACCAGGGCCTGCCTTTTGCCGCACGTTTGCGCAAATAATATTCGGATATATAATTTCAGGCTGGGTTTTTGTCCCAGCCTGTAACATTATCCGTTCACTCGTTTCGCTTTCAAGTCTTCCGCAATTTCAGGAAGTTTTTTGTCCAAGTCATAGAACAGAATCAACAAAATGCAGATTGCTGTGAAAGCGAGTGGCAGATAGGCGAAGATTGCCTTGATCGCGAATAAAGCTTCTGTTGATTGCCTTGCCCCTTGCGACACATAGCCGCCAAGTCCTAAAACGACACCCAGAATCAGCCCGCCCACTCCGGAGCCGACTTTTTCGGCAAAAGTTCCTGCCGAGAAAATCAAACCTTCGCTGCGGATGCCCGTTTTCCATTCACCGTAATCTGCAACGTCACCCAACATAGCGAAGCCTGCGACAGCTCCCGGCGCGATACCGAGTCCGCGGATGATCAAACCGACCATAATCATCGTAAAGTTTTCCGGGAACACCGCGATGATCAGCAGACCTATCATCATTACGATGCCTCCGATCAAGGTGATCGTTTTTTTGCTGAATTTGCTCAACAGAACAGGCATAAACACTGCACCTACCGCAATCGGCATAAAAGAAAGAATACCGATTACTGCCACTTTTGCAGGATCTCCCAAAATCCATTGGGCATAAAAAATGTTGATGCCACCCAAACCAGAGCTGATTAAACTGATTAGCATATATAGAATCATGATGACCCAGTATTTATTCTGCAACAGCGCCTTAAGATTCTTTTTCAAAGGAACCTTTTCGACAGCAACAGCAGACTCGATGACGCGTTCCTTAGAATTTTTGAACAGAATCAGCAACAGCACTGTCGAGATACCCCCGAATAGAGCGGCCATCCATGTCCAAGCCTGTTTATCGCCACCGAAGAAGTTTACGATCGGCAAAACCGCTGCAGTCACTCCCATCGCCCCCACGAATCCAGCTAAGGTGCGTGATGTCGATAGGTTGCCGCGATCGACTGGGTTCGATGTCGTAGTACCGATCATTGCGTTATAGGGAACCATCGTCGCTGTGTATACACCAGCCAAAGCAATCACATAAGTCACGAAAGCATAGACGGCTTTGCCAGTCGATCCCAGGAAATCCGGAGAAGTGAATAAGAGTATCATTGCCAATGCATAAGGGATCGCCATCCATAAAATCCAAGGTCTGGCCTTTCCGTGTTTCGAACGGGTCTTGTCGACGATCGCACCCATTGCCAAGTCGGAAGCGCCATCAAAAAGTCGTGCCCACAAGAGGATGTTGCCGACGATGACTGCGCTCAACCCGACCACATCGGTATAGTAATAAGTGATGAAGGAACTGGCCGTTGTCAGCATCAGGTTGGCCGCCAGATTCCCGAAGCCGAACGTCAACTTCTCGCTAATCGGCAGCTTGTTTTCGTCTGTTTGATCCAAAATTCTTGTTTCAGTTGCCATAATTATTCTCTCCTTTGTTCTGTTTTGTTTACTCTCTTATTAAACCGCTTTCGGCAAAGGCTTACAATGTCGTGCAAACAGAACAAAGTGGTCAAACTACAGGTCCCTCTGCCACGCTTCCTCGCGGATCTGCCCCGGCGTCTTGCCATGCATTTTTTTAAATGAGCGGAAGAAATAGCTCGTGTCCAAGTAACCGATTTCCTCGGATATTTCCTCCATCGAATAATTTGAAAAGACCAGAAGATGGCGCGCGTGCAGCATGCGTTGGCGCTGCAGCAATTGCTTGAAAGTGTCACCCGTCTCTTTTTTGATCAGATTCCCCAGATAATTTTTGTTGAATCCCAATTGTTGCGCCAGCATTTCCAAAGAAAGCATGCGGTAATCTTTTTCGATGATCGCCAACGCTTCCGTGACGACCTGATTCTGGTGGCGTTGCTTCTCTTTCGTCTCTTCTTCGAACGTGCGCGCCAGTTCCATAAACAGCAATGGAAGATAGAGGTGGATTACTTCGATATTCGGTTCAACTTCGCCGTAATATTCCTCCAGGATGTAATGCATGAAAGTTTGTACTTTTGCATTTTCTCCCGTCCGGAATACCAAAAACTGGTCTTCTTCGTGGATGCGTTGGCTTGCCAATACCAGAAATTCAGTCAATACTCCGCGTTTGCGCACGAGTTGCTGAAGTATTTTGGTATTGATCGTCTCCACTTTCAACAGAACATTGATGAGGATGTCGTTTTCGCCCAACGCCTGGAAGGAATGCGAACTGCCCCGGTCCAGCATGATGATGTCACCTTCATTGAGGACAATTTTTTCACCGCTCACTTCTTGGGTGCAGGAACCGGAATACATATAGTTCAATTCCAAAAACTGATGGTGGTGCAAGGGCATATCCGAATAGCGGTTGTGCTTACGGATATGGACGTCCCCTTTTTTGAAGAACATTTCCTCACTCAGTAGGAAATTGCCATTCAAGCGGAACTTATTCCCACTCAAAATTAATTCATCGAGAATGTCCGGATCCGTCACATTAAACCCGGATTTCCGTTGCTCTTTTTCAACTTTGGTTTCTTCCTTTAAAATACGGTCCAGTTCAAACATTTTGCGGCTCACCCTCTCTCATTGTCTCCTCCACCATTATACAGAAAAACCCAACCGGACTCATCGGGTTGGGTGCATAAAATCTATCTGCGTGCATCCATCAACCCACAATAAGGATCAATCGGACTCACGCCCTTGAAATCGCTCTTGCCAAGAATTTTAGCTACAAGCGCTTCGATGACTGCTTGGTGATTGTCGTAGGTATTGATGTAGGTCTTCACCATTGGAACATCCATGAGATGGTACGGATTCCCCAGACTCGCAAATACGGTCGGCACTTCATCGACGAACCACGGGATATTGTTCCCCTGGCCGAAGAACGTATACCAATTGATTCTTGTCGTTGTAGCATTACTGCGGTTTTCGACATTGGCCAGATAGAGGACAGCATCATATTTGGAACGGAACTGGGAAACGGATTCGAATCCGGTCGTGAAATCTTCCGGCTGATACAACGTCACCTGGAAGCCTTCCTTCTCCAACAGCGGCAGCACCTTGGAAAAGATTTGGGTATTCGATTCCTCGTAAGGCCCGAGCAGTTGCAGTAACAGACGAGGCGTCGCGTCCGGCCGTAGCGGTAGGTTACCGGCTGTATCTTTGACGAGGGTGATGCCTTTGTCGGCGGCTTCAGTAGCCCATTGGACGTGTTGTTCCGCCTGCAGGACGGCCAGTTCTTCCTTTGCCGGAACCAACAATGCATCCGCCTGTTTTTCAGGCAACTTCAATGCTGCTTTCATCGCCAGAATGCGGGTGACGGCTTCATCGATGCGTTCCAACTTCAGGATGCCATTTTCAATCCCTTCCTTCATGAAGCGGATATCCTCCTCCAAGTCTTTGTTGAACAGGAAGATATCACAACCGGCAGCGATTGCTGTCGGAACGGCCAAACGCCGCTCCATCGCCGCGCAAAAACCGACCATCGGCGTCGCATCACTTGTGATGACGCCATTGAATCCGAGTTCCTCGCGCAACAGTTCCTGCATGATAACAGGAGATAAGGTGGCCGGCAGAAAAGCATCTTCTTCTGATTTCTGGACCGCCGGCAAAGCGATATGGCCGATCATCACCGATAATGAGCCTGCTTCGATGAGGCCCGAATAGACTTTACCATAGGTACTCCGCCATTCTTCAAGCAGCAAAGTGTTGACTGTCGTCACCAGATGCTGATCACGGAAATCGATGCCATCCCCGGGAAAATGCTTGATCGAAGCCGCTACTCCGTTTTGCTGCACGGCTTCAACAAAGCCTTTTGCATAGTTGAGGACGGTTTCGGGATCACTGCCGTACGTGCGCACATTCGTGATCGGATTATGAAAATTGTAGTCGATATCCACGACCGGCGCGAAGGCCCAGTTCACGCCTACCGCCGAACCTTCTTTGGCGCATACTTCACCAAGATGGTGCCCAAATTCGGCATCCTGACCAGCCGCCAACAACATCGGATTGCCAATGCGCGTACCGTCAATAGCGCTTCCCGTACCGCCCGCTTCCAGGTTGGCTGCGATCAGCATCGGAACCTTAGCCTGTTGTTGCAGATAGCGGTGGGCCTGCTGCACTTCTTTGCCTTTTCCGGGACGGAACAGCAAGCCTCCAATTTTTTTGTTCACAGCCAAGTCAAACAGTGCCTTTTCGTCCGTGGACATGCCGATTGGGCAGAACAGCTGCCCCACTTTTTCATCCAACGTCAAGCTTGCCAACATCCGGTTTACCCATGCTATTTGCTCATCCTTCAGATAAAAAGGATTCCCCTTCAAATCGATCATCCTTCAACACGCTCCTTCATCGTAGTCACTTTGCGTACAATTTCTTCCAATTTCAAATCTTTTGTAGCCGCCACTTCGATATCTGGAAGCCACTCAGCAAAGATAGGGATGGCGATGGCTACAGCGGGCATACCCGCCCTTTTGATCCCTTCAATACCAGCCAATGAGTCTTCGAAACCGATGCATTCTTGTGTTTCCAGACCCAAAGCCTGAGCAGCCTTTTCAAAAATCTCTGGATGCGGTTTGTTCTGTTTCAGCGATTCCGGATCGACGACGGCATCGAACATAGCCGATAGACCCAGTCTTTCCAGAATGAGCGGCGCATTTTTGCTGGCGGAGGCGATCGCCATGCGGTAGCCTGCATTCTTTGCCTCTTCCAGGAGTTCCGGAATACCCGGCAGGATGTCCGCTGCTGTGATTTCCGCGATCAACTCCAAGTAATGCGCATTTTTTTCTTTCAAAAGCTGTGCTTTTTCTTCCGAATCAAGGAGAAGTGTCGGATTCTCAGCCAAAATAAGTTCCAAATATTCCGTTCTGCTAATGCCTTTGAGGCGTTCGTTCCATTCGCGGTCGATCGCGATGCCCAATCGATGCGCTATCCTTTTCCATGCCAAGTAATGCCGTTCAGCTGTATCAGTGATGACACCGTCCAAATCAAATACCAGTCCTTTTATTTCGCCCATTTGTCTACTCCATTCGAAGAATCCTAGTTTACATCTTCATCTTACATAATTGAGGCATCCCGAACAATGGCAGAATCAAAGTGGCTACTGTTCAAATCACAGGTTTGTTCTGTTTTGATCTGTAAACTCAGTCTGTACTACTCTCGCCATTTGGCTTATACTTTTGATTAATGACAGATAATGGAGGGATTTAGATGAAAATTGCCGTTTCCAGCGACCATGCCGGCTTCGCATTGAAAGAAGAAGTCAAAGCTTTACTCGAAAAGGAAGGCCATGAAGTGCTCGACTTTGGACCTTACAACGAAGAGCCTTGTGACCTGTCCGATTATGTTTACCCTGCCTCACTGGCTGTGGCGGAAGGAAAAGCCGACCGCGGTATCTTTGTGGATGGCGTCGGTTACGGCAGTGCCATGATCGCTAACAAAATCTACGGCGTCTATGCAGCGGTTTGCCAGGATCCTTTCTGCGCGAAACTGGCGCGTTCACACTCCGACACGAATGTACTCTGCCTTGGCGGAAAAATCATTGGTTCGGCATTGGCGCTTGAAATCGTGACGGCTTGGATGACGACCGATTACCTCAGCGATATCGAAAAATACACGAACCGCGTCGACAAAGTGAAAAAGATTGCCGAAAAGCATCTGAAGAAATTGGATGAAATCCAGGACTAGTCAGTCATGAATTGACTGCACGATGTTCGAAGAACAAATTACAACAAAAACAAGACCGCACCGAAATGGATGAACGAATCCATTTCGGTGCGGTTTTTTTTGCGGGCTATTTCGGATGCCTCAACGCTTCCTCGCCTTGTTAACCCACTCATTATTCCACCCAAAAGCGGAATGCTATGACTTTTGCTTCCATTTGTGATATAGTAGGCCAGTCACGCTGTTGCTCTGAGAACCTATATAACGTTTCGCGGAGAGGAATTTGGCAAACGGGAGTCCAACTCTCTTTCCCAAACTGACCTGACCCGAAACAAACCCACTAAAATCAAATGCATGTAGAACATGCTGAAGGAGAACCATTTGTTATTTAAAGAACTAGAATTGAATCAAAACCTGCTGCGCGCACTGAAAGAGGCAGGCTACACGAAAGCTACGCCCATCCAAGAAGATGCCATTCCGCATCTGATGAACAATAAGGATTTGTTGGGTTGCGCCCAAACTGGTACCGGTAAGACCGCTGCTTTTGCCCTACCGATTCTGCAGAACCTAACAGAAGCAGGAACAGCTGGAAAAGGTAACATCAAAGCCCTGATCCTTGCCCCTACCCGTGAACTTGCCCTACAGATCGGCGAAAGCTTCCAAATTTACGCAAAATACCTTCCATTGAAGATCCAAGTCATTTTTGGCGGTGTTTCCCAGAATCCTCAGACAACCGCGCTGAAACGCGGAACAGATATCCTTGTGGCGACGCCAGGCAGACTGTTGGACCTTATCGGACAAGGATACATCAAACTGAACCAGGTAGATTTCTTTGTCCTGGACGAAGCCGACATGATGTTGGATATGGGGATGCTGCATGATGTACGCCGCATCATCCGTGAATTGCCTAAGAAACGCCAAAGCATGTTCTTTTCAGCGACTATGCCGACTGAGATCGAAAAACTTGCGGGGACCATTTTGTCAAATCCGGTTAAAGTGGAAGTCACTCCGGTTTCCTCGACTGTGGAAATCATCCACCAAAGCGTTTATCCTGTAGCCAAGACCGACAAAACTGACTTGCTTATCCACCTGTTGAAGGAAGATACAGTGGAACGCTCGCTTGTCTTCTCAAGAACGAAGCACGGCGCCAACAAGATCGTCAAAAAGCTTTTGCAAGCTGGACTTTCAGCTGAAGCGATCCACGGCAACAAATCCCAGACTGCGCGTCAGCGTGCTTTGGAAAACTTCAAGACCAAAAAAACCAGCGTTCTTGTAGCGACAGATATCGCAGCCCGTGGTATCGATGTGCCTGAGCTTTCGCATGTCATCTTGTTTGATCTGCCTGAAGTTCCGGAAACCTATGTTCACCGTATCGGACGGACGGGACGCGCAGGACGCGGCGGAAAAGCCATCTCCTTCTGTGATGAAACAGAAGCATCCTTGTTGCGAGACATCGAAAAACTTATCCAGAGAAAAGTTCCGGTCGTAACAGATCAGCCGTTTCTGTTGAAAGAAGGCACTAAGGCAGCTGCACCACAGCCGAAAAAACCGGTTGCCGCTCGCAATAACGGAACTCGCGTTAAAAACCAGCAAGGTCCAAGAGGCGGCCAAAAAGCCGCACAAAGACCGCGTGTACAAACCAAAAAAAATACGCAAAGTAATTGATCGACAAGAGAGCTCCCGCCGGAAACGACGGGAGCTCTCTTTTGTTTCTGATTTTACTATTGCGAGCGTTGCTTCGCCGAAGTTGCGTGGAAAAAAATGAAGCGTCATCTCTGCTGTAAGAACACCAAAAGACCATTACACTCACCAATTAGCTTTGTAACTTATGTTGGCATAATTTACAATGAATACGAGGAAGGCTCCGCCTTCTTTCATATTTCATTTCAAGTGAGGAGTGTAGCATATGTCTGATTGGCAACCAAATCAATATTTGAAATTCAAGGATGATCGAACGCAGCCCTCCATAGACCTCGTTAACCGCATTGAGGTAGATTCCCCGAAAAGAATAATCGACATTGGCTGCGGCCCAGGGAACAGCACAAAAATTTTGAAGGATAGATGGCCCGAAGCTGAAATAATCGGTCTTGATAATTCGGCAGCAATGATAGAGAAAGCACAAACCACTGATCCCGATATTGATTGGGTATTAATGGATTCCAACGCTGATTTATCCTCATTCGGAAAATTCGATATCATTTTTTCCAATGCGGCACTTCAGTGGATGCCCGGTCACGAGGTATTGATCCCAAAATTGTTTGATATGCTGAATGAAGGCGGCGCCATCGCAATTCAGGTTCCATATGTCAAACATTTACCAATTTTTGCTGAAATTCTGAACCTGACAAAAAATGAAAAATGGTCCGCATACTTTCAAGCGCCACCCGAATACCCTAAACATTTCGCATTCCCTCATTTTTATGCCATCATTTCGCCGCTATCAGAGAGTCTTAAGGCATGGCAGACAGACTATATCACCATTTTGGATTCGCATGAAGGTATCGTGGAATGGTACAAGGGGACCGCGCTGAGGCCTTTCCTGAATATGCTTCCAGACGAAGCATTACAAGCCGAATTCTGTAATGACTATCTAGAAAAAGTCGTTGAGGCATATCCAGTCGAAAAGAACGGAAAAATTCTTTTGCCGTTCACAAGAGTCTTCTTTACTTTGTATCGCATTCAGAACCTTTAGAAATACTTATTTCTTTAGCATTTCCAATATAAGCAAAAGTACCGTTTTCCTCCCTCACTAAAGGAAAACGGTACTTTTGGCGTATATTTTATCAAATCAGATTCTTGATGCCATCGCAGATTCTTTTAGCAACGATCGGATTGTTCATCGTGTAGATATGGATGCCGTCGACGTCATGTGCCAGCAGATCGACAATCTGGTTGATCGCATATGCCATGCCGGCATCGAAAAGCGCCTCTTTGTTGTCTTCGTATTTGTGCATCACTCTGGAAAACTTTTCCGGCAAGGAGGCACCGCAGAGCGTAACCATCCTTTCGATCTGGGCTTTATTGATGACCGGCATGATGCCCGCCTCGACCGGCACGTGCATGCCAGCGATTTGGATATGTTCTTGAAAGGAATAGAAGGCATTGTTGTCGAAAAAAAGCTGGGAAATCAGGTGCTGCACCCCGCTATCCACCTTCTCTTTCAGATGGGCGATATCCTCGACTTTGTTTTTCGATTCCGTGTGGCATTCCGGATAACAAGCGCCGCTGATGGAAAAATCACCGTATTGCCTGATGAATTTGACCAGATCGCTGGCATACCGGAAGTCCTCTTTTGCCTCCACTGCCGGGTTTGCATCCCCGCGCAAGGCAAGGATGCTGTCGATGTCAGCAGCCCTCAATTCCTCCAACAATTCACAGATTTCGAATTTCGAATGATTCAGGCAAGTCAAATGCACCAGCGGATCGATCCCATATTGATGTTTGATGCGTTTCGCCAATTCAACGGTTTGGTTATTCGTATGGCTTCCGCCGGCGCCAAAAGTGACGCTGATGAAATCAGGGTTCAGTTCGCTCAGGATCGCCAGTGTCTCATCGATGTTCTGGATCGCTTTATCGCGCTTCGGCGGAAAAATTTCGAAGGAAAGCACCGGTTTTTTCTTTTGGAATTTGGATTCTATTTTCATCAGCCTTCACCTCTTTTTTTAGACCGAAACTGCGTCTTTGATGATTTTCGCCGCCGCCACAAGATTGGCCAGGCTTTCTCTCGTTTCTTTGATGCCTCTGGTTTTCAGTCCGCAGTCCGGATTGATCCATAGGTTTTCTTCGTCTATCTTCGTCAACGCGTTCTTCAATACCGCTACCATCTCTTCGACACTCGGTACGCGCGGTGAGTGGATGTCGTAAACACCAGGTCCGACTTCCGTTTCGAATTGGTTCGCCTTCAAGGCATCGATGATCGTCAGTTTGGAACGGGAAGCTTCGAATGAAATGACGTCCGCATCCATGTTATCGATATCCTGTACGATCTCCTCGAATTCGCTGTAGCACATATGCGTATGCACCTGCGTCTCCGGCCGCACGCCGCTGTGGCAAAGGCGGAATGCCGGAATCGCCCAATCAAGGTACTCGCTGGCCCATTCTTCCCTGCGGATCGGCAACTTCTCTTTCAAAGCCGCTTCATCGATTTGGATGATCTTGATGCCCGCCGCTTCCAAGTCCTGAACCTCTTCGCGGATCGCCAGACCGATCTGGAAAGCCATCTCCCTCAGCGAAATGTCCTCACGCGGGAACGACCAATTCAAGATTGTCACTGGACCAGTGAGCATTCCTTTGACCGGTTTGTCGGAAAGACTCTGCGCATATTCCGAATAGAACACAGTGATCGGGTTTTCGCGGCGGATATCACCGAAGATGATCGGTGGCTTGACGCATCTTGTTCCGTAGGACTGTACCCAGGCTTTTTCGGTAAATACGTATCCCGCCAGGTTTTCGCCGAAGAATTCAACCATGTCGTTGCGCTCAGATTCACCGTGGACCAGCACATCCAGCCCCAGTTCCTCCTGCAGATCGATGCATTCTTTGATGAAGCCTTTGATGTTTTCATCGTATTCGGCTCTGCCGATGTCGCCTTTGCGGTATTTGCTGCGGTTCTGCTTGACTTCCCTCGTCTGCGGGAAGGAACCGATCGTCGTTGTCGGCAACAGACCCAGTTGCAGTTTCTCCTTTTGGATCGCTCTCCGTTTTTTTCTCGGAAAGTTTCTGACAAAATCTCTTTCGGTCAAGCTTGCCACGGACGCTTGCACGTGCTTGTCTTCGTATACCCGGTCCGCTGAAAAGACTTGTAGATTCGCAAGATAAGCTTCTTGCTCTTCGTATCCGGAAGTGCCGATCAATTCCGTCAGTTCCTTGATTTCCTGCAGTTTCTCCTTCGCAAATGCGAAATAGCGGGATACATCTGCCGGCAAGCTCGTCTCACTTTCCAACGTGTAAGGAACATGCAGCAACGAGCAGGAAGTGCTGATGACGATGTCGTTGCTGTACTTTTCCAGCCCATTGACCAAGTCGATGACCTTTTTGTAGTCGCTCTTCCAGATATTTTTTCCGTTCAGAACGCCGGCAAACAAAGTTTTATCAGCCGGAAAAACATGTCTTTCCAAAAGTTCCACGGTTTGTTTGCCTTCGATGAAGTCAAGGCCGATGCCATCAAAGTCGAGCCCGATCACTTCTTCGTAGCTGTCCCTGATATCCCCGAAGTATGTCTGCAGCAATACTTTTACGTTGCCTTTATGCGCCAAGACTTTTTCGTATATGGCAGTGAACAGCGCGACATCTTCTTCGGACAGATCGGTTACCAGACTCGGTTCATCAAACTGCACCCACGCTACACCTTGCTCATTGAACCTATTGAGTATTGCGATATAGGCATTTGCCACTTGGTCGGCAAAATCATTTATTGTTTTGGAGCCCTTGTATTTGGCCAGTTTCAGGAAAGTGAATCCGCCGATGAGGACCGGTTTCGTCAGCACGCCGATTTCTTTGGCTTCTTCGTACTCAGCAAAAGGCTTATCGCCCACCAATTTAATTTCGGTATCGTCGAACAGTTCCGGAACCAAATAATGGTAATTGGTGTTGAACCATTTTTTCATCGCCAACGCTTTGACGTCGCCCGCTTCGCCCTGGTAGCCGCGCGCAGCCGCAAAATAAGTGTCGCGCTCATTCAAGCCCAGCTGTCTGTAACCATTGGGCAACGCGTTCAACAAGACCGTCAGATCCAACAAGTTGTCGTAATATGAAAAATCATTCGAAGGGATGTGGCTGATGCCGGCTGCTTGCTGCAGATTCCAGTGCATTATCTTAAGACCCTTTGCGACTTTCTCCAACTCTTCTACTGAAATTTCTTTTCTGAAATATTTTTCGGATGCGAACTTCAATTCGCGCCCTTTGCCTACTCTTGGAAAACCGATTAGTGAACTGTTCATTTTGAATTCCTCCATTTCATTTTTTTGGTTCCTGCTATTTCAAGTCCCTTCCCAGTCATCAGGGAAAACTGCGAACATGATGTCTTACCACTGTCCCGATAGTTGCTGATCAGCTTCTATCAGAAGGTTGCTCCAGTATGCCATGGAAAACGGATATAGGATAACACTTAATAAATATACGCAGTTATAGATTAATACTATATGTGCTCCAAACTCCGGCGAAGCCTCCGTTCACAAACAGATCCGAATGCTGGATGCACCAGAAAATTATCTGGGTTGAACATTATGTCCGGAATAAGCTTGTTTTCGCACGAAATCAATGGTACTTTTTTCCCATCTCCAACGAAAACCTTTTCAAAATCGAAAATCAGCCTATAATAAAAGTACACATACTGCCTATGAATAATAAGATTCAGGCAAAGGAGAATGGTTATGACAAAGTATCAGATCGCTTTTTTTGATATCGATGGCACCTTGATCGATTCCAGCAATCACAAAGTCAACATGAATGATGGCATACCCGAATCCACAAAAGACGCCATCCATAAGATCCGGCAGGCAGGAATCATTCCTGTGATCGCTTCCGGGCGTCACAAGGAAGCTGTATTGGATTTGGCTTCCATTCTCGGCATCGACAGCATGATCACCTCCAATGGACAGGAAATCACCCTGAATGGCAAGAGCATCTACCAGAATTGGATCGAACAAGATGTGGTGGAGGAAATCTACACCAGCTTCAACCAGCGCGGGATTGATGTATTCTACGACACTGTTCACGGAATCTTCAGTTCCGCTGATCGGAAGAATCTCTTGGACCGTGGCGTTGGTATCCGCTTCCTCAAGCCTGGAGAATACCCGTCGAAAGTGCTGCAGATACTGGTCGACAGCGCTGACGTCGAGGGCATCAGCAGTTGGTTGACGGAATTGAAAGTCGTCAAATCCACACCGCGAACCTTGGATATCCTGCCCCATGGCATATCGAAAGCCAGCGGGATCCAGCAGCTCCTGAACATTCTGGATTTGCCTGTGGAATCCTCCTTAGCTTTTGGGGATGAGCAAAATGATCTGGAAATGTTCGATGCGGTGGGAACCGCCGTTGCCATGGGTAATGCCATCGATCAGCTGAAAGAAAAAGCCGATTTTGTCACCAGGGAAGTGTGGCGGGATGGCATCTATTATGCCTGCCAGCAGCTGAATCTGTTTCTGGAAGACTGATGCCCCGGATCTGTAAAACCAAGAAACCCTGCCCGCAAACTGAGGCACTCGTTTTTTCGAGTGCCCAGTTTGCGGGCAGGGTTTTAGTTTGGATAACCTTATTTTTGGACAAATTCGGATTATCTGCATTTTTTTGAAAAGTTGTTTTTTTAGCTCAGGTTTGGATTATTGGAACAATTTTTTGTACATCGCAATCGTTTCTTCCAATGTTGGAGTGAATGGGTTTCCTGGTGCGCAGGCATCGATCATGGCATTTTTGGACAGGTAGTCATAATCGAATTCCTCTTCCTTGATACCCAGCTCATTCAATGATGTTGGAATACCGACGACTTTGGACAAGCGTTTGATTTCTTCGACCGTGTAATCCGCGCAGGCTTGATCGGATACGTCAGCTGTCACTGCCAATCCTAAAGCTTTCGCTACTTTGCGGAAACGTTCAGGCGCGAATTTGGCATTTTCGGCTTCCACGATTGGCAACAGCATTGCGCAGCAGACGCCGTGCGGCAAGTGGTAGACGGCACCCAATTGGTGAGCCATCGAATGCACATAGCCCAGGCCGGCATTGTTGAAGGCCATTCCGCCCAAGAAAATGGCATTGACCATTTTATCGCGCGCATCCAAGTCCGTTCCGTTTTCGACAGCTTTCGGCAAGTATTCGCGGATCAATTCGATTGCTCCGGCTGCCAATACTTCCGTCACAGCGTATGCGCCCGGTGTTACCATCGATTCGATCGCATGTGTCAACGCGTCCATCCCAGTTGCGGCTGTCAATGATTTCGGCATCGTCAACATCAATTCAGGATCGTTCACGGAAATCTTCGCCAAGCTGTTTTTGTCGACCATAACCATCTTCACTTTGCGGTCTTCATCGGTGATGACGTAGTTGATCGTGATTTCAGCGGATGTTCCGGCAGTCGTGTTGATCGCCACAACCGGCAAGCCGGCTTTAGCGGATTTGTGCAAACCTTCGTAGTCCTGCGGTTTGCCGCCGTTCGTCAGGATGATGCTGATGGCGCTCGCTGCATCCTGCGGAGAGCCGCCACCGAAGGAAATGATGAAGTCGCAGTTTTCTGCTTGTGCCATCGCCACGCCTTCATTGACGTTTTTGCATGTCGGGTTCGGATCGACATCCGCATAGATCACATAGTCGATTGCCGCATTGTCCAACTCTGCCAAAACAACGTCGATCATTTCGCTTTTGGCCAAAAAGTTATCCGTTACGAACAAAGCTTTCTTGTAGCCAAGTTCCTTCACATTGCTGCCCAATTCCTTGATGCAGCCTATTCCGATCAGGTTTATTGCCGGTACATAAAAAGTTGCCATTTTCAATTATCCCCTTTTGATATAATTAGATGTTCAAGTAGCCCGCTCTTGGGGTTACCGAGAAACGTTTGCCAAGATTGCTCAGTTGTTCGTCAGTGATTTCCTGTCTGATGCCGCCTTGCGATTGAACAAGTGTGTAGACAGTCGCTGATTTTTCAGCCGTTTCGACCAAACCGAAACACTCTTCCAAATCTTTTCCGGCTGCGTACAAACCGTGGTGCGGCCATACGATCAGACGGTATTCCTTCATTTTTTCAGCAGTCGCTTCGCCGATTTCGTTCGTTCCAGGCATCAGCCAAGGCAAGATGCCCACACCTTCTGGGAACACGACCAATGACTCGGTGCACATTTTCCAAAGGATGCGCGTGAAGCTTCTTTCATCCAACTCGCAAGAGAAGGACATCGCCAACAGGTTGGTGGCGTGGCAGTGGTAAACGACACGGTTTTCAGGATCGACCGACAAGCGCGAAATGTGTGACATCAAATGAGCAGGCAATTCGCTTGTAGGAGCCGCTCCGTTTTCGTAGCCCCATAACAGGTCTACACTGTTGCCTTCCGCAGTTACTTTCAGGATACCCAAGACATCAGCCGGATCATGGATGACGTTTTTGAAGAATTTCCCTGTTCCTGTGACTAGGAAATATTTCCCAGCCAATGCTTTGCCGTCGAAAGCGATCGGAATATTGCGTTTCACTTCGTTCAGATCCAAATATTCCGTAATTTCCTCTTCTTTCAGCAAGTAGGACAAGTTGCCGCTGTTTCTTTCGTGCCAGCCGAATTTGTACATGACGTCCGTCAACAGCATAACTTCTTTGATAAATGGTGCTTCTAAAATGTTTTTCATTTTTATGATTTCCCCCTTATTTGCGTTCCGTAAGAATTTTTTGTTCGTAGTCTTTTACTTCAGTCAGCCATTCCGTACCAGCCGGTACATTTTGTTGTTGGCAATAGAATTCCCAGACAGCCCCGAATGGATAAGATTTCATTTCTTCCGTAACAGCCAAACGGGTTGTGAAGTCGCCTGTGCTTTCGGCATCCTTCAATGTTTCGATTGGGCTCAACATACCCAACAACAATGATTTCAACGTGCTGCGCGCGCCGATGACCATGGCTGCGACACGGTTGATTGTTGCATCGAAGAAGTCCATGCCGATGAAAGTTTTGTCCAACAAGTCGTTGCGCACCAATGTTTCGCCGATGCGGGTAGTCGCTTCATCAAGGATGACCACGTGATCGGAATCCCAACGGATCGGACGGCTCACGTGCAGCATCAAGCCTTTACCGAAAGGCAGGAAGGCCGTGAATTTATCGGATACATCCTCGGTTGGATGGAAATGTCCCGCATCGATTGTCCACAGGATATCCCTTGTCAAAGCGTAGGACAGGTAGAAATCGTTGGAACCGGTCGTGAAGCTTTCTGCACCGATGCCGAAGAGTTTGCCTTCGACTGCGTCCAGCATGTACGCATCATCGAATTTTTCTTCCAAACATTGATCCAAAGCATCACGTAGGCGTACACGCGGCGACATTTTGTCGATCGGGTTGTCTTTGTAGCCATCCGGGATCCAGATGTTATTCACGCAAGTTTGGTTCAGTTCTTCGCCGAAGTAAGCGGCCACTTTGCGGCTGCGTTTTACGTGTTCGATCCAAAATGCTTGTGTTTCAGGATCATTACTGGACAACGTACCATCAGTTGATTTCGGATGAGAGAAACAAGTAGGATTGAAATCCAGGCCAAGACCTTTTTCTTTTGCCCATTGCACCCATTTTTCGTAGTGCTTCGGTTCGATCTGATCCAAGTCGATTTTTTCGTCCGTATCCACGTAGATGGCATGCAAATTCACTTTATGATTACCAGGGATCAGGCTCAAGGCTTTATCCAAATCGGCACGCAATTGCGCTGGCGTTGTTGCTTTGCCTGGGTAGTTGCCGCTGACAGAAATCCCGCCGGTCAAGGCTTGATCAGGGAACATGAATCCCAATACGTCGTCCCCTTGCCAGCATTGCAAGGAAACCTTGATTTGGCTCAACTTTTCAAGTACTGCATCCGTATCCACACCGATGGCGGCGTATTTTTGTTTCGCTAAAGCGTATGCTTCTTCAATAGGTTTAGTCATTTGTCTATACTCCAATCTTTTCTTCGTATTTTTTTAGGTGCTCCCGGTCTGCGATCGGGTTTGGTGGGTATTCTTCCACATGAATCTGACTTCTCAGCCATTTTCTGGCTTCCGCCAGGTCAGCAAATTCTCCAGCCGCAATCATCTGCACGAGCAGGTTTCCGATTGCGGTGCCTTCGGTAGGACCGGCAACGACCAGCTTCCCGGTGACATCGGCAGTCAGCTGATTCAGCAATTTAACATTCGCTCCGCCGCCGACGATGTGCAGCACGTCAATCGTTTCCTGCGTTAGTGCTTCGACTTTCTTCAGTTCATGCGCGTAGGCCAAGGCCAGATTGCTGTACACGCACATCACCAATTCGCCGGTCGTTTCCGGAACGATTTCGCCCCTTTCGCGGCAATAGGCTTGGATTTCCTCAATCATATTTGCCGGATTGAGGAAGCGCGGATCGTTCAGATCGACATACTGCAGGAATGGTTCTACTGCATAGGCCATCTGCGCCATTTCGCCGTAGGAGTGGCGGTAATCCAGGTTGCGCGCGATTTCCTGCACGAACCACATGCCCGTGATGTTCTTCAGGAAACGATAGGTGCCGTAAGCGCCCCACTCATTCGTGAAGTTCGCTTCGTAGGCGGGACGGTCATTGATCGGTGAGTCGTTTTCGACACCGATCAATGACCAGGTTCCGCTGCTGAGGTAGGCCCATTTCCCTCCCAGCGCCGGCACGCCGACGATGGCGGATGCTGTATCGTGTGTCGCCGCAGCGATCACTTCGATTTTGGGCAGGTCATAAGTTTCCGTCAGATCAGCCTTCACATCGCCGATTTTCGTTCCTGGCACAACCAGTTCCGGGAACTTCTCTCTCGGGATGCCGACAAGTTCAAGCAAGTCCTTGTCGAACTCGCCGGTTTCGAGATTGAGCATCTGCGAAGAGGACACATTCGTCACTTCACCGACCATTTCCCCGGTCAAGCGGTACGCCAGATAATCCGGTATCATCAAAATTTTGTCCGTCCTGGCCAACAAGTCCTTGTCCTCTTCATACAGTTGGTACAAAGTATTGAAGTTCAGGAATTGGATGCCCGTTTTGGCGTAGATTGTCTCTTTGTCGATCTCTTGCGCCACTTTTTCCATCGTATCTTTCGTGCGTTCGTCTCGGTAACTGATCGGCAGCTGCAGCAATTGGCCGTCCATTCCGATCAGGCAGTAGTCGACCGCCCATGTATCGATCCCGAGATGGCATTCCGTCACGCCGAGTGCCTTCAGTTTGGATAACCCAGTCAGGATTTCTTCGAAAATGGTTTCGATATCCCATCTGTCGGACCCGTCGATGCGGCTGAAGCCATTTTTGAAACGGTGCACTTCCTGCAACGCCAATTGTTTATTATCTATTTCCGCCAGCATGATCCGCCCGCTGGAGGCTCCGATATCTATCATCGTATAGTACTTCATTTACTTGTTTCACACCTCCGCCTTGTAATTGTTTACATTACTATTAAACAACTTCTGGATTTATGCTACAATGTCACTGAATGAGTTGTGAGTACCAAATATACAGGAGGTGTTCGAATGGATCTGATTGCGCTGTTATCGCAGGAATCTGTCATCGAAAAGGAACAGAAAAAGCGGCATAAATTTGTGCCCGATCTGCCGGAACTGGAGGGGGAGGCGACCCGGGCGCCAAAAATCAAGGAACATCTGTTTTTCGAAAACAAGGACATCTACATCAGCAAACACAACCGCTACGCCGCCTACCCGGAGCACTCGCACCAATTCCTCGAACTCAACTACATCGTGAAGGGCGAATGCCGCCAGATCATCAACGGCGTCCCTTACTTGTTGAAGGAAGGCGACATCCTGCTGATGGACACCGGCAGCGCGCATTCCATCGAAGCGCTCGGCAAGGACGATCTGCTTTTGAACATCCTCTTCAACAACAAAAGCATCTCGATCAACTGGCTGATGAACATGAACCACAACGACAGCATCCTCTACAAAATTTTGCTGACGAACAACCCGCTTGACACGAACGCCGCCAATTTCATCCTGTTCCGCAACGAACAGAATGAGCACATCAAGCAGATCATCAACAATATGGCCGACGAATATTTCTTCCCGAAGGTCTTTTCCGGAAAGATCATCAGCAGCTACCTGCCGATTCTGCTTTACGAATTGGCGCGTTCCCTGCCGCACGAGTACAGCGAAACGTTCAGCAAAAAGGACCCCTTTTACGAGGTCCTTCAGCTGATCGATGCCGAGTTCACAACGCTGACCTTGGACGCTGCATCCAAACGGCTGAACTTCAACAAAAACTACTTGAGCAACATGATCAAGAAGCGCAGCGGCCAGACGTTCACGGAATTGCTGAACGAAAAGCGGCTACTGAAGGCCAACCTGCTCATCGAATCCACCGAAATTCCGATCCAGACGATCCTGACCGAAGTCGGCTTTTCGAACAAGACCTATTTCTATACGTGCTATAAGAACAGATTCCACTGTCTGCCATCGGAAGTGCGAAAAAAATAATTTACGATTGCTGGTTGTCCGATTCTTCGTGGTTATCGGACAACCACAAGGGCATATGTTGTCTGGTTGTCCGATTCTTTCCGATTATCGGACAACGCCAAGTGCTAATGCTGCCTGCTTGTCCGATTCTTCGCACTTATCGGACAACCACAAGGGCATATGTTGTCTGGTTGTCCGATTCTTTCCGGTTATCGGACAACGCCAAGTGCTAATGCTGCCTGCTTGTCCGATTCTTCGCACTTATCGGACAACGTCCAGGCGCTCACACCCTCTATTACCGAACTAACTGAAAAAGTGAAGGACAGCCCCGGAAAAATGGGGGCTGTCCTTCACTTTTTCATACTAACAATTTTTCATTCGTAGCCGTTCGGATTATTCTTTTGCCAATTCCAGGAATCGCGGCACATGTCCGCCAATGTCTTCTGGGCGGTCCAACCCAGTTCTTCCTTGGCTTTGGTAGCGTCCGCATAACAGGTCGCTACGTCTCCAGGGCGTCTGTCGACGATTACGTAAGGGATCTCGACGCTATTCGCTTCCTCAAAGTTATGCACCAAGTCCAGTACGCTGTAGCCAACGCCGGTACCTAGGTTGTAGATGCCGACGCCTTCCGTTTCCTTGATTTTGTCCAAAGCCTTGATATGGCCCAGCGCCAAGTCGACGACGTGGATGTAGTCACGGACGCCTGTGCCGTCCGTTGTGTCGTAGTCGTCCCCGAAGACGCTCAGGCGCGGCAATTTACCGACCGCCACTTGCGTGATGTACGGCATCAGGTTGTTCGGAATTCCGGTCGGGTCTTCGCCGATCAAACCGGATTCATGCGCGCCGATTGGGTTAAAGTAGCGCAGCAACGCGATGCTCCACTCGGAATCGGCGAATGCCACGTCCTGCAGGATCTGTTCGATCATCACTTTCGTATAGCCGTAAGGGTTCGTTGCGCTCGTCGGCAAGTCCTCCGTCAACGGCGACACGTTGTTCATGCCGTAGACCGTAGCCGATGAGCTGAAGACGATCTTCTTCACGCCATGGCTGCGCATCACATCGCACAAAACCAAGGAGCTAGTGATGTTGTTGTGGTAATATTCGATCGGTTTCGCCACGGATTCGCCCACCGCTTTGTAGCCAGCAAAATGGATGACGGAGTCGATATCCTCTTTTGAAAAGACTGCGTCCAAGGCTTCGCGGTCCAGAACATCCACTTCATAGAAAGTCGGTGCTTTTCCGGTGATCGTTTTGATCCGGTTCAACACTTCCGGTTTGCTGTTGGAGTAATTGTCGACGATGACCACTTCCTGGCCGGCTTTCAATAATTCCACTACGGTATGGCTGCCGATATAGCCGGCGCCTCCAGTCACTAATACTGACATTTTATCCCCTCCACTTTCATTCAAAAGTTCAACGCAACTGTCCGACGAAACGAAGGAACGCTTGCTGGCCTTCAGGGGTGCGTTTGAACACACCAGCATCCTCCAGCACCCGCAAAAAGGCTTCGCCTACAGCTTCCTGCACCACTTCCGCCGCATCAGCGCCAGTCCGGTCCTTTTTGTCCACCAAGCCTGCCACCCATTCCTGATGGTAAGGAGCAATCTCAGCTGTTTCTCCGTTAAGATAATTTTCTATTTCAATCAACTCATCCTTCAAACGCGGAGGCAAAATGGCTAGCCCCATAACTTCGATCAAGCCAATGTTCTCTTTTTTGATGTTCTGCACGTCCGGATGTGGATGGAAAATGCCGTCCGGGAACTCCGGCGAAGTCCGGTTGTTCCGCAGAACCAGATCCAGTTCGAACAAACCGTCCTTCATGCGCGCAATCGGCGTGATCGTATTATGCGGAATACCCTCCGTGACATGCAGGATTTCGGCCGCTTCATCCGAATAGCCTCGCCATGCATCCAGGATAAAGGTCGCCGCCTCCGCCAATTCATGGGCATCCTTACCGGCAAGCCGGATGACGGACATCGGCCACTTGACGATGCCTGCCTGAATCGAAGCGAATCGGTTCATTTCAAATGGCCGTTCGACCGGTGCTTCTGCCATCGCGAAGGTATGCCGGCCGCCTTGATAATGGTCATGCGACAAGATCGAGCCACCGACAATCGGCAGGTCCGCATTCGATCCGACGAAATAGTGCGGGAATTGCGTGATGATCCCAAGTAGCTTATCGAAAGTATGCTTGTCCAATTTCATCGGCTTGTGCTCCTCGGCCAAAAAGATGCAGTGTTCCTCATAGTAAGCATAAGGCGAATATTGCAGACCCCACTTCTCGCCGTTTAATGGCATCCTGACGATGCGGTGGTTGGCGCGGGCCGGATGGTCGATGCGCCCGGAATAGCCTTCATTTTCCATGCAGAGCTGGCAAGCTGGATAAGCGGAAGCAGGCACGTTTTTCGCCAATGCGATCTGCTTCGGATCCTTTTCCGGTTTGGACAAGTTTATTGTGATTTCCAGTTCACCGTAATCGGTCCGGTGTTGAAACGCGATATTTTTGGCGATGCTGCGGGTTTTGATGTAATCATTGTTCTGGCTGAGCTCGTAGAAATAGTCAGTTGCGGTTTCCGGATTTTCTGCATAGACTTCCCAGAAATGCTTGTTGATGACGGAAGGCATCGGCGTGATCAAAGACATGATCTGCGCCTCCAGCGTCTCCCGCGTGTATTGGTAGTCCTCGATTTTTCCGTTTGCGACCGCCCAATCCACCAAGCGATCCAGCAGATCCAAACGATCCGGCAAACTTTGCGATGGCACAAGTTGCGTATCCAAGTCTTCCTTTCCGATCATGACCAACAGCAGATTCCGCAGCGCAATCCTGTCCATCGCATCCGTTTCGCCTTTTATGATGCCCGTTTCCACGAAATCGACAACAGCTTGGTCGATCGCATACTCTGTCTCATTTATCGTCATGCCAACCGCTCCTTATAACCGTTTTGCGCCATCGCTGATTTCGGCGATGTAGAATTCTGCCGGATAACCGATCGCTGCTTCATAGGTTTTACCGACATTTTCGATGAAGGCCGGAATAGCCTCTTTTTCGACGATGGCGATTGCGCAGCCACCGAATCCTGCTCCAGTCATACGCGCCCCCAAGACACCAGGTTGATTCCATGCAGCCTGAACCAATGTGTCCAATTCGATCCCGGTCACTTCGTAGTCATCCCGCAAAGAAATATGCGACTGGTTCATCAACTGTCCGAATGCTTCCAATTCGCCTGCCTGCAAGGCCGCTTTGGCTTTCAGGGTACGCTGGTTTTCTGTGACAGCATGACGCGCGCGGCGATACAGGACATCGCTCTCCAAAACTGCTTTCGCATTTTCGAAGAATTCTTCATCGAGTTCACCCAGGCTGCCGATCGATACGACCGTCTGCAGCTTCGCCAACGCTTCTTCGCATTCGCTGCGGCGTTCGTTGTACTTGGAGTCGACCAATTCGCGGCGTTTTTTCGTATTCATGATAACGATAGCATGATTGCCCAATTCTACGGGAACCATTTCATATTCAAGTGTGTTGCAGTCCAGCAAGATCGCTTTGTTCTCCTCGCCCATTCCTACAGCGAATTGATCCATGATGCCGCTGTTGACGCCGATGAACTCGTTCTCCACGCGCTTGCCGGTTTTGATGAGCTCCAACCGATCCGCATTCAGGTCGAACAGGTTATCCAAAACAACGCCCATCAACAACTCAAGGGACGCGGAAGAAGACAGACCCGAGCCATTCGGGATATTTCCGAAGATGACCATATCCATGCCTTCAGGGATGGCATGCCCGGCTTCCTTCAGATAACGCAGCATGCCTTTCGGGTAGTTGGCCCAGCTGTCCGCTTTTTTGTGTTCAAGATCGGCCAAGTCGAAGCTGATGACGCCGGCTTCCGGAAAGTTTTCCGAGTAAAGACGGACTTGCTTCAGATCATTTTTTGCCGCAATAGCGTAAGTTCCCAGTGTGATGGCGCAAGGAAAAACATTCCCGCCGTTGTAATCCGTGTGCTCGCCGATCAGATTGATGCGCCCCGGTGCGAAAAATGCTGTGTAATCCTCTTTGCCGAATAATTCCTCAAATTTTTGCTTCAATCCTGTCAATTCCATCTTCATCCGCTCCTTTTTGTTTTCCGGTAAACGTTTACTTGTTATTTTTACTAAATATTAACTAAATGAATTATAACCCCACAACAAAGAAGTGTCAAGCGTTTTTGGAGCGCTTTCACCCCGTGCGGAATTTGATTCATTTAACACAAAAAACCGCAATGTTAGGCATTGTCAAGCCCTTCATTGCGGTTTAACATTCATTTAGCTTATTTCCAGGTAAAAAAATATTTGGGTAATTGTATCAAATAATGCACGCAGCTTTGGAACGGATGACTATTCAAGTGTGACCTTCCCGACTTTCAGCAGATGAACGTCATTCTCCATACAGTAGAGCCTGATCAAAGTGGTTGCAAAAAAACAGCTGTATAACGCCATTTGACTTCCGGCTAAGCGAAACACGATAATGTACAGGATGGCCCCAAGGATGGACGCCATCGCATACACCTCTTTGCGGAATATATAAGGAATCTCCCGAGCGAACACATCCCTGATAAGTCCGCCACCGGTTCCGGTCAATACCGCCAACGTCACCACCACGTACCACTGTTGAAAGCCCAGCCGCACAGCCACCTCTGCTCCGATAGCAGTAAATGCCCCAAGACCGATCGCATCAAAAAATTGCAGTTTCTTCGCCAATTTGTTGATGTGCGTATAGAAAAGAATGACAAAGCCGGCGGAAAGCAAGCTGATGAGTGCATAGAGCGGGTTTTCCAATGATGCCGGCAAAGGGCGATCAATCAGCAGATCCCTGACGATCCCGCCGCCTACCGAAGTCGTGATCGCAAATATCCCGATCCCGTAATAATCAAGATCCTTCTCGATCGCGGTCAATGCCCCTGACATCGCAAAGGCGATCGTTCCGATTATTTCAACTATAGAAATGAATTCCATTCAATGTGTCCCCCCTGATGATAGTTCTCTGAAAATATTAGGTTTTGCAAAAAGTATAACGCAAAAGAATGCAAAGTCGCCATAAACTTTGCATTCTTTTTCATTCTTTTTTAGCCTGTTTGCACAAACCTATTTATTCTGTAGCTTCCATATACCCTTGCGCCCAAAAATATTGAACATCAGAGAACTAATTTTTCATCAAATTGTGCTGGTGTCGATCACGAAACGGTATCTGACGTCGGAAGCCAATACGCGTTCATAGGCCTCGTCGATCTGGTCGGCTGAAATGACTTCGATATTCGGAACGATGCCGTGTTCGGCGCAGAAGTCCAACATTTCCTGTGTTTCGCGGATGCCGCCGATCATGGAACCGGCGAAGGAACGGCGATGACCGATCAAGGACATCACATTCACTGACAGCGGTTCTCCAGGAGCCCCGACGTTCACCAGCGTACCATCGAGCTTCAACAAGCCCAAGTAAGCGTCCAGGTTGATAGCGGCGCTCACCGTATTGATGATCAGGTCAAAAGTGCCGGCCAATTCCTTGAATGTTTCCGGATCCTTGGTAGCGTAATAATGCTGCGCTCCGAACTTCAGACCGTCTTCTTTTTTGCTCAACGTTTGCGAAAGGACGGTGACTTCAGCCCCCATCGCATGCGCGATTTTGACGCCCATGTGCCCCAATCCCCCCAGTCCGATCACGGCGACTTTCTTGCCGGGGCCGGCCTGCCAGCGGTTCAATGGCGAGTAAGTAGTGATGCCGGCGCACAACAGCGGCGCTGCGGCATCCAGTCCGATGTTGTCCGGAATGCGCACAACAAAATCTTCGGTCACGACGATATGCGTGGAGTAGCCGCCCTGTGTCGGTTCGCCGTATTTGTCGACGCCGGCATAGGTCGGAACATTGCCTTTGAGGCAGTACTGCTCCTCGCCGCGCAAACAATTTTCACATTCTCCGCAGGAATCGACCATGCAGCCGACACCGACGCGATCCCCGATTTGATGCTTCGTCACACCAGGACCGACCGCTGTGACCAATCCCGCGATTTCATGCCCAGGCACGAGCGGATAGTGCACATGTCCCCATTCACCATGGGCTGTATGGATATCCGAATGACAAATACCCGCAAACTTGATTTCGATCAGAACGTCCTGCTTATCCAATTCCCGTCTCTTGATTTCAGCAAATCGGAACGGTTTGTCCGGCCCGTCGACTGCTCTTGCTCTCGCTAGTACCATCTATTTTTCCTCCATTATGCTTTTAATTCAAAAGCAGCATTCTCGCTCTTGTAGAAAGAGCATACTCCTTAAAGTTAAGGTTAAGTCAAGCGATAACCGCTAAGAAGCGCTAAAATTACTCCCGCTTTTTTTGTTTCTTATTATTAACATTATTTCTATTCTCAGTATAACTAGTTTATACTTAATATTGAAACAATTCGAAAATGGGAGGAATCAACTTGAAAATGAAAGCCTACTTAGCTCTTCCGGTTGCATTATTGCTTATGGCCTGTTCGAATGAATCAAACGAAACTACCCAAACCGAAGTCACTCAAACATCAGTCAGTGAAAGCGCAGAAATCATCAGCACTGAAGTTATTGATAACGAAACTGCATTTTTGGAACAACTCGCGGATTTTGATGCGGAGCATGAGCCCTTCATTGTAGCCTATTACGATTCTCTTGACGCAATAAAAGAAAAGGTATCCGACGAGACGAATACTTTTGTCGATCCGGAACTTTCTGAAAGGGAACTGCAAATCAAACTGATATTCAAGGGTGACGATGATTATTACCGCGTGGTGTTGGAACAAAAATAGACATTAAAATATAAAGCAAGCAGCCTGCGACTCCTTAGCGCAGGCTGCTTGCTCTGTTTTCACAAAATTTCCTTGCCGCATTCTCGGGAAGGGATTTTTTCTTTGAACCGACTGAAATTCGACAACAGCAATACGGATTCCAAGACGATCGCAATGCCCAGCCATTCAACAAAGCCGGATGCGGTTCCGAAGACGAGTACCGAAAGAATCGCCGCCAGCAGTGGCTCCAGTGCAGTCATGACGCTCGCCAAGGAGGCTTCGATGTATTTTACGCTTTCCAGATACGCCAGGAAAGCGACGGCCGTTCCGAAGAGGATGATTGCGCCGGTCAACAGAACGCTCTGCGCTGTCATCGCGAATCCGGGAGCCCAAAAAGGATGGATGAACTGGAACAGCACGCCACCAATGAACATGCCCCAGCCAACAACCACCGAGGATCCGTATTTCTTCAGGATCAGCCGCGGTTGCAGTGTGTAAAAGGCCACGCCGATCGCAGAGCCGATTCCCAGTACAAGTCCAAGCGGCAAAACCGCGATTCGGCTGAATTCGCCTTTGGTCACGATCAGCAGTACTCCCGCAAAAGTTGCCAGCACCAGTCCGCCTTCAGCCGGATTGAAGCGCTTCTCTTTTTTTATCAACATATATAGATAGACAAAAATCGGCGCTGTGAATTGAAGGATGGCCGCCAAGGACGCGCTGCTCACTTCGATTGCCTTGAAAAACAAATACTGGCAGGAGACCATGCCGAACACCGCGAACAACAGCAGGCGGATGACATCCCCGCTTTCACGAAAAATCCCGAAAATATCCTCCCGCTTTACGGCACGGCTGTAGAAAAGGATCAAGATTCCTGCCATCAAAAGGCGCGTGCTCACCAGCCATTCTGAAGAGACCGTATAAACAGCGAAAAGCAGTTGCGCCAAAATCCCTGAAATCCCCCACAAGCTGCCTCCACCCGCCGCCAATAATACTCCTTTCACTTTATCACTCATACCGTCCGCTCCCATTCCGATGATTATCCATTGTATTCGTTCATTATAGGCGGGTGGAAGATCCGATTCTATCGCTGGGCTACTTATTTTTATCAGATTTGTGTATATTTTATTGCCGGATTTGCCAGATTCGGATTAAAATTGCTATTATAGTATCAGAAAACAATACGGGCCGGACAGAGAAAGGAGCTGTACAGATGACAGCAACGAGAGATTCCGATAGCGGCAGCTACCGCATCGTCCCAAGCCAAGTGGACGGAAAAACAATGCCGATCCATTTCAGGAATCAGCTGGAAGAGGACGTCCGTTTCCCTTCCCAAGACTTCAATCTGACGCTGCTTCGCCAGCATTTTCAGCATCTGCGCCAAGATACGATTCCGCTGCATTGGCATCAGGAACTGCAGGCCGTCTGGGTCCATTCAGGTACTTTGGAATTCACGGTGAATGAGGATGCGTTTCCGTTATCGGGCGATACGCTCCTGATCATCAACCGCGGGCAGCTGCACCGTTCCCGGACTATATCAGGAGATGCCGCGGCCATCTGCGTCAATTTTGAGCCGGATTTCTTCCATCAAAAAGTGCTTCAGGACTACATTCTGCCACTTTTGGAAAACGAAGCCTTCAGCTACCACCTGTTGGCTCTGTCTCCGGAGAAAACGGCGCGTCTGCAACGAATTCTAGCGGCAAGCGACCATACCATCCCTTATTTCTCCGTCATCAATCTGCTTTCGGATAGTCTGGAGGAGACGCTCTACGCGCTCAGGGGATCCGGAAAAGCAGCCGATTTCGAGGAAAGAAAGCTATTCCACCGCCTGTTGGCATATGTCGAAGAAAATTACCAGCACCAAATCACGGTCGCCGATTTGGCCAATCATGCCTTGATTAATAAAAACCGCTGCACAGCGCTGTTCCAAAAATATACCCAGACATCCCCGATGAGATACGTCGCGAAGCACCGGCTCTTCCTGGCCAAAAACCTGATCATCGGCACCGACCTATCGATCAGCGCAATCAGCGAAGCGGTCGGCTACAACCAGATCAGTTACTTTGTGGAACAATTTCGGCGCAGCTACCGGCTGTCACCTTTGAAATACCGGAAGCGGTTCGGGAATAGGAACGAGACCTGATGGGGGTGCGTCGACTATTCCACACGACCATTGCTACTGAAGCTCAAGACAACTCACTTTTGTCGACTGAACAGACGCTGACGCTTCTCCGAAAGCCAACTGAGGCAGCACCCCCAACCGAAAGAAGACGCCCTTGGCCAAGCGCGTCTTCTCTCGCATTCTATGATCGCTTATTTCCACTGGCTCTCCACAAAATCCCATAACACGACGACATGATTGATTTCCGGATCCCGCGCGGCATAGACCAATGTGACATCGGTCGCTTCCAACTGTTTCAGGATCTCCGCTACAGCAGCAGCTGTCGGCGGGTTCGTCAACATTTCCTCTTCATAGCGTTCTTTGAAGGCGGTGAATTTTTCGGGATCGTGGTCGAACCATTTGCGCAAATCCGGCGAAGGCGCGCTGTCTTTCAGCCATGCATCCAGTTGCGCGGCTTCCTTTTTCACACCCCGCGGCCACAGCCGATCAACCAGGATCCGGAAGCCATCAGCTTCCGCGGGGGCTTCGTAGATGCGTTTCATCTTCAGTTCCAAATCCATTCCTCCTCCCAATTGCTTCGTTAAAACTGGTCCATCAGTTCCATCATCTTATCCACTTGTACCCGCTCCAGGTAAAGGTGCTGCTGCAACTTGGCGATTTCTTCCTCAAGCCGATGTACTTCCACTACTTTGGCCAGCAGTTCCGTTTGATAGTTCTCCTTACCCATCTTAAGCGCTTCTGCAATGGCAGCCTTTTGCTGTTTGTACTGATGATAGAGCATAGCCTCGGCTTGGCTTTTTGGGCCGCCTGCAGCTTCCATTCTTTCGCAATGTTCGAATTGTTCTTTTGTCATTGTCATCGTCTTTCCCTCCAGATTGTTTTTTTTGAAAACAAAAAACCCTTCTTTAAACAAGAAGAGTCGGGAATGTCGCTTTGCTCTTCTTATCTCTCAGATTGCTCTGCAGGATTTAGCACCGTGCCGCTGCGTTCGCGCAGGGGTCGGTTGCTGAGATGTCATCGGGCCAGTCCCTCGATCTCTCTTGATAAAGAAGTTATTTAATTTTCAAACATATTATGTCATAGCATTGCGCAAAATTCAACTGATTTCCAATTGGCTTAATCTATTTTTGTCATCTACATCTGTTCTACACACTTCCTTGGTATCCTTAAGAAGGATCAAGCGATCCCGCGTTGCAGATCATTTCTTTTGTCCGATCAGCAACACGGAAACAGTCTCGTAAAACATAGCCAGTTTATACATAGGAAGGAAGAACTTACCATGAAGAAAAAATATTTGATGATTGGCCTGATTTCTTTTACTGCATTGACCACCTTTGCTGTTGCAACTCCCGTAGAAGCAGCGATGATGGATACGGTGACTTTTGAAAATCACGGTCAGTATGTACGTAGCCATGCCACTCATCTTCGTCATCACGCTGGAGACGCCCATCAGATGAACGGCGTAAGTATGCATGCCAGAGATAAGGATGAAAATATTTCTTGTCCCACTGAATAAACGGATCCATCCTTGGACCAATAATTTAGGTGCATAGGCAATAGATTATAGTTGATGACATCTTTTGGATCATATAGCTAAATAGGGCAGCATCAAAACTAGAATAATACTTTCTAGTTTTGATGCCGCCCCTTTATTTCTGTATGGGACTTGATTTTACGCTCAGAAATAACCTTTCAAAACCGTTATGGCGGGGAATCCCGTTACTAACTCTCTCTCTGATTGTCCGATTTCTCCACGTTATCGGACAACCACCAATGCCAACTGACTCCGCTTGTCCGATTCTTCCACATTATCGGACAACCAGCAAGACAATCTCACTCTACTTGTCCGATTCTTCCACATTATCGGACAACCAGAAAGACAATCTCACTCCACTTGTCCGATTCTTCCGCATTATCGGACAACCAGAAAGACAATCTCACTCCGCTTGTCCGATTCTTCCACATTATCGGACAACCAGAAAGACAATCTCACTCTACTTGTCCGATTCCTCCGTCTTATCAGACAACCAGCAAGACTAACTCACTACACTTGTCCGATTCTTCCACATTATCGGACAACCACCACAGATCAAGCGTACTTCAACGCAATCTCTTCCACGAATTTGGTCACGTCCTTGAAGGCGTCGCAACAATCCTCCAGGGATTTATAGATTTTGCTTAGGATGACGGTGCTGACCGCATCCACATCGTTCTGATAGAGATCGCGCATGGATTGGATATACAGCAGATCGCCTTCTTTTTCACAGGCATTGATCAGGTCGATGACTGCATGGATCTCTTTTTGCGATTTCTTATAGGTTCTTAATAGCCTTACCGCCGTAAGCAGTTCTTCGGCTGATTTTTCGACCAGATCCAGGAATTGGTTGATTTCCGGGGTGATGTTCTGCGGTTGATAGATCTCAATATGGATCATGACATCCTCTATCATGTCGATGGCATGGTCCAGACTGGTTACCAGCGCAATCACATCCTGCCTGTCGAAAGGCGGCAACAGATCGTTGTACATATAGCGCATCAGCCTGTATTTCGCGAGGTCGGCATTGTGTTCGATTTCATGCATCTCGTCCAATTTTTGACTTAGATCAGCGACCGGATAATCCGCCAGCACCTGCTTCAGAAATTCCGCCGATTGGACACCCCATTCGGCAAGCTTGATGAACTCATCGAAATAATCCAACTTTTCCGTCTTCTTTTTGAACATAACCGGCTCCCCCTAGAATATCCCAATGAACAGCTTTGCCATCAGATAACCGACAAGACCGCAACCTGGAAACGTCAACACCCACGTATAAACCATTTCCTTGACCGTCAGCCAGTTTACGCTCGACAGATGCCTACCCGCGCCCACTCCCATGATAGCCGTTGTCTTCGTGTGGGTCGTGCTCACCGGCAGCCCCAAGAGCGATGCCGTCAAGAGGCTCAAGGCCCCGGCAAAATCAGCACTGAAGCCTTGATAAGTCTCCAATCTCACCATGTTGACCCCGACAGTCTTGATGATCTTCCCGCCGCCGATCGCTGTTCCCAAAGCCATAACTGTGGAACACAGCAACATCAACCAGACCGGAATCGCGAAATCGGTCGCGGCATTTCCTTGCGACAACGCGATACCCAACAGGAAAATCCCGATGAACTTCTGGCCGTCCTGGGCCCCATGCATGAAGGCCATCGCCGCCGCACCGACTATCTGGCTGTTGCGGAAGAAGGTTGTCGTGCTTTGCCGCTCAATGTCCCTGAACAACGCGCCGACCAGTTTCACGACAAGGAAGCCCAGAGACAACCCAAGAACGGTGGAAAGTACCAAGCCGTACAGCACCTTGATCCATTCCGCCCCATTGATACCGCTGATGCCGCCCTGCAACGCGATTGCAGCCCCCGAAACCCCAGCGATCAAGGCATGGCTCTCGCTTGTCGGAATGCCAAAATACCAGGCCGCAGTGGCCCATACCACAATTGCGAAGAGAGCCGCACACAGCGCCACAACCGCGTCATCCGTATTCCCGCCAAAATCAACCATCTTCGCCATCGTCTGGGCAACTTTCGCATTGATCGCTGTCATCGCAAAAACGCCTAAAAAATTGAACACAGCCGCCATCAAGATGGCGTTCCGAGGCGTCATGCTTCTTGTCGAGACGCAGGTGGCGATGGCATTCGGCGCATCCGTCCACCCGTTCACCAAAACCACTCCCAGCGTCAAGGCCACCGTCACCGCAATAGCCGGGCTCGTCAGCAGCAACTGAATGAATTCACCGAATGAAATCGCCATAAAGAACCACCGCCTTTCCGGATCACAGTGAAATGAATGGTTTTACATCGGAATCCCGACTTCGATATGCTGGAAGGAATCCACATCAAACAAGCCTTTATCTGTAAGTTTCAGACGCGGAATGACCGGCAAGCACAGGAACGAAAGGATCATGAAAATGTTCTGCGATTCCTCCGCCAACGTAGCCAACTGCTCGTGCAACTGATGCAATTCCTTGATTACTTCTTCGTAAGGTTTTTCCGACATGATGCCACCGACCCGCAGCGGGACTGACGCCAGCACCTTGCCGCCATCCACGATGACGAGTCCGCCTTGCATGCGTTCCGCCTCTTCGATCGCCAGCAGCATATCTTCATCATTCGTACCGGCAACGACCAGATTATGCGAATCATGGGCTACAGTCGAGGCGATGGCGCCCCGTTTCAGACCGAGTCCGCTGACGATGCCAGCACCGATGCTGCCGGTTTGGTGATGGCGTTCGCACACCACCATCTTCACTTGATCATTTTCTGGATCCGCAACAAAGAAGCCATCTTCTGTCTTCACATCCGCTGCGATTTTCTCGGTAATGATCCGGCCCGGCACAACTCCGATGACCCAAGCTTTCTGGTCTTTCTGAAGCGGGATCTGCAAATCGTCTTTAGTCACTTTCTTCAAATGAAGAGAGGAGCGGACGGCCTGCGGCACAACTGCACGGACATTTCTTAAAACATCCAGGTTCAGCAAGCGGCCGTCTTTGATGATCGTTTCCGGGCGCAGTGTCTCCAGGCTGTCCGTGATCAGGATATCCGCAAGATATCCGGGTGCAATAGCGCCTTTATCCTCGATTCCATGGCATACCGCATTATTGAGCGTAGCCATCTGGATGGCGATAAGCGGGTCCAATCCCTGTTGGATGGCCAGCTGAGCGGCATAATTGACGGTTCCTTCTTCCGCCAGTTCGTCCAGATGCTTATCGTCCGTACAGAATGAAAAACGGCGACTGTTCCTTTCGTTGATGGCCGGCAGCAGCGCCAACAGATCTTTCGCAGCCGAGCCTTCACGCACCAATACATGGATGCCCCTGCGTACCCGCGCAATCGCCTCTTCCGCAGTCACCGCCTCATGATCGTTGCGGATCCCGGCTGTGCTGTACACATTCAACGCAGTATCCGGCAAACCAGCCGCATGGCCATCAACCATCATTCCCGCTTCGATCGTCATGCGGATTTTCTCAAGCATATCCGGATTTGCATTCAAAACGGATGGATAATCCATCACTTCAGCCAAGCCGATGACGGTCAGATGGGTCAAATAAGGCCGGAGATCATCTGCGGTCAGCGTCGCGCCGTTCTGTTCGAAGGGTGTTGCCGGCACACACGAAGGCAGCTTCATCAGGATGTCCATGTCGGCATTGGCGGCGTCCTCCAACATAAATTCAATCCCGATTGTTCCTGCGACGTTTGCGATTTCATGCGGATCGGTCACAACGGTCGTCACGCCGTGTTTGATGAGGGCACGCGAAAATTCCGACGGCGTAACCATGGTCGATTCGATATGGATATGCCCGTCGATAAAGCCCGGCATGACATACTTGCCTGAAGCATCCACCACTTGCTTCCCGTTCGGATAGGTACCGATGCCGACGATGTGCCCGTCCTTGATCGCAACGTCCGCTTCAAAGGTCTCCAGCGAAAACACATCCACCACTGTTCCGTTCTGGATAATCAGGTCCGCTTCCTCCGGTTGCTGTGCTGCCTGGATCAATCTTTTCAATGCATCTGTCATACAAATTCCCCCTGGTTCCATTCGCTCTCTTGGTCAGCGAATCTCTTGTTGTTTCCTATATTATACACGATTCACCTGGGGACCGATAAGCTTCTTATCAGCGGTCAAACTTATCCTCTATAAGATTTTCTGCAATCATAAAATCCGGATCTTTTTGAAGCTATAGGTGATCGTTTTTACCTATCAACCTTGTTCGATTATAACTGTTTGCTTCTTACATGCACTGGTGATAAGATTTCCTCATGCCTTCGAGCGACAAAAAGTAAGAAAGTGTCGGTTTGCAGGCTTTCATCACTAGCATCAACCGCGTGGGGGAGTTTTTTTCCGGTCGAAGGACCGACAACATATCAAAAAAAACAAAAACAGGAGTGAATATAAATGAAGAAACTATTATCAAAAATCTTATTCGTGGGTACAGCAGGTTTGGTTTTGGCGGCTTGCGGCGCAACAACAACTGATTCAAGTTCGGACAGTGCCTCTACAGCAACCAGCACCGCTACGGCGGGAAACGTCTTAAAGACGATCGAAGAAAACAAACAATTGCGCATCGGGGTGGAAGGCACTTACCCGCCATTCAGCTACCATGACACAGAAACAGGCGACTTGGTCGGTTTCGAAGTGGAAATCGCAGAAGTCATCGCTGAAGATTTGGGCGTGGAAGCTGTCTTCGTCGAAACGAAATGGGATTCCCTGATTGCCGGATTGGACGTCAATAAATACGATATCGTCATCAACAACGTCGGCGTTACCGAAGAACGACAAGAAGCTTATGACTTCACCGATGCTTATTTCGAGTCCTACGGCCAACTTGCTGTCAGCGCAGACTCTGACATCCAAACTTTGGAAGACTACAGCGGCAAAAAATCAGCCCAATCCACTACAAGTAATTACGCACAGAACGCTCGTGACCTTGGCGCTGAAATCGTACCTGTCGACGGCTTCAATCAAGCAGTTGAATTAATCACTTCAGGCCGCGCGGACGGAACAATCAATGATTACATCACTTTCTTGACTTACTTTGAGGAATATCCAGATTCCACTTTGAGACTGATCGACGAAAAACTGCCTACAAATGACGAAGTCGGCATAATCCTGCAAAAAGAAAACACAGAATTCCAGACTAAACTGAACGAAATCATCGCAGCCCGCACAGAAGACGGCACTTTCAAAGCAATCTTCGAAAAATACCTAGGTGAAGACATCAGCGTCGGCGCCAATAACTAAGAAAAGCTGAACGGGCTCGTTCAGACCCACATTCAGAAAATCGTACCGAGTGCGCTCTAAGGGGCGCAATCGGTACGATTTATCTGATTTATGGATGGCTAACCCTTGAAGCTAGCCATCATTGTTGGATGCATGGTACAATTTGGTATCTCGTGAACCACTTGCGGCGGTGCCCTTTTGGACGTTGAATAGTTTTTTAATTTTTAATATAAAAAGGAACGGTGAGTAAATTTTGCAACACACATTATCCATAATCGAAAACGCCCTATGGCCAATTCTGGAAGCAGGATTTACCGTCACCATCCCCTTGGCGCTGATTTCATTTGCCTTGTCACTTGTTCTGGCTGTCCTTACTGCAGTCATGCGGATTTCGAAAAGCAAGATATTAAAAGGGCTGGCTTGGTTCTACGTTTGGGTATTCCGCGGAACCCCGCTTTTGATCCAATTGTTCATCGTCTTCTTCGGTTTGCCGAAGCTGAACATCACCTTGGATGCGTGGACCGCCGCTATCCTGACTTTTGCCTTGAACAGCGGCGCCTATTCGGCCGAATCCATCCGCGGCGCGATCCTGTCCATCCCGAGAGGGCAATGGGAAGCGGCCGACTCCTTGGGCATGACGCACGGACAGGTCCTGAAAAGGATCATCTTCCCGCAGACCATCCGGATTGCCTTGCCGGCTGTCATGAATGACTTCATCTCTTTGGTGAAATCGACCTCGTTGGCATCCAGCATCACGATCATCGAAATGACGATGGTCGGGCAGCAGTTCGCTTCCGTTACCTATGAACCGCTGATTCTGTATATGGAAGTGGCTGTGATTTATCTACTTATCAGTACAGTATTGACTTGGATCCAAGGCAAATTGGAAATCAGAACTTCCAAATATCTGAAAAAGGCGTGACGACATGATCGAAATCAAAAATATCCAAAAATCCTACGGTGACTTTCATGCCCTCAAGGACATCTCGTTGACTTTCAAAACCGGTGAAACGACCGTCATCGTCGGCCCATCCGGTTCGGGCAAGTCCACCCTGCTCCGCACCTTGAACCTGTTGGAAGTGCCCGAAAGCGGCATCTTGAAGAATGGCAATCTCGAGGTCGATTTCAGCTCCAAAATATCAAAAGAAACGATGATGGCAATCCGCAAAGAAACGGCGATGGTGTTCCAGAGCTTCAACCTCTTCCCGCATCTGTCGGTATTGGAAAATGTTATCGAAGGCCCGATCACGGTTCTGAAACTTTCGAAAACAGAAGCGACGGCCAGAGCCAAAAACCTGTTGACCAAAGTGGGCTTGGCCGACAAACTGGACCATTACCCGGACCAACTATCGGGCGGCCAACAGCAACGCGTGGCCATCGCGCGCGCCTTGGCAATGGAACCGGATTTCGTCCTTTTTGATGAACCCACCTCCGCCCTCGATCCCGAGTTGGAAGCGGAAGTGCTGCGCGTTTTGAAGGAACTCGCTTCCGAGAAGCTGTCCATGATCATCGTGACGCACAACCTTGACTTCGCCCGGGAAGCAGCGGACCGCATGCTCTTCCTGGAGGACGGCAAAGTCGGCTTCGACGGTCCGACCAAGGACTTCTTCGAAAGCACAACCGAGCCAAGGATTGCCCGCTTCATCAACAGCATAACGATTTAAAAAGATAGACGAAACCAAAGCATCCAAGCTTTGGTCTCGCCTATCTTTTTTTGTTGAGGTAATTGATACTATTGTGCTCAGTATTATGCTTTGTTCTCGATTTCGATGATGGTCATGATTGCGTAATTCGCCAAATCCATCAGCGTGTCTGTGATACTCTCGTCTTTCACTTCGGCCTCTTGCTTAATCAGTTGTTTGAAACGGTGCAGTTTATCATCCAATCGGACGGCCGGCATTATCAGCCCGTACTCCTGGAAGCTGTCGCCAAAACTATCCCCGTAGTCTTTATTTTTTGCCGCATACAGCTGATTCAGCCTTTCGCATATTTCCCTGTGCTGCTCGACTTTCGTCATATCCCCCACCGCTTTCCTTTGTTCTTGTTTATTCTTTATCGAGTACCCTGCCCACATCCTCGCAACAATTATATTCGAACTGAATCGTCAAGTGGGTCACACCGAAGCGCCCTTTCAATACCTGTTCCAACTTCTCATAGACTTCGGATAGTTCACTGACCAAAATGTCATTTTGCAGATTTACATGGGCTTCAAAAAAGAGCGTATACTCGTCCAATGCCCAAATGTGGACATGATGGATGTTTTTTATCGCATCCATCTTTTCAAGTTCCTCCGCGATTTCATCGATGTCCACCGTTTTCGGTGTTCCCTGCATCAGGATGTTCGCCGACTCTTTCAATATTTCATAGCTTTCCTTGAGGATATACAAACCAATCAGCACCGTCAACAAAGGATCAATCCAGTAGGCATCGAAGTAATAGATGACAACTCCGCCGACCATTACCCCGACAGAGGACAAGGCATCGCTCAGAAGATGCAGGTACACCGCTCGCATATTCAAGTCAGCTTCTGAACTCTTATGCAGCAGGTATACAGCCACTGCATTGAGGACGATCCCGATGGAGGCGATTATGATGACCAACAGTGCGTTTATTTTTTCAGGCTGAATGAATTTAAAATAAGCTTCCCTGAAAAGGAAAAGGGACATGATGATCAGTAGGGTGGCATTGATGACCGCGGCTATGATGGTGGCTCTTCTGTAGCCGAAGGTGTTTTTCTTATCGTGTTCTTTTGCTGCCATCTTGACGGCAAACCAACTGATGACGATGGACAATACGTCGTTAAGATTGTGGAGTGCATCGGAAAGTAGCGATAAGCTGCCGGAAAACCAGCCGCCCAAAACTTCGGCAATTGTCAGCACAATCTTCAGGACCATGGTTATGAGCAAATTTTTTCCTTTTACGCCACCCAGACCGTCCGGATAGCTATGGGCATGGGTATGTTCTGTCATCACTCAAACCTCCTATTGTGGACAGCCTTTTGCATGGACAAACCAGCTTCTTCACCATAATCATACTCCATATCCTATAGAATTGAAAAATCCAAGGTACTTTTCCTGACAAGAAAGGCGATGCTGTCGATGATTACAGGATTCACCATTCCGAAAATCATCTCTAAAATATCATCGTATCATCCGAAGTGCACTTTGCGTGACTGAGTGTTATCGAGTATAATTATTCATAAGAGGTGAGAAAAATGCTAATTACAAAATCCAGGCTACAAGGAAGTTCCGTAGTTGTAACTCTGCCGTTTCACAATGGCGAAAAATTGGAACCCAATAAAGAATATATCGTAATCTATTCACCAGATGGGACAATCACATTGGTTCCAAAAATTGATGATCCCTTTGTTTTGTCCGAAGCTGGAGCTTTTTACGAAAAAGATGAGTGGAATAATTTATCTCCTGAAGGGAGAGAACTATTCTGATGAACGCTTCCGATAGGTACATCCCCAAGAAAGGCGATATCGTCTGGGTAAATTTTGACCCATCTTCAGGAAATGAAATCAAGAAACGTCGGCCGGGACTGGTTGTCTCAAGATACGAATTTAATCGTTCCACCTTGTTTGCGGTTATTTGCCCCATCACTTCGACAATAAAAAACATTCCTACTCGATATACGTTGCCGAAAGAAATGGTTGTCACAGGTCAAATCGTCATTTCCCAACTCAAATCTTTGGATTTTCACGCCAGAAAAATCGAATTTGCTGATAGATTGCCTGTTCAGGATATCGCTAAAGTCGATCAGATAATCGAATACATTTTTTAAAATCCGCAATCACTTAACAGCTGATTGCGGATTTTTTGTTGTATATACTTGTATTTGGATACAAATTAACAGGGTTATGACTAATTCGTCATACCAGGCATTACGGCCATGCTGTCGATGATTTCAGGATTCACCATGCCGAAAATCATGGCAATATGGGCAACGACAAGGAAGCCGCCGACCAGCATAAAGTGGATTTTCATTTTTTCTTCATCGGTTTTATTCCGGAACAGGACACCAATTTCCATGAGTGCGATCGGCAATAGGAACAGTACGCCGCTCAAATAGAAGCCCACTGCCACAACGTCGACCCACGTGTGCCAACCATTTGTGGTGGTCAATGGAATCACTGCGTTAAACAACAGGTAGAAGAATATTCCCGTGAAATAGAAGCCGGCAAAGATACCGACGATTTTGTTCAAAGTCCTCAAACCACCCGATTTTACCCTGTCAAAAATAATGAAAAATTCTGAAATCGTCAGCGTCTCCGCGCAGATTACAGGGATTGCCATAAAGATGATCAGATTCCAGGGCTGATTTGAAGCTAATAAAGACATGTAATGAGTCATGCTCACTTTTGTTTCCTCCTCAAAGTAAAATAACTAAAAATTGATAGTCTTAATATACCGAATGAATGTGTAGATTAGATAGAGATTGGGCGTCTTCATATGAGCTACATAATGACCTGATATTCTGTGAATGTAGAAAAAAACAATCCGGAAAGAAGGGTTCAGATAATGCAAACAATCCAATTTATCATTTCAATAGTGCTGATTTTTATCTTAGTGATGTTAGTCATAAATACAATCCGTAAACAGGATTCTGTTTTGAGAGCAGATGTGAAACGACTGCGGTCTGAAAATGAAGCTTTGAGGAAAGAGCTTCTCAAACGCGGAATCGTTGAATATGTCTAATAGCTGAAAACGGATAGCCGAAACAAACGCTGTCTATACACTATAAAAAAACAGCCGGAAAACGGAAGTTCGATAGACGAACTCCGTTTTCCGGCTGGTTTATTTTGTTGAAATCAATTGATTTGCCTTCACTGTTGCGCAGTTATTAAAAAACTTGCACTTCAGATTCAGTCGTTTTTGTATGAACAGCAATAGTCCACATATTTCTCGACAATCATCTTGAAGGATGAGTTTGCCGGAACAACATAGCTTTGGCCTTTGCTGTAAAGCGTGTATTCCGCTTCACCCGGCAACATAACCGACATATCGCCACCCAGGACTTCCATTATTTCCTCTGCATCAGTGTTGAATTCGTACTCGCCTGCCAACATGAAGCCAAGTGTCTTTTTCTCTCCGCTTTCGAACAAAACCGTTCTGCTGGTAACTTTCCCATCAAAATAAACATTTGCTTCCTTGATTACTGTAACGTTTTTGAATTCCATTCTATTCTCCATTCTATTTCCTCCATTTGCTTGATTATTTTATGTTTTTCTTGCACGTGTAACCTATTTCCTCAGTATCTTCTCCATGGCCTTCCCCTTAGCCAGCTCATCGACGAGTTTATCCAAGTAACGGATTTTTTGCATGAGCTTGTCTTCGATCTCTTCGACGCGGTATCCGCAAATGACACCTGTGATAAGCGAAACTTTAGGGTTCAACTGGGGTGCCTGTGCAAAAAAAGTTTCGAAATCAACTTTGTTTTCCAACTGTTGCTGCAGAGTCGCCTCATCATATCCGGTCAGCCAGAAAATGATTTCATCGACTTCTTCTTTCGTGCGGCCCTTTTTCTCGGCTTTCTTGATATACAACGGATAAACGCTGGCAAACGACATTCCAAATATTTTCGTATTTTTCATGGGTGCTCCCTTCTGAATCTTCCTGACGCTATTTTTGGTACTTATGATTTTCATTATGCCATAAATCGCAGAAAAGCTCATCATTTATCAATAAGAAAAGCCGCAAACACATCATCAAATGGATGTGTTTGCGGCTTACTTTCTGATATACCACTTTTGGCTTATTTTACGAAATGAACCCCTCGCTCATAAACAGCAACATGAAGCCGCTGATCAAAAAGCATAATAAAGTGACGAAAGATCCTACCGAAACTTTGCCCATTTTTATTTTTGGCAAAAATGTATATTTCAATTTTTCTCCGCCTACTTAACCTTATCTAATGATGCCCGATGTTCGTCCATTCCAAAACATCATACTGGTTCCAAACGTTTTCTCCCGCCACTGCGACAGTGCCGTCTTTTCTCAGTCCGAATGTATTCCCGCCTGCGGAAATGGCTATCATATCCTTCCAACCGGACACATCGCATTGCCCTTCTTGGTTGTATCCTGTTGCAACGACCGTGCCGTCCGACTTCAAGCCCACTGTATGATGAGCTCCTGCTGCTACGGCGATGATATCCGTCCATCCCGATACGTCCCCTTTTCCATAGCTGTTTTCTCCCGCAACAATGACGGTCCCATCCATCTTCAAACCGACAGCATGCGAATCCCCTGCAGAAAGAGCCACGATATCCGTCCAGCCGGAGACCGCAATTTGGTTGCGATCATTTCTTCCCGTAGAGACAATATTCCCATCCGATTTCAACCCCAATGTATAGCCATTTCCCGCGGATACGGCAACGATGTCTGTCCACTCCTGGACATTGCCTTCCCCATTTTCGTTGTTTCCGGTTGCGATCACCGTTCCGTCTGACTTCAAGCCCACCGTATGGCCGATTCCGGCTGATATAGCCACAATGTCTTTCCAATCCGAAACGGCGCTTTCTCCGCTGAGGTTACTCCCAGTTGCCAACACTGTACCATCCGATTTCAGGCCTACCGTGTGATAGGCTCCCGCTGATACAGAAACAATATCCGTCCAATTTCCGACATCACCTTGCCCGGCTTCATTCCAGCCTGCAGCAACGACCGTGCCATACCTTTTCAGTCCTACCGCATAGCCCCCGCCCGCGGAAAGGATTTCCTGTTGTGTAAAACTTGAGGAAAGCGGAAGCGTCAGCATCTGACCGATGTAAATCAGATTAGGATCATTGATTTGATTGGTTTTTACAAGTTGATCAACTGTCACGCCATACCGGAGCGCGATTTCGGAGAGCGTATCCCCTGATACAACCGTATACTTCATCCCGAGTGATTGCGAGGAGTCCGCAACAACAGCGGATGCTGTCGGAATGACGATTTTTTGACCCAACCGGATTAGTCTCGGCTGGGCAATATCATTCAACTCCACAAGCTGCCGCACGGTCACACCGTATTCGAGAGCAATTCTGTACAAGGTATCGCCCGCTTTGACTGTATAAATGAAATTCTCTTGCGTTGCATTTTGTGATTCCACTGCAACGGTATTTGGCGATAGCATGCCGAAAAGGAACATCCCTGAAAAAAACACAGAGACAGCCAATCTACGCATCCATTGCAAACAAACCCGCATTTTCCTCTCCCTCATTTCCGAACTACAAGAAATGTCAGTGTCAAAGCGGAAAACCCGTCACTATAGGTTTTCCGCTCAGTCAATCCTCTTTACTCTTTTGGGTCATTCCTGTGAAATTATCAGAAACAACAGAGTATAGCCGCTGAATATCTATTCAAACTGCTTCTTGTTGCTGCCGTCGAGGTTGACCCTGTAAGCAGCCCCTGAATATTCGCCGTAGTAAATGTATTCGCCGTAAATGTCCAAGATATTCCACATTTTCACTTTATTCATTTTGGCTGCTGCAGTCCCATCCAGATTTGCCCTGTAGAGCCAACCGTCTTTACTGTAATAGAGCGAATCACCGTCTATAGCTGTAAAAACACCCTCCGCAAGCTTTGTATGCGCGGTACCATCTGTTCTCATCCTGTTTACGTTCTCATATTCCCCTTTTTCATTTTTCTCGCCGTAATAGATCCAGTCTCCTTCGACTGCGTATATGACTACGTTTTCTGATAGTTTCATAACCTCAGTGCCGTCAGTCTTCATTTTGAATAAACTTGTTCCATCCACATAATAGATGCTGTCACCTGACACCTTCATATCGCCCTCAAAAGAGCTGATGTCAGCTATCTTGGTCTTTTCAGTGCCATCCGTTTTTGTCTTATAGATGCTTCCCGGTTTAGTGCTGTAGTAGATCCAGTCTCCCGACACTTCGAACCCGTACGAGCTTTCTTTGCCGACATCCACAACATTAGCCGCCCCTGTACCATCTGTTTGAATCTTGCTGACACCGCCATTCATGCCAGAGGAATAGATGGTATCCCCCTGAATTACCATATAGCCGCTCCCAAAATTATCAGCGACCTTGGTCTTTCCGGTCCAGTCAGTTTTCATTTTATACAGGGCTTCTTCGTTATTGTCTGTGTAGTATATCCAGTCCCCGCTCTGTTTGACCATACCTATAGACACGGTTTCTGATGAGCGACAACCAGTCAGCAGTGCCACGCCCAAAATGATCATCATGAGTAAACCTATATTCTTTTTCATGAGTGTCCTCCTTTTCTGCTCCAACTCACAGCCACGCGCGCACCAGCTTCAAACATAGATCAATCACACTTCTTGCATCAGCATTTCCATGAATTCCTCCCCGGTCATGGTTTCTTTTTCGAGCAGATATTTTGCAAGTTCATGCATTTTCGGTAAATTTCCCCGGATGATTTCCTTGGCTTTTTCATGGGCGAATTTGATGATGCGCAAAACCTCATCATCAATTTTCGCGGAGGTTTCATTCGACACGAGCGAGGTTACATCCGTTCCCAGATAAGGATTATTGATCGTTTCCAAGGCCATCATATCGAATTTTTCACTCATACCGTAGCGCGTGACCATGGCCCGTGCAATAGCCGTTGAAGCCTCTATGTCATTTTCCGCCCCGGACGTGATTGTATTTAAAATGACTTCCTCGGCAGATCGTCCGCCCATGTAGGTGACGATCTTGTTCAGGAACTTTTCCCGGCTCATAAGAATCTGGTCTGTCTCTTCCGACTGCATCGTATAGCCGAGGACCCCGGATGTCCTTGGGATGATGCTGATTTTATTGACTGGTGCGGAATCGGTCTGTTTTGCGGCAACGATCGCATGGCCGATTTCATGGTACGCTATCGCCAATTTGTCTTCTTTCGAGAGGATCGCATTTTTCCGCTGGTATCCGGCCAATATGATTTCCAACGCATACTCCAAATCGGATTGATTGATCTTGCTGCGCTCTTCTTTTATGGCATGGAGAGCGCCTTCATTTATCAGATTGGCAAGATCGGCGCCGGAGCTGCCGGGTGTATCCCTGGCGATCTCCTTCAGATCGACATCTCCATCCATTTTGACGGATTTTGCATGAACCTCCAGAATCGCTTGCCTCCCGGCAATATCCGGCAACTCAAGCGGAATGCGCCGATCAAACCGGCCGGGCCTCAGCAGCGCTTTGTCCAGAACTTCAGGTTTGTTCGTTGCCGCCAGGATCACCACACCTTTTTCCGAGGAAAAACCATCCATCTCATTCAATAATTGGTTGAGCGTCTGGTCCCGCTCATCATTTCCGGTAAAGCCCGCCACATTCCGGCTCTTGCCGATCGTATCGATTTCATCAATGAAGACGATGCAAGGGGCTTTTGCCTGCGCTTGATTGAACAGATCCCGCACCCTCGCAGCTCCCACGCCGACGAACATCTCCATGAATTCTGATCCCGAAATAGAGAAGAAGGGAACCCCGGCTTCTCCCGCGACCGCTTTTGCAAGCAGCGTTTTACCGGTCCCCGGAGGTCCGACAAGCAGAATCCCTTTTGGCATCTTCGCCCCGATTTCCCGGTATTTTTGGGGATTGTGCAGAAAATCGATCACTTCCCAAAGTGCTTCTTTCGCTTCGTCCTGGCCTGCTACGTCCGCAAATGTTTTTCCTGTTTCAGATGCAGCATAAACCATGACATTGCTTTTGCCGAATTTCATTTCGCTGCCGCCGAGCCCTCCGACTCTTCCCTGCAGCCTGCGCATCATGAATCCCCAGAAGACATACAATAACGCCAATGGCAGCATCCAGATCAGGAAAAAATCAACAATCGGCGAACTTTCTTCAACAATCTCTTTTTCAAACTTTGCTTCAGTAAGCAGCAGTCGTTCAGTAAGCTGTGGATCCTCCATTCTGCCGGTGATGAAGGTGCTCTCTTCACCTTCATCGTCCAGCGCTGTGAATTCTATCCGGTTTTCCTCCACCAGAACCGACTCGACACTGCCTTCTTCAAGCATTGTAACAAACGTCTTATAATCCACTTCCGTTACCGGATTTTCCTGAAGACCGGGAAAAACGAAAAAATTCAGCACAATCAGAAAAATTGCAATTGTCACAGCAAAATTCAGCCATTGTTTATTGAGCTTCGGGGGCATCTTGGATTCCATCAGCTTATTCCTCCCCTTCTAAAAAGAGAACATTCCGTCATCCTTATTATCCCAGAAATATAGGATATTACAAAAAATTATGCAGTCTTTGAAATAAGTGCTCACCAAATGATCAATCGCATCTCATGAAACCTTTTTATAAACGTTTTTAGTTTTTGTTTACAATTATGATGATGAATTGTATAATCGTTTACATAACAAAAAGGGAGGAGGATGGGGTTTTATGATTGACAACAGCACTCTAGCAGAATTACAGAACGGTTATCGATTTGATCAGCATGCTAAAAGCTACGCCTGCTTATTTTGCCGCCAAACCTACCAACAGGGCATTATCTACCCTATGGGAGAGGTGCTTTATGAAGCGGAAAAGGCTATGCTCCTACACATACAGCAATCGCATGGGTCCGTTTTCGAAACACTGATTCAATTAGACAAAAAATATACAGGATTATCTGACATTCAAAGGGAAATGCTGCAGCTATTCCATAAAGGGCTGTCCGACAAGGAAATATTGGAGCGGTCTTCATCGGGAAGTATCTCGACCATCCGGCAACATCGATTCAAGCTGAAGGAAAAGGAAAGGCAGGCAAAAATTTTTCTTGCTCTGATGGCCAACCTGGACAGCGGCAGAGTACCCATGAAAGATAGCCCTATTCACAAGGAGGAAATAATAGTGGATTCACGCTATGGCATTAAAGAAAATGAACGGGAAAAAGTACTGCAAACCTATTTTAAAAACGGATTAGATGGGGCAGTGGATATTTTTCCAAGCAAGGAAAAACGCAAAATTATGGTGCTGCAGCATATTTTGAAGCGTTTTGATCAAACTAAGAAATATTCTGAGAAGGAAGTCAACGACATCATTAAAACGGCTCACGATGATTATGTGACCGTGCGTCGCTATTTTATCGAATATGGATTTATGGATCGTAATAGCGATGGCTCGCAGTACTGGGTTATCACTGATTAACGTTTTTTCAATAGCTGTTGAATAAAACGGTCAAAAGAAATCAACTTTTCTTCGGTTCTTTTTTTGAAGAAAAGTTGATTTCTTCTTTGTATTTGATGAACTTTATTTTTTATCCTACATATTAATAAAAGAGCCATCACCTTCAATAGGTGCTGACTCTTGAATGGAAAAAAATTAGCTTTTCCCGATGTTATTCTGTAAAAAGAAGAAAAACACTAACATTTTATGAATGCTATTCTTCCAAATAAGAAATTTCTTTTTGGACGGCTACTTTAGTGCCGCCAAACTCCTCCGCGATATAATCCTGTACTTCTTCACTGTGGTACAGCTCAGCCAATTTCAAAATATCAGAATCATCAGCATTTTCTTTTTGCGTCACCAGAATATTGATGTTGTTTTTGGTGTCCTCGCTGACTTCCTCGTAATATAATGAATCTTCCAATACGTTCAATCCGCCTTCGAGAGCAACGGAATTACTGATTAAAGCAAGATCGACATCCGCCAAAACACGTGGTCCGGTGGTGTCATCAATTTCCACAAACTCAAGATTTTTCGGATTTCCCACAATATCAGCGGTGGTCCCCAAAGCGTCAAAGTCATCCGTCAGCGTCAGCAAACCGGCTGCCTGCAATAACAATAGCCCCCGCGAGGCATTTGAAGGGTTGTCCGCAATGGCAACAACGGCTCCATCAGGAATTTCTTCAAGAGTCGTGTGTTTTTCAGAATAGACGCCCATCGGTTCGAGATAAGTAGTCGCAAATGCCGTTAATTCTGCTCCTGTTTGCTCGTTAAAGGATTGCAGATAAGCCCATGATTGGAAGGCATTCACATCCACTTCCTCATCGACAGTTGCCGTGTTCAGTTGAGGACCTCCATCAATGTCCTTTACCTCAAGCGTTAGCCCTGCTTTTTGAGCGGCTTCAGACTCTGCGATGTATTCCCATATCTGTGCATCCGATGACTGCGACCCGATCGTGATTACCTTGGATCCAGATGCAGCAGCCTCCTCTGTTGAGGATCCCGTGGCGGAATCCGCCGTGCTGCCGCATCCCGCCAATAATGTCAACAGCGACGCTGCCGTCAGTAAACTTTTCCATTTATTATTCAAATATATCTCTCCTTTTCTTTTCAATTCATCGTCATGCCGCCTGTAACGTTGATAGCCTGGCCGGTCATATAGCTGGCTAAGGGACTCGCAAGGAACAAAACGACATTCGCTACATCTTCTGGCTGTGCTGTACGCCCTAGCGGTACTTGCGAGCAATCTTCAGCATATATTTCATCGGCAGTCATACCCCTGATCAATCCACCTTTGACCCTTTCACGGTGCTTCATATCCGTTTCCACGATTCCCGGGCAGACGGCATTCACAAGGATTTTGTCTCTCGCCAATTCTTTAGCCATGGTTTTCGTTAATCCAAGGACAGCATGTTTTGAAGCCACGTAGGCACCCATTGCCGTGTAGCCATTTTTGCCCGCTTGGGAAGAAATTTGAATGATGCGGCCGCCTTTTTTAGCTTCCTGCATGATTTTCCCAACTCGTCTGGAAGTGAGGAATACCCCTTTTGCGTTGACCGCCATCACCTTCTCCCAATCGGAAACAGAGCTGTTCACAACATAATCCATCGTGGAAGTTCCGGCGCAGTTCACTAAAATATCCACAGTTGAAAAGTGTTCCAGACTATTCTTGATCCAACGATCGACAGAATTCTCATCCGCTACATCCAATTGCGCAACGGCCAAACTATTAGACACAATTTCAAATTCCTTTTCGTTCCCCAAATCGCCCGAAACGACGGTAGCACCGGCTTCCAGAAAGCGCCTGACGATTCCTTCTCCTATTCCGGTTTTCCCTCCCGTAACCAAAGCCACTTTTCCTGACAGATCTATCGAAATCACGCAGAATCCTCCTCAAGATGCATTCAATCTCTAAACATTTCTTTACTGCTGTAAAGCAAACTCTGAGATCCCTTTTCGCTCAAATGGGTCGCGGCTGATACCTTTCTCCAAGACGATTTTCGCATATTCTTTCGCGGAAAATAACGAGTGGTCTTTATAATTTCCACAAGAGATAGGGGAAACTGCCGGCACATCCTCTGTTTCCAGGACGCGTTGCAAAGTTTTCTCTAACGCTGCCGCTACTTTTTCAGTTTCATGCTCATCCCAAAGGATCATGTAAAATCCGGTGCGACAGCCCATCGGTGAAATATCAATAATGCCTTCAAGTTCATCGCGCAAGTACGTTGCCAATAAGTGTTCTAACGTATGCAATGCAGCAGTCGGTAACGCATCTTCATTTGGTTGCAAGAAGCGTAAATCATATTTTTGTACTGTGCTGCCCTTCTCGTTATGCTCAACCCCTGCCGCTCTTACATAAGGCGCCTTCACCAAATTGTGGTCCAATTCAAAACTTTCTACTTTTGCCATTTTCTATTTCCTCCTAGTAGTTTATGTTTAGTCTCGCTATGCTTTACATTCTGGAAGTCTTAAATTTTCAAAATATATAGCTTTATTTCAATTCATCTGGAATGAACCAATAGTTATCTGTATTGACCTCATTCAAATGCGCTTTGAATTCATCTGAGCGATAAGCTTCAACAATAGCTTCTGCCCAATCAGTTTCTTCGTTACCGCTGTCCACAATGGCATGCAGAACCAACTGCGGCAAAATGTCTTCATTCAATAGGCTGTCATTTGAACTCAATCCAGCTGCATATAAAATACTGCCAGGAATTACCCCATAACTTACATCCGATAATGATCTTGGGATTTGTGCCGAACTCATCTCAACTATTTCTAGATTATATGGATTTTCAATGATGTTATCTTTAGTGGAAGCCATTGGTTCAATACTCTCATCAAGCTTGATCCAGCCTGCCTTTTGCAGAACCAAGAGCGCTCTCGCCGTGTTGGAGGCATCATCCGGAATAGCGATTATATCTCCATCTACAACCTCATCAATTGAGCCTTTCGTGGCAGAATGTATCCCTGTCGGAACAGTAGGTATTGGTGTGATTGCAACCAATTCAGCATTCGCCTCTTTATTGAAGTTATTCATGTATGCCAAATGCTGGTCGACATTCACATCGATAGCCCCTTCTTGCAACGCGACATCTACTTGGCGCACCTCCGTAAATACCGTTTCTGTTACTGTGTATCCTTGATCTTCCAAAATAGGTACAATACCATCCATGAACAATTCACTATAAGGACCAGGTGAGGTTCCAATAGTAATATCTTCTTTTGTTTCCTCGGATTCCGTCTGCGCTGCTGAACTGTTGTCATCAGTTGCAACGCCCGTATTCCCGCATCCAGCTAAAGTCAATAAACTTACCATTGAAAGTGCCATAAGTGTTCGCTTTTTTATCATCTATATCCCTCCAACATTTTCTGTGTTCCAAAAAATTATCTCATTGTTGCTAAAACATAGTTTAACACCCAAGATACATCATCGGATAATATCTAAAACCGAACACGTTTGATAGCAAAATTCGCATGCTGAATATGCAAAGCAGGAATTTATTCGGTGCCTGTTGACCATCTTCTCTGTACAACAACACTTTAATCATCAACTCCGGGAGTAAGCGCTCCATTGGTGTTGCCTTACTGTTTTAGGCCGTTTGCTCCGACCACATCGGCTTGTCCGGAGAACAGTGAAGGCCGCCTCTTTTCGAGACGACCTGACTTTGAAAGCTTTATTCTTTTATGGCACTTCAATCAGGAAGTCGCACGCAGTAATTCTGCATCGCCATTGTACGCCAATGCTTTTGCGCCTTCTTCGCCGGTGCTCACGCGGATGACATTTTCAATATCATAGATAAATATTTTCCCGTCGCCGATATTCCCTGTATAAAAAGCTTTTCTGGCAGCTTCAATCACTTTTTGGAGCGGCACTTTGCTGATCACGACTTCCACCCGGTCTTTAGGCAGCTGATCCGCATCGGTTTCTACGCCGCGATAATAAGTTGTATGCCCTTTTTGCACACCGTAACCGAACACATTCACGACCGTCATGCCGGTGACGCCGATGCCATTCAAAGCTTTTTTCAGATGATCGAATTTGCTTTCATTGATCAAGATTTTCACTTTGGTCATTTTGTCAGTTTTATGCGCCTTGTTGCCCAGAGTTGCTGTCGCGTGACTTTCCACGACAACGGCTTCATCCATGGCGACTACTTCTGCACCAAACTGCTTTTCGGGGAAATGGATGGGCTGGCCGGAATGGCAACAGGTTCATGCGCACCAACTGCAAGACCTGCAGCGCTGACCGAACCATAAGCCGTTTCGCCGTGCAAGGAATGAATGACAAAAGAAACGACGGCTGAATAGGCAGTGACCGCAAGGATGCTGACGATTTCAGCTATCAGCAATCCAGCATTTCCGTCAACCAAGCCGCCTGTTATATCCGGATTGATTGTGGATGTCGCGAAAATCCCGGCTGAGATTCCACCCCAAATTCCGCCGACTCCATGACAGCCAAAAGCATCGAGTGCATCATCATAGCCGAATCTTTTTTTCAATTCAGTGACAGCGAAGAAACACAGGATCCCACCGACGAACCCGATAAGCAGCGCTGAGAAGGGGCTGACATAACCGGCACTTTGCGTAATCGAGCCAAGCCCGGCGATGATTCCGCTGACCAAGCCTAATGCAGTCGGTCTTTTGTGCAGGACCCATTCGCACATGAGCCAGGTGAATCCCGCCGCAGCTCCGGATACAGTCGTTGTGATGAAGGCATTCATCGCAATGCCGTTCATGCTGAGCGCACTGCCAGCATTGAAGCCGAACCAGCCGAACAGCAACAAGCCGGCACCAATCATCGTCATCGGGATGTTATGCGGTCGGACAGAGTCTTTGTTAGTTCTTTTTTCGAAAAAAATCGCAGCCACAAGTGCTGACATGAATAACCGTTCCGCCTGCGAAGTCGAGAACGCCCATTTCACGAATCCAACCGCCATTGCCCCATACCCAATGCGCAATCGGGTCATAGACCAAGGTTGACCAGAGCAACACGAAGGCAAGGTACGCCGGGAATTTCATTCTTTCCGCAACGCTTCCGGAAATGATTGCAAAAGCCAATTGGAACATCATGAATAACTGATGTGGGATTGTCGGAGCATAATCTACAGGGGCGAAACCAACATTTTTAAGAAACGCAAATGAAAAGTCGCCGATGATTGAATTATCTCCTCCGAATGACAAGGAATAACCTAAAAGTATCCATTATATAACCACAACTACAATAGCTGCATAACTATGCATGGATGTGCTCAGAACATTTTTTGCCCTGACCATCCCTCCGTAAAATAAAGATAAAGCTGGGGTCATCAGCAAGACCATTACCGTTGCGAGGAACATGAAAGTCGTGTCCGCCATATTGATTTCCATTTAATTGATCTCCTTTGCTTGAATATTTCTGATTTGTTCTTGACTATGGAGCAAATTATATAGTCAAAAAAGAAGATAGTCATTCCGATACTCACAACTGATGGGACTATATGTTACATACTGTTGGTATTTTCCGAAAATAAACGGCACCTTTCAGAAAAGCTTCTCCGCTTGCGGAACAGACACTATAACGATAGCTTTCTTACACTGCATCCCCTTATTCGTGCGGTTTCTGCTTTGTGAACAAGCTCACATTGTTTGTCACTTACCGGCAGGAACAACAGGTCAAAAACCTTTTCATATCAACCTTTATAGCTGATTCTATCAATAAAATGGGGAATTTCAGAAAAAGTGGGAATTTGCTGATCAGGTGATTTTGTCGAGCACCCCGTTTTGAGACTTTTCCCGAATAAATCACTTCGGCATGAGAGTAATTCTGCTCATGGACGTCAGCTTTTACGGAATTTAGGTTGAAACGGCGAAATAGTGCTGCCTGATCCCCCTACAAAAGCGGTGCTGAAATAATCGTTATTGTTGATTTAGATCAAGTCTATTTTTGTGAATCCATACTATAATAAAACCATCAAACTTCAGAAAGCAGGAGTCCGTATGTCCAATCAATCAACCTTTAGCCAGGTAAAGGAAAGCATCTTTCCAACACTAGAGCAATATGTGCCGATCGTAGCCCGCGTCCACGGAGAAAATCACCCGGAATTCCATGAGGTCCACAGGCTGTTCAACGCAATCATCGAGAAGACCCAAGCAGCCGGATCAGAAAAACTCGACTTGAACGAAGAATTCACCCAATTGCGCGCCGTTTCGAATGACTACACCGTCCCGGATGATGTCTGCGAAAGTTACGAAGCCGTCTATCAGATGTTGGCGGAAGCGGACAAAGCCTACCAAGATTAAATTGAAACTATAGCAAGCTGAACAACTCTAAAATCATTACTTTTCTATAGAAGCTGCTTCCCGATGTAACCAGTATAGTTTTAAATATCCATACTTTTTTCAAGGCAGCCTGATATCATATCCTAGGCTGTCTTATTTGTGTTAAAATATTGATAATAAACCCAATCAGAAAATGATGTTTGAATTTTATTATCACTTTAAATTCAAGAGCCTTCCCTATCCGTTTAGTAGAAATGAGGAGAATTTCATGAAGAAAAAACTAGTACACGTATTTTTATGGATTGTTTCTGTCATAATAGCTACAATAGTTGTTCCTCCCTTAATTGATGCCAGTCCCTTATTCGAAACCACAACGAACAAATCCTCCGAAACGGCTCTACTGCGGGAGCAATTGGTGGAAATGTCGGAATTGACAACATTGAAGTATGAGTACAGCAATGTGATCATCAGCCGGACAGACAAAAATTTTTCTTTTTTTGACCTGCCTGATTTCAAATATGCAGAGGCCATCCGGCTCATTGAATATTCCGGCTATCTGAAGGCTGGGACCGATCTAGCAAAAATGGAACTAGACATTGATGAAGCATCCAATAAAGTGTCGGTCAAACTCTCAAAATCCCAAATTCTGGATAATGTCATCGAGACTGAACATATGACTGTCGAAGACGTCAAAGGAACTATCTTTTCTGACTACCCCACTCAGACCGTTATTGACGAAATCAACACCCATAAAAAACAACTTGAAGAAGAAAAAGTCAGTCAGGGGTTATTGGAAGAAGCAGACGCGAACGCTCAGTCATTTTTCACTTCCGTTTTGAACTCCCATGGCTATGAAGTGTACATCGAGTTCTACTGAATAAAAATTCAATACTTAACACGAAAAAAATCGCATGAAACGCAACAATCAAACGTTGCTTTCATGCGATTTATATTTGCGCAAAAATGTTATTTTATAAGCAAAACTCAATTTGCAAAGGCGCTTAACCCTTCATAGCTGTTGTTATGGATCAGATCGGATTTCAAGTAATCGATGATTGATTCCGGAATTTCCACGCCTTGAGACTTGTTTCTCTCATAGCGCTCGTTGGATCCTTGACCAGGGTAACGGACATTTGAAAAGCCTTCTGTTGGTTTGATGGCGTTCAATTCTTCCATCGTTTGGCTGATTTGTTGTCTGAAAGTATCAGCATCCCCGAAACGGGCTGGATCGAGGATAATGTAGAGTTGTCCCAGATTGCGGCCGGTATGCAGGTCATGGTACATGGAACTGACGTGTTTTCCGAAAGGCAAGTTCATCAGGACACCCGAAAAAATGTCGACCATCATCATCAGTCCATAACCTTTAGGACCGGCGATGGGCATCAATCCCCTCACCGCATGCGGATCGGTTGTTGCTTTTCCATTTTCATCAACAGCCCAATCTGCTGGAATTTCACGGCCTTTTGAGCGCGCATCCAATATTTTTCCCCAGGCTTGCACGGTGGTCGCCATATCAAAAATCAGCGGCGTATCGGTTGCACTTGGCGCACCAAAACCGATTGGATTGGTCCCGTAGTAGACTTCTGCACCGCCAAAAGGCACTGCCATCGGGTCGGACTGCGTCATCGCTATGCCGGCTAAACCTGCTTCGGCGATTTTGCGCAAATAGTAGGATAAGGTACCCGTATGCCCGCATCTCGACACGCCAACTACCGCCACACCGGATTCTTTCGCCATTTGGATGGCTGGTTCCAAGGCTAAATTCGCCACGTACTGTCCTTGTGCATTGTCCCCATGGAATACGCCGGAGCTTTCCCCGGTTTTTTCGAATCTGATTTCAGGCTCTAGAGTGATGCCGCCTTTATTGATACGTTCTGAATAATACTCCACCCGGACGGCGCCGTGGGAATGGACACCGCATAAATCCGCATAAACCAAATGGTTCGCGGTCTCGGCAGCTTGGACTTCCAGCAAACCCGCTGCTTGGAGTTTGTTTTTGATCAATACATGCAACTCATCCGGAGTCACTTTGATCAATTTTTCTTCCGACATGAATGATTCCTCCTTTAATGTTCACTAATGATATCTAGGCTTATATGTTGGTATTCACTAAATAATCTGCCCACGCCTCACCATAAAGCGCTACCATTTTATAAGATTACAATATCATAAGAAAAATCGGATAGATTTAGCTGAAGTGCACAAATTGCCTATGGTTGCTTGGACGTTATGAATGAATGGAAAAATGCGTGATCTGCATGTGCCCCTCAATCGGAGCCTATGCAGATCACGCATTATTATTTCTTACAGTTTCCAGTAAGCCCGCGCACTGTTTAGCCACGCGCTCCATATCCAGAAGCTTGAATGTCTGAATGATATCCGTCAGCTTTTGGGTATCCTCCTGTTGCTGCATGATGCCGATCAACTCCTTGAAGAAAAGCAACATGGCATGTTCATACATCCTGTTGTCCGATGTAGAAACAGTCTTTTCCAAATCATCATAGTAGAACAAGCTCTTCTCCAGATTATTTTTCTCCAGTTGCAACACCAGGATATTTGAAATGAGGGAGAATAGTTCGTTTTTATACCGTTTCATCTGATTGAACTCTGTCATCTTCTCCTTGGCTCTAGCGTACACAGCATCCACTGCATCCTCCGGAAAGAAATCCAAGGCGTTGGTGAACAAAACCAATTCATAATAATGCCATGTCTCACAATGAAAAAGGTAGTTTTTTATGACCGCCAACTCTTTATGCGGGAATGGCAGCTCGCTGAGGTTACACCTCAGCAGATGGATAATGCTCGCATGGTGCAAATATTTGATTTGGGAAGTTTCATCAAAATGATTTCTGGACGCTTCCTCTAAAGCCGCCAACCTTGGTATATCCTTTGCGTAGTAGGCTTCTGAATAAGCGCTGATCATCATAGTATCCGTATTCGCTTTGTTTCCATCATACAGGAAATGGAATTCCTCCAAAGACAGATTTAAATTCTCAAGGATCTGAAGAAATTTCTCGGCAGTCGTATCGCTGTGACCTTTTTCAAATCGCGATATGGCAGGCCTGCTCAGTATACCTTTGTAAACTTCTTTCGATTTCAGATTCTTGTTCTTCCGAATCTCACCTAGTACTTCTCCGATTTGCATCAACACCCCACCTTTTTGTTCCGTATTATTAACATTTATACTATTAACAGTATAACTAGTTTACACTAAATATGTAAACAAATAGGAAGTAGGGATAGGAGGTAATATATTATGAATTTTTGGAAATGCATTGATTTCATTTTTTATTTTTCTTTAACACTTTTGATGATTAATGACTATTTTCCTGATTCGTTCCTATTTAATTTAATTCCCATAAAGTTAAATTTATGGATCATCTTAAGTTTGTACCTTTTATATATTCTATCAAAACGATTCCGCCGTCCCAAAAATACAGACAATATAAATGGGCAGATACTGTCAATAATCTATTTGTTCTTCGTAATGCTCTTGCTGACCGCTTTAGGCGGGAAATCCGCTTCGGGTATAGGTTTAGGAAACATTGGTGTTTGGGTAACTTTAGGTATTTCTCTTGGAGAAATTTTTACGCAGAAACGTAAATCAGAATGAAAAGCAAGCAACGTGCGATGCCTTTTCGCAGGTTGCTTGCTTTTCTTTTACAAGGTTTTCTTACTGGATTCTCGGAAAATTTTAAACAGAATTTAGGCTGCTGAATAGAAGGTGATCATAACAATCCAACTCCAGATTTCATATTGCAGATTACATCGAAGGCTCACCTTACTCTGTGATCTGAGGCAGCAGGTCTCCTGTATCGCTCAGATTATATTCCGTTTCGGTAAGGAGACCTCCGTTTTTACGCAAAGCGTAGTCGGAGAAGATAGTACCATCCTATTGAAAATGGACGTTTGCTCCTTGCCTACCTCCTTTTTTCTAATATTTTGAATTCACACAGCAACAAAAAATTGATTCAATGAAAAAAGCGACTGTCACTGATTTTAGTTTAAACTAGTTCTGTCGTTAATAGTAAAAACGTTAACAATACGGAACAAAAATATTGGACTGATAAAAAAGCCGTGCTAATAGGATATGATTGAAAAATCTAAATATTCCACGAAAAAACGCCAATTCGGGATCATATTCGGTATAATACAGGAGTACACGGCATGCAACGATGCCCAGAATCCGATGTTTAAGGGAGATAAAATGAGAAATATAAAAATGACGATCGAGTATGATGGCGGCAGATACCTAGGCTGGCAAAGGCTCGGGGATTCGGACAAAACCATTCAAGGTAAAATAGAGAATATCCTGTCAGCAATGACAGGAGAAGAGATCGAAATCATCGGCTCGGGCCGCACCGATGCCGGCACCCACGCACGGGGGCAAGTCGCCAATTTCAAGACGACATCCAAAATGGATTTGAAGGCGATGCAGGATCATCTGATCCGTTATCTTCCGCGCGACATTGTCGTCAAAGAGCTGGAAGAAGTTCCGGAAAGGTTCCATGCCCGCTATCATGCAGCCGGAAAGACATACAGCTACCATGTCTGGAACAATGTCGTGCCTTCCGCATTTGAGCGCCATTACAGCTACCATTACCCTGGCCAGCTTGATGTCGATAGAATGAACGAGGCTTGCCAAAAGCTTGTCGGGAAGCATGATTTCCTCGGGTTCTCTTCACTTAAGAAATCGAAAAAATCGACGGTCCGGATCATCAATGACATCACGATCCAGCAGGAAGGCAATCTGCTGCACTTTTCGTTCACAGGGGAAGGCTTCCTCTACAACATGGTGCGGATCATGATGGGGACGATCCTCGAAATCGGAGCCGGGACGATGGAACCGGAATACATTGACGCCATCTTCAAGAGCGGAATCCGCAGCGAGGCTGGGATGACCGTTCCTTCCCATGGACTGTTCCTGGATGCCGTTTACTACGATTGACGATAGGCGCAAAATCTAAAAAATTTTGGATGAAGGAAGTGTCCACATGCGTATCAATAAATTTATAAGTGAGGCAGGCACAGCCTCCCGACGAGGGGCCGACAAGCTGATTACTGAGGGGCGCGTAACGATCAATGGAAAGCGGGCAACAATCGGCAGCCAAGTCGAGCCGGGGGATGATGTCCGCGTAAACGGTAACCAACTTTTCGTAGCCCGTAACAATGTCTACATTGCCTTGAACAAACCGGTCGGCATCACGAGCACGACCGAAAAAGGCGTCAAGGGGAATATTGTCGATTTGGTCAACCACCCTTTCCGGGTTTTCCATATCGGGCGCCTCGATAAAGATTCAGAGGGCTTGATCCTGCTAACGAATGACGGCGATATCGTCAATGAAATCTTACGTTCTGAGAACCAGCATGAGAAGGAATACGTTGTTTCCGTAGACCGCCCGATCACGCCTGAATTCTTGAAGCAGATGTCAGAAGGGGTCAAAATATTGGATACGATCACCCTGCCTTGCAAAGTGGAACAGCTATCAAAATATGATTTTAAAATCATATTAACCCAAGGACTCAACCGTCAAATCCGCCGCATGTGCGAAGAATTGGGATACAACGTCTACCGATTGCAAAGAATCCGCATCATGAATATCCAGTTGGACAACCTTCCAGTGGGACAATGGCGCTACCTGTCAAAAAAAGAAAAAGCGCAGTTATTCCAAGAGTTAAACTATGAGCCCAAAGAATGGTGAAACCATAGGCTTGATGAATTTGGTAACCTAAAAAGCCGGATGCCATGAGATTTTTCGCTGGTGTCCGGCTTTTTTTATTTTCCGATAGTGATTTGTGCAAGGTCAGTTTTTTTGTGTATTCCTTCTTTTGTTTAACAACATCTTACCTAAAATTGGCTTTAATGTATTTTTGCTTAGAACTTTTTGGTTTATCAGGCTTCGTTCGAACAATAAGCCCTTCTAAAAGCAATGGATTCAATATATTCCTTCTAAAATGACTAATATCTGATAAATTCAAAATTTCCATCAGTTCTCTTGCAGACATTGCTGTATTCAAACTTTCTAATACAATTTTTTGATTTTCACTCAATGAAACCTTAACAGGCAATTCCTCGCTCACATCGTTTGTTTTCCCTACATTATCTTGTTTTTTTGGTACATGTACTTTGAATATATCTCTAATTTCAATAAGTGGTATTTCCCCGAACATAATATATATATAACTTGAGGGGTAACTTGAGGGGGGACTTGTGCAGTAAGTAAAATATTAGAACCACTAACTAAATTTAGTGGTTCTAATATTTTTGCGATTAACTGCTAAACACAAGTCGCTAACTTATTCCCAAAATTTCGGCAGATAATTTATTCTTGAGTAGCATTTTCTGGTATTATATTCTTATGACATTTTAATGGAGGAAAATCAAACATGTTGGAATTTAAACAAAATATACGGGGTAATGTGGCCCTTGGTGTAAACCCGCTTGGATGCAAGCAGGAAGTATTGAATGAAATCGACTATGTCAAAAACAAAGGGACCTTTGCAGGTCCGAAAAAGGTCTTGATCATTGGTGCGTCATCAAGCTACGGTTTAGCTACCCGAATCAGCCTGGCTTTCGGTGCGGGAGCAGATACGATTGGCGTTTCTTTCGAAAAAGGACCGAAGAATGAACGGAATCTCGGCACAGCCGGCTGGTACAACAATATCGCGTTCCGTGAGGCTGCCGAAAAAGAAGGCCTGATCGCCAAGAACTTTGTGCAGGACGCCTTCAGCCACGAAAGCAAGCAAGAAGTCATCGCATACATCAAGAACGAGTTTGGCGGCAAAGTGGACCTGGTCGTCTATAGCCTGGCAAGCGGCCGAAGAACCGATCCCGATACCGGAGAGACGTACACATCCGCAATCAAATCGCTTGGTGAGCCAGTGGTCGGTCCGAACATCAATATGCAAAATCAGGATTTCTACATCGAAACGCTGGAACCTGCAACAGAGGAAGAAATCGCCGGCACCGTAAAAGTCATGGGTGGCGAAGACTGGCAGCTATGGATGGAAGCACTGAAGGAAGCAGATGTATTGGCTGACGGGGTTCTGACGACCAATTATTCTTATTTGGGAACAGAGCTGAACCGTCCTTACTACGGTGGCGGTACCCTTGGTCTTGCCAAAGCAGATTGTGATGAAAAAGCGAAGACCATCAATGGATTATTGGCTGACATCAACGGAAAAGCCCAGATTGTGGTAGCTACTGCCGTGACCACTAAAGCCAGCTCCGTGATTCCGTTCTTCCCTGTTTATTGTATCGGTCTCTACAAAGTCATGACCGAAAAAGGCACCCACGAAACACCGATCATGCACATCGACCGCATTTATCGCGATATGGTTTATGGTACCAAGGCTGAGTATGACGAAGTTGGCCGCCTGAGACCGGATAGCTGGGAACTTGACAGCGACACCCAAGCCAAAACGAAAGAATTGATCCAGCAATTGAACGAAGAAAATTTCAATACTGAAATAGCAGCATATGACATCCTTTATAAAGAGTTTTCAATTTTAAGTGGGTTCATGGTTGATGGCTATGTTGAGCAAGACGTTACGATCGAAGAATTGAAGGCATTGGAATATTAAATCGTACCGGTGACACCAATCACCTTTTATCCGCAATAATAAATGAAAAGTCTTGGCTCTGAGAGTCAGGACTTTTCTGCTTCTACGGTTGACAACACAAGCGTTTCTCTTCCATCCGGTTGCCGTTTCCATCTAAATATTGGTCGACAATCAAAATAGTGTTATAATGATAGACAATGATACACCAAATTTGAATAAGCCTTTATTGACCAGACACAGCTGTTGCCTCTGCAAAAGAAAGAAGGAAAATGGATATGTTCAGAATAAAAAATTTCGAAGATAACAATGATGTGAAAATTGTCGAAGAGATGGGCGCATTTAAGGTAGTGGAATACTTGAAAGATTTGAGTGTCGATCATCTGACGGCTCAAGCTGCCTACTACGCTTCTGAAATGAACGTCAGAAGAAGACAGCTGGTTTGCGATGTCAGCCTTTCCGACATCAACGTTCAGTCAGGAGCGATGCAGTGGATGGTGGGAAATGTCAGTGCTACAACCGGGCTTAAAGGCGTGGGCGATTTTTTGGGAAAAGCGCTTCGAGGGAAAGTCACGAATGAATCGGCAATCAAGCCCGAGTACACCGGAACGGGAAAACTCGTATTGGAGCCAACTTACAAGCATATTTTACTGATCGATGTCGATGACTGGAATGGCTCAATCGTGATCGAGGACGGATTGTTTTTGGCTTGCGATTCGGAATTGAACCACAAAGCAGTTATGAAGTCCAACCTTTCTTCTGCTGCGATGGGCGGAGAAGGTCTTTTTAACCTGGGTCTTTCTGGCGGCGGGATTGTCGCACTTGAATCGTATGTACCGAGAGAAGAACTGATAGAAATAGAATTGGAAAATGATGAATTGAAGATTGATGGGAATATGGCGATTGCTTGGTCCGGCAGCCTGGAATTTACAGTATCAAGATCAGGCCAGACACTTCTGGGTTCAGCCGCATCCGGCGAAGGTTTGGTCAATGTCTATCGTGGAACAGGCAAAGTTTTGATGGCGCCCGTTCTCCGGTAAAAAAACATGACCTATCGATCGCTTGTTTCATTTTTGATACCAAGCGATGCCATTCACTTAAGCAAGTTGACAACTGTAAAAAAAGCGAGGATGCCTGATGCATTCTCGCTTTTTTTTGACTGCGGGGCCAAATTGTTGAATGTTCCTCAGATATTCGACAATTTCGATCCAGCAGGATGTCAAATTGTCGAAAGTTTCTCAGCATTCGACAATTTCGGTCCAATCTGGTGTCAAACTATCGAATCCACCTCACCTATTCGACATTTTTGGCCACCACGCTGAGCATTATTCCTCCTGCCGCATATTTGTCACTAGCCTTAAGTTACTGACAGCATCGTTAGTCACTGTGCTTTTTTAACCACTCGATAGCCACAGTCGCAAAAGAACTCGCTCCGATCGGAAGAGCCGCTTCATCAAATAACACACCCGGATTATGGTGCGAGAAGTTATTTCCTTCAACTTTACAATTAAGCATGATATAGGTTGTCGGCAAATGCCTGGACACAACAGCCATATCTTCAGAAGCCATGATCCTCAAATCCGGATAGCCTTTAAAGGCAGGATTCCCGGTTTCCAAAATTTCCGCAATTTCTTCGGTCAAGTCAGGATCATTGTATAAAGATGGCACACTCGCAAATATTTCAAAGTCTATTTTTGTCCTTGTCGTTTTCTCTATTCCCGCCAGAATATCCGTTATTCTCCCTTTTACATACTCCCGCACTTCATCATCGTAGGTGCGTAATGTTCCTTGCATCTCTACAACTTCAGGAATGATGTTGCTGTTCGATCCTCCCGAGAACATTCCGAATGTTAAGGTAGCTACAGACAACGGACTCACTTCTCTTGAGATCAGTTCACCAAACTCTTGATAAATGATCACGCCTGCATTGATAGGGTCTATGGAAGTATGTGGATACGCTCCGTGGGCACCCTTTCCCGTAATTGTGATCTTAAAATTGTCACAAGAGGTGCTTGTATGTCCCTTATAATACTCAAAACTTCCGACACCTTGATTTAATCCCGTATGCATAGCAAACGCCACATCCGGCTTGGGATTTTCTAAAATGCCGGCTTCAATCATATCTTTCGCTCCAGCAAATATCTCCTCGCCTGGTTGGAACATAAGCTTGACCCTACCGTGAATGTCCGCTTTATTTTCAAGCAATATTTGTGCAGCAGTCACCAGCATAGCGGTGTGCAAATCATGTCCGCACGTGTGCGCCATATTGTTCGTCGCTTTGTACTCCAGCTCATTCATTTCCTTCATCGGAAGGGCATCCATGTCAGCACGAAGAAGAATCGTTTTGCCAGGTTTCTCCCCTTCTATGACGGCACTCAGCCCCATCTTCCCCACTTCTTTGACTTCCAACCCGATCTCTTCCAATCTGTTCCTGACGTAGGCTCTTGTATTGGGCAACTCCATGCCTATTTCTGGGTTTTGGTGAAGTGTCCTTCTGTCCTTTACAAGTTGCTCTTCCAGCGCATAGGCTCTTTCATAGTATTTATTCATGCTTCCTGCCCCTTTCTAATGCTTGACGAGATTCTTTTTCTTTGCAATTTTATTTGCGATCATCGGTGTCAGAACACTTGTGATTACCACTGCCATCGCGATTTGAGATACGACCAAGGGTACAATCGGTTCAAGTTCAGGGTAGGCTTGTGCAATAACACTTGGGGCCGCTAAAGACACGCCGGCTACAGAGGTCAACGCAATCGCGGATAGTCCATTCGCTTTCAACAGCTTCGTTTCCGTAAAATATAAAGTCGGCAAGAGGATGATATAAAATAGGACGCTTAAGATAATCCCCGCCAGCCCAGCTTTTGCCGCCTGAAACAGATTGATGCTGTCTCCTAAAACCCATCCAAAAAAGGGCATGATGATGCCGATAGCCGGCAAGCAAAAATCTCTGAATTCATGATCCAAATTCCCGATGATCATCCCCGCCAACAGAGGAATCACAACTGAGATAATCGGCGTCCAGACTATATCAGTACCGCTTGATAAGGAATAAACCAACAGAGGGACAGCAGGCACACAAAACACACCCGCTAAACCAAATGCCAATGCATCGTCTTTTTCTGACAAGTCTTTAACCAGAGCCATATACAACGCTGGATTTGTACTGGTAAGAACGACAATGATCGCCAAAGACGAAAGTCCGAGAATCGTTCCCCCACCCAAATACTTGATCATCAGGAATCCCAAGACATACGCTATCATAAATTTGATCACCAGTAACATGCCTTGTTTTTTCATTATTTGAGCCAAGCTTTTAACATCCAAACCCATAGCTGAGACAAAACATAAAAATCCTACAATATAGTTGGTTCCCTGAGCGGAGAAAAAAGCTTGGCTAATCGAACCTACATAAAGCCCTTCCGGAAAAGCCGTGTTCAACAGCGCACTTAAAAACATCGGGATCAATAAAGTTCCTCCGGGAACTCTTCTCATAAGTTTTAGCATGACCCTTACTCCTTTGCCTGGCATATTTTTTGCTGTGCTTGAAAGTGTTCACTTTTGTTCCTGGAAATCTGTTCAACTTCATTTGGTTCTGATCGTTGTATATGCTTACTTAAATTGTAGCATATCTCCTTTCATTCCTCATTTTTTCCATGCTTGCGTTCATTCAAAAAAAGGATCGGAACAAAGTGTTTTTGATACACTTTGTTTCGATCCTTTTGCTTATCTGCCTGGATTGATTCCAAGCGAAATGCGGCCGTAGCGGGTGATGCGATCCAGAACCCAGGCCGGACTCCAGACGATTTTGATTTTGACCTCTGTGATGAACCCCAGCGGATCCAGCTGCTCATGGACCCCCTTCAAAATATGCTCCGAGCAAGAACAGCCGGCGCCCGTGAATGTTAGGCGGATGTTGCAAACCCCTTCATCATCTAAATCGATGCCATAAATCAATCCGAGATTGACGATATCAAGACCGATTTCGGTATCCATAACGTTCATCAGTTTTTCTTCCAGTTCTTCCTTATACTGGCTCGCCAGACCCGTATACATGATGCCCTTTTCCACTATTCGGCACCCTCCTTTATTTTTCCTCAAATGGGTTGCGGTTGAAGAAGTCGGTTACGGCACCTTTCGATGCAGAGGATACGATGTGTGCGTATTTGCCCAGGACACCGCGCGACTTCAAAGGCGGCAACACCAGTTTTTCGCGTCGTTTAGCCAATTCTTCATCAGATACTTTCATCGTCAACTCACGCGTATCCTGATCGATGATGACCGTATCATCCGTTTCCAATAACGCGATCGGTCCACCGTCTTGTGCCTCCGGTGCGATATGTCCCACCACGAAACCGTGGGAACCGCCGGAAAAACGACCATCGGTAATCAGACATACTTTGATGCCTTTTCCTGAAATGATGCTTGATAAGGAGAGCATTTCCGGCATTCCCGGTCCACCCTTCGGCCCGACAAAGCGGACAACCACCACATCGCCGTCCACGATTTCTCCGTTCAGGGTCGCTTCGATGGCTGCTTCTTCGGTGTTGAACACCTTCGCAGGTCCTTCATGGCGTCGTTGCTTCAGTCCGGAAACTTTTACAACAGCGCCATCCGGGGCAAGATTGCCTTTCAGGACAATCAGCGGACCATCTTTGCGTTTCGGATTCTCAAGCGACATGATCACGTCCTGGCCTTCTGCCAAAGGTGCCACATTTTCAAGATTTTCCGCCAGTGTCTTTCCGGTTACGGTCAAACAATCGCCGTGTAGCAAACCGTTGTCAAGCAGGTATTTTTGAACGGCAGGCACCCCGCCGACATTGTATAGATCTTGGAAGACATATTTTCCCGAAGGTTTCAGGTCAGCCAAATGCGGTACCCGTTTTTGGATTTCATTGAAGTCTTCGATCGCAAAGTCCACCTCAGCGGCATGGGCGATCGCCAACAGATGCAAAATGGCGTTCGTCGATCCGCCCAATGCCATCGTGATCACTACGGCATTTTCCAGAGCTTTGCGCGTGATGATGTCGCGCGGTCGGATATTTTTTTCGATCAAGCCGATGATGGCTTCGCCTGCTTCGAAAACATCCTTCAATTTATCACCGGTTGCTGCAGGATTTGACGATGATCCCGGCAAACTCAGCCCCATCGTTTCGATTGCCGATGCCATCGTGTTGGCTGTATACATCCCTCCGCAAGCCCCTGGTCCAGGACAGGCGTTGCATTCGATTGCCCGAACTTCTTCTTCCGTCATTTCACCGTTGTTCCACTTTCCGATGGCTTCAAAAACGGATACGAGATCGATGTCGTTGCCATCTTCATCTTGCCCCGGTGCGATTGTACCCCCATAAACAAAAATGGATGGAATGTTCGCATTTGCCATCGCGATGACCGAGCCCGGCATATTCTTGTCACAGCCACCGATGCTGATGAATGCGTCCAGATTCTGGCCGCCCACCGCAACTTCGATCGAATCGGCAATCAGATCGCGCGAAGGCAATGAATAGTTCATACCCGGCGTACCCATGGCGATACCATCTGAAACGGTCACTGTCGTAAACTGGATCGGCCAACCGCGTTGCTTCTTGATGCCGTCTTTTGCGATTGCAGCCAAGTCGTTCAAATGTATATTACAAGGCGTGTTCTCAGCCCAAGTGCTGATTACCCCTACCATCGGCTTTTTAAAGTCTTCGTCATGCATGCCTGTCGCACGCAACATCGCACGGTTCGGCGATTTCACGACTCCATCATAAACGAAGCTGTTGATGCGTAAATCTTTTTTGTTCTTTTCGTTTTCCATTCCAAAATCCCTCCCGTATTTTCATGCACAAACACTTACTACTAATCAGATTTTAACATTTCTGCCCACAAAAAACTATCAGGGGCCCTCCCTAAATCAGGACATGGCGGAAAACGCTCCATATTTACGCGGCAAAAGTTGCGTACTCAATTAATGATTTCGCCTTTATTATCGGCCAATTTTTCTTGCCACCGACGAAGGTCCTCAGGCGTCTGTCGCAACCACTCCGTTGCTTCGCCGACAATCTTTAAAGGTGCTTGCGAACGGTAGGAACGGGTCAGATTCCCTGGAAATTTCTTGTCTGTAACATTTGGGTCATTTTCGAAATCCCCTGTCGGCTCCACAATATAAATCCGTTCCGATCCATCACCTTTCGCCAATGCGGCCGCAAGTCCCGCCCCACTGATCACAGCCGTGAAATAAATGTGGTTCATTTTAAGTCCGGATTTGTAATTCGATTCTCCTTTTGCTGTCAGCAGCTCGCCGACCTGCAGATCTGCTCTTGTCCCATGAAAAAAAGGACCTGGATCAGAAGGCGTACCCTTATACGAATGCGATAATGCAACATACTTTTTTGCCTTGTCCGGATCGGATAACGCCTCATAGCATTTCGCGATGTTCAAATACAACGATGGGAAAGCGCTCTTAACCGCCTCGTCATTCACTTTTAGCGCAAACTGCAAAGAGGTTTCGAACCATTTTAATTTGTCTGATACATTTTTTTGATGCCGGGCCACATAATAAGCTGCAATGAATTTTTCAAAATCGGCTGTCGCTTCACTCCAGGCCTTAGAAAACAGCAGGCTTGCCTCTTCAGGTTTGCCGCTGTCTTCCATGCCCATCCCCTGAAGAAGCAGTTGAATGATTTTGTTGTTGGGATCGAATTGGTTATCCATCTTATTTCACCTCTTAATTATTGAACCGCCAACTGAACTATAATGATACTCTGCTCCTCAAAAAGCCCCTGCTTTTTGCAGCACATAAATGTAGATTACAAAAGCTTTGAAAGTGAGAATGCTGACTCTTACTCACTTTTTCTTCTCTCTTTTCATGGCCTCTTGCTTCATTGGCTTTGGCATTTTTTCAATAGCATACCTTAATGCAGTTCTAGGCATTGTGTCCCGCTTGCTTAATACATACTGGTATACCTCATCTTCATATTTGGTGCATAAAGACTTCAGCATCCAGCCATACCCTTTTTGCACTAAATCATCCTTATCCAACAATAAGCTGTCGGCAATTTCAAATATATCATCTTTAAATAAATCCTTTTTGGCTGGTATGATAAGCGATACAGCTGACGCCCGCCTAAGCCATCTATTTGGGGATCTCGTCCAATCTTTTAATTTTTCTATATACAACGGATACATTTCCAAAAATGTTCCAACAGTGTGGTTACAGAAAGTATCACAAGTTGCCCAGTTGGTCACATATTCATTTACCCATTTTTCAAACAGAGGAAAATCATCTTCAGTGTACTGCTTTTTTATTGCATATGCCCAATTGCAGGCAATGAAAGCTTCCTCCATCATTCCGGAAATCCACAGTTGTTCGCATAAACCAAATATTTCTTTTTTGGAAAGCTTCTTGATGCTTTTAAATGCCTCTTTGGAAATTTTCGAGACTGTCATCGTTTTTACGCCATAGAACCTTACTTCTTCTTTAAAAAATCTTTTGCCACTTTCCTTTGTCGTTTCGTCTGAATTGTTGATTAGTTCCTGCCTTACCTGTTCGATTATGTTAGACATAGCCCACCACCCCCTCAAACTTTTACCCAATCTTTTTTATCAGTACGTTGAAGTAAGTTCATTTCGCTTCATTATCTCAACACCGGTGAATTTAATCAACTTGTTGTGATTTTGCCAAAAAGAATAGCCCAATGGTACATGGACATGACCACATTTTTGTGAAAGCGCTTTATAAATATCGAAAATTTATGTTATAATTAAAATTATTATAGCTACCTGAATAATTAATAACTATACAAAAAATGATCCATTGTTGAAAATTTTAATGAAATCAGTACTTTTTTTACGTTTCACATTCCATCTGCTTTAGAAATCTTAAGTGCTTAGTTTAAGCATGGCCATTCAGCCAAATTTGGACGCAATCAATCCTTGAAAAGAAATCCGATTTTAAATTCGGGCCATTTCATTTGCCAGTAGAGTTGCTGGATATTTCCAAGGACTTTATAAAACAGTTCTAGATGGACATTATAAGAGCTGAGTTTCAGCAGTAGTCTAAGTCCTGTTCGAATTAGTTTGTCTGCGACCTTAAAGAGGTGCAATCGGATTGTGTCCACCTGTATGTTGGGCAATCTGCTTGTAAAACAAAGTGTATGCATAAAGATAACCATCTTGTAAGCAACAGGCAACCCATCATGCGGGCGCGGATTTCTAAAAATGAGAAGCTATCGGTCTTATCCAAATAGAAGCCATTCTTCGCCTCTATGATGAAATTTTCCATTGGGCCGCATTTGCAGTAAGTCCGAAAGACTGTTTTCGCAGAGATATTATTTGAGTAGTTGATGATGATGTATTCATGTCGGATTAGAAACTCATTTGCTTCGCGTGTCAATTTGATTCAAACACGGCGTTTTTTTCTTGGTAGGATGTTGAAGAATAAACGTCTTCTTTTTTATCCCAAGGATGGTTGTCGTCAATCTGAATAAAGCTCTCCGCCAGTTTCGAAAGATTGCGGTTTGCTTTTAAACGGATCACAAAGAAACTATCATAAGCTTCGCAGAGATTGTAAAGTTCCGGAGTAGCGAACCCGCTATCTCCGCGGACGAGAATACTGCTCACAGGAACCACTTGGTTATAATGATAGAGAACAATAGGAGAAAGGAGCAAGACACATGGCAAAGAAGAGATTATTTGACGAGCAAGGCAACGAGGTGAAGTGGGCAAAGCTGAAGAAACCCTTTTACAAGAAGGTATGGTTCTGGGTCATCCTGTTTCTTTTGTATACCTTAAGCACCATGGGAGGCGAGGATGAGGCCACTCCGGAAACTGCGAACCCGGCCGTAGCTACGGAGCAAGTAGTTTCCAAGCCAGCCGAGGCTGCCGAATCCATAGAATCCGTAGAATCGACCAAACCGGTTGAGGCGGCCGCTCCGGCCATCGCTACCCTGACGCCCGACGAGCAATACCAGGCTATCTTGGATGAGTACACGGTCCTGATGCAGGAAGCCGCGCTCCGCTTGACAGAGGAGTACAACGCGGAATACCCTTCCAACACGGGTGGGCTGGAAGGGTTGGCCCAACTGTCGAACGATAAGATTGGTGAACTGGCGAAAATTTCAAATGATGGAGTCGGCGAGATGGCCAACGTTTACTTCAAGAGTGGCTCCGGCGTCTACGAGGAATACGAAGTATGGGCAGGGAAACTGATGGACATCTACATGACCGAAGCCACGCTGATAACCGATGCGTATATGCTGTCGGCACAATAATGGAATAAAAGGAGACATGAAAAAAACAAGCTATCAAAATGCATGGTGCGTTTGAATAGCTTGTTTTTTTTCGTTATAATCTTCTCTATATTAGATGACTCCATCAAAGTACAATTCAATAATAAAATCTTCCTATGGGACACACTTTCGTTAGCATAAACAAATTCCAAAAAAGCATCTTCGGGAGATGACCATAATCCCAATTTCATCACAAACGCCCCCTTTTCACTTTTATTACTTTTATTACTTTTATTATACTGCGAAAAGGATTCAAGTACTCTCCACCAAATTTGCGTAAGAGCCAATTCTACTTGATGCTGATAGCGCTTTATAAACAACCGGAAGTTTATGTTATAATTAAAATTATTATATATAGGTTGAATTAAATACTTTACATCCGCACGCACAGTCGGTCAATCACCTCAAGGGGACGCTCGTTTACATCGGCTAAGAAACCGCGGACCGCCTGTTTGATTTTCTGGACGTGGTCAAAAAAACATTGTTGATGACCGATTCCTTGAGCCACTTCCATACGCCTTCCATTAGGTTCAACTGAGGGCTGTAGGGAGGGAGGAAGATGAGTGCCAAGCTGATCCAGCGTTTTCTTTAAGAAAAGGCTGGATCAGCTTGGCGTGGTGGATACGGGCATTATCCAATACCATCACGATTTTTCCGGTGGGGTATTCCCGCAACGTCCGCTCCAAAAAACGGAGGAAGGCCGCTGCGTCGTATGCCCCTTCTTCCGTACAAATGATCCGACCGGTTTCATAATCCAAGGTGCCGATCAATTTCACCCCTTTGTGTTGTCCGTAAGTGGGGATTTTCCGCTGGTGGCCGCGGAGAAACCAGGTGCAGCCAATGGCTTGGTAATCCCGGATCATGGTTTCGTCCTCGAATAGGAGGTGGTCAATATCGCTATTCAGCAATTTTTTTTTAGGCTCGGGAAGGTTTCTTCCAAAAATACCTGTTGTTTCTTGGAATCCGCTTTTTTGAGGGTATACGTCGGACGGGTCCAGCTTAGTCCTAGCCGGTGAAGGAGGTCCGCCACGCCTTTTTGCGTATATCCATAACTCCATTCCCGGAGAATCAGGTCACACACAATCGCCAATGTCCAATTGGCACGGGATTTGAAACCTACTTCCTCCGGAGTGTGGTAGGCGACGATTTGGACCAGTCCCGCTTCCTGTTCATCTGTCAGCCGTGAAGGTCGTCCGCTTTGTTTTTTGGAGACTAAACCTTGGATTCCATTATGGCAGTAATTTTTCACATAGTGGCTGACAGTATGCTCGTCGCGGCCGATGGTGTGCCCGGCTTCTTTCCGGGTGTGGCCTTCAAGAACCAACTTGACTGCCAGGAAACGCTCGTACAACCGGCGGTTGTCTGTCGTATTCATCGCTTTTTCCAATTCACGGATTTGGCGTTCTGTTTCCATGTTCCCCACTCCTCAAGTGTTTTCTTTAGTATACGCCTATAGGAGGAAAAACGAATACAATTTAACTCAATTTATATATTGGGTGTCCCCGCGCTTTTCGCTATATCTTCTGTAGATGCTTTTTTGTATTCAAATCTTGCAAAATATTCAATGCCTGCATTAATTATATCCATCTGCTTTTGTGATTCTAACTGATAAAATTTATTATTCATACTTCCTCCCATTGACCAAATCGGTTAGTCTATTAATATAAGTATAGATCGTTGACTATTTTTTTCAAGGTAGCCCGAAATATAAAAAAAGCAGAAATCAGATAGATGGTGGAACAGGCGAGGGAAAGGGCGATTGAAGAAGGCCTAGAGGAGAAAGTCGCGTTTCAAATAGCGGATGCGCTGGAACTGCCCTTTGAAGAATCCACTTTCGATGCTGTAATTGGGGAATCCGTACTGGCCTTCATTGAGGATAAGTCACGTGCCTTAAGTGAGCTAGTGCGGGTGACGAAATCGCAGGGCTATGTCGGATTCAATGAATGCTCTTGGATCAAGACGCCCCCGTCTAGTTTGGCCAAGTATATCTTCGACGTGTTGGGAGCTGTTTTCTTGACTCCGGATGAATGGCATGGCATATGGAAAAGAACGGGGTTGAAAGAAGTTACAATGAAGAGCTATAAGGTGCGGGCTTTGGAACAGTGGGGCTACGAATTCAGGGGGCTGGAACTCAGGGAGTATTTTGGTGCCTGGTACAGATTTGTGAGATTGCTGTTCACAAGCCCGGAGTGCAGGCGATGGGCCAGGAAGACACTTAGTATGCCCCGCAATATTTTCGCTGCATTTAAATATTTTGGTTATGGAATTTATGTCGGAAAGAAGTAAATGGCCAACGTAGAAGACCCAAATATCTAGGTGAACAATTATTTCGTGTTCACGGTTGTTCTGTTAGAAAAAAATAAAGTGAAAATTCCTAGAGAATGTACGGACACATTACATTTTCTAGGGCCTTTTTTTATGTTCTCGGAGTAGCGCCACCCCGCTCTTGTTCCTTCCGACGTGAGTAGTTGACCAATTATCATAAAAGCACTCTTTTTTATTGTTTCTATATTAGCAAAATATATTTAAAACTATCTATTTATCCCTGAATAGTTCATACCAATACAAAAATGATCTGTTACTCAAAACTTTACCGAAATTTGTATTTTTTATGACTACTGCTATAAATCGATGACTGGGATAACAATCATTAAATAGCCAAGAGGCTGGGACAAACGTCCCAGCCTCTCTGATATATACGAATGTTTGCTTCGCAGGCGTGCTCCAAAAGGCAGCCCCGAACCACTTCACGAATAATGCTCTGAATACTCAAAATATCTCTGCATTCATTTAATCTCATACTTAATAACTTGATTTTATTTTCATAATTATGTACATGACCAGTCTTTCTATAGTGGCAAATCTTTCTTGGTAAAAATGACATTAGAGGCTGCATACAAGACGAAGGTAATGCCTCCTAAAGCCACCAATCCCCAACCAAAATCTCCACCTGTTAGAATTGCTTCAGTATCAAATAGAGTCGTTATAGTCAGATACTCGAGATTTTCTGATGTATCCATCAATTGTTGTACCATGGTAATAATAAAGAATGTAAATGGAATTCCGCCACCAATAGCTAAAGCTAAACCTGTACGGTTGAATAGCGTTGATGCAAAAAAGGAAATCGAACTAAGAGCCAATATCAACAACAAAAGTCCGACACTTAACCAAATATACGCTTCAGCATCAAATTCCAACGCTTCATCGACCGCTTTGGCAGAGCTGACCATGCCATTATTAGCCATTGTAATGATTTGTTGCTCGGTTAAATCCGTTGCTACCATCGCCGCTTCTAGTGCCACTGGATCTTTAATCAAGGCAATCTTATCCGCAACTTGATCAGTCTCCATATTCAAAGCTTTCGCTGAAGACTCAATCACTAATTGCATTAAGATATCGGCATTATCTTCGGATACCATGACAGTCGGTTGTGTAGCCGGTTGTGCAGTCGCTTCTGTACCCTCTTCATTTGGTGTTTTTTCCTCTTTAACGGCGACTTCAGTTTCCTGTTCAAGTGAAACTATTTCATTATTGATAAATTGTTGGTATTCATTCACTGACAAGCCTGTTACTTTTGCGCCAGTAACAAGGGCATCGTTACTTAACAGAAGCATGGTGGGGTCGGCGGCCAATTCCTCCGCAGTGATTTCAATATCTTCGTCTTCCATGTCTTCATCATCTTTGTAGATATCCCAGCGTTCATCGGTGATGACTGCTGCGGCTTCCTCATAGGAGCGGTCATTGATGACACTCTCAAGATAGATCGTATAGGCTTCGGTATCCATATTTCTGACTGCAGCTGCTTCCCGCATGGCATGATCGTTTTCCAAAATTAGATACATACGCTCGGATATATAGCCCTCATCTTGATTCAATGCCTCAGCGGCTGCCCGCACATCATCGGTAATGGTATAGCCGGTGACGTTTTGATACTTAAGTTGGGCTGCAACCAGACCGGTGGATCCAATGATTCCATACATCAAAACAATGGAAAGGACCAAAAAGATCGATTTAGTAAAAATAACACTGGACCGTTTAATCGGAGTGGATAAGGTATAGGCCATTGAGCCAGAATCCACTTCATTAACCACCAGGTTGTTTGCGGTGAACACGACGTAGACAATTCCCAGGATAACGGCAATCAGTTTATAGAAGTTTTCCAGACTTCCCAATAAGCTTGTCATCGTTGATAAGATATTAGAAAATCTTGTCCCTTCAGCAGCAGATGCGATTGCCGCAAAGCCTTCTGCATCAAAAGTTACCGTAAAGGCCGATAGGATCATCGCTGCAACGAAAGTAATAATAACCCAGAGCTTCCAATTGGCTTGAATACTTTGCTTAAAAATTGGTTTTGAGAACATGTTATTTTTCCCCCTTGAACACTTGCGTGACATAATCTTCGAATGTGACTTTAATTTCCTTGAAATACACTAAGTTAAAATTCTTTAAATCTTGGATCAAACGATTAATATCTTGATCATGAATCATGATGTTTAATTGCAGGTCGTCCACCTTAACCCGATGTAGGTCATAACCGAGACTGCGGAAGTGCTCGAAATCTTCAATCGATTTAAACTCCATTTTATAAGTTTTCATCTTGTTATAGCGGATGTCCTTCATATCAATCACATCAATGATCATCCCATCACGAATGATTGCGACGCGGTCACAGACCTCTTCCACTTCTTGGAAAATATGACTGGACATAAAAATGGTTTTCCCTTTGGCTTTTTCTTCTTTCAATAGCTCGATAAAGATATCCCGCATCAAAGGATCCAGTCCTGTCGTTGGCTCGTCCATTATCAAAATATCGGCATCAGAGGCAAAAGCTGAGACGATAGCGGTTTTCTGCTTCATTCCTTTGCTCATGGCTCGGACATTCGCTTTCGCGTCTAATTGGAGCTGGTCAATAACATTCTCTGCATATTCCCAATCACCTCGACCTGATAAATAAATCTGATTTTTGATAAAATCCTCTCCGGTCGAATTACCTGGAAAATTAATTTCACCAGGTATATACGATACATAGCGCTTTACCTCTGCACTACTTTTGTTCGCATCAAGCCCATTAATGGTGACCGTTCCTTCATCCGGTGTTAAAAAGCCCATCATGTGTCGGATCGTCGTGGTCTTGCCTGCACCGTTTACACCAACAAAACCATATATCTCACCTTTTTCAACTTCTAATGACATATCGAAAATACCGCGTTTCTTTCCATAGTCCTTTGTCAGATGCTTAATTTCAATGTACGCCATGTTCTAGGTTCTCCTCTCCGGCTGCTATAGATTTCTTACGATCATAGAAGTCCATAAAGTAATCTTCCAGTGTAAATTTAATTTCTGAGATAAAACGAATACTTACTTCACTTAGTTCAGTAAACAACCGTTGCATCGTCTCATCTGTCAGATTTAACTTAACTTGATTCTGATCGGGCCGTTCGACCGGAATTTTAAATTTCGTTCGGGCTAGGAACTGTTGGTAATCTTTTTCTGTCGCAAACTCTATTTTGAAAGTTTTGTTTGTATTATGTTTAAGTTTGGCTGCTTCAATAGTTGAGACAACCACTCCATCCTTGATGATGGCAATCCGGTCACACGTTGCATCCACTTCACTGAAGATGTGGCTAGAGAGCAGAATGGTCTTTCCTTCTTTTTTTTCTTCCAAAATAAATTGAATGAAACGTTCTTGCATGACCGGGTCCAATCCTGAGGTTGGCTCATCCAGAATTAATACCTTGGGATTATGCATGAAGGCTGTCACTAATGCCAGCTTTCGTTTAGAGCCAAGACTCATTGCTTCAATTTCCATTGCTGAATCCAATTCAAACATTTCCTTCAGATAATCTGTTCGGGACATATCGCTGATTTGTCTTTCTTCAGCCATGAATTTGATAAAGCCCTCTCCGGTCATCCCCTTCGGAAAGGCCAACTCTCCAGGTAAGTACCCAACATCATGTTTAATGATAGCTGCTGATTTCCAACAGTCTTTACCATTGATATATAGTTCCCCTTCTTGAGGCTTGGAAAATCCCATCAAGTGGCGGATAGTAGTGGTCTTCCCGGCACCGTTAGGCCCAAGAAAGCCAAAGACTTCTCCTTCTGCTATCTCAAAGGAAACATCGAATATTCCCCGTCCATGCCCATAATCTTTGGTTACGTGTCTTACTTCGATAACTGACATAGTGTCACTGCCTTTCTTTTAATTTGCTTATGTAAGATAAATTACATTCGTTTCTTTATTTACATTTGTTACAATTTCTATTATACTAATATCGAAAAGCAGAACAAGATACATATAATTGGTATTTGATACTTAACTTACATTCTTTTGATAATTGATAGTTTTCCTTAAGGAGGAAACCCAGGATGGAGCAATTAGATTTAAGGGTTCAAAAGACGTATAAAGCCCTAGTTGAAGCATTTGAACGCTTACTACTAGAAAAAGAATTTGAGAGTATATCCGTAACCGAAATATGTGATGCTGCCATGATTCGTCGCCCCACTTTCTACAAGCATTTCTTGGATAAATATGACTTCATAACTTTTTTCATTAAACACAAGATGAATAAAATATTTGATTTTGCCATTCAAAAGTCAAACGATGAAGGTGTTGATTTTTTCATTGTTGTTTTCGAGCAGCTTTTGGATCAATTCGACAATCTCTTACACCTCATTTTCAGTATTCAAACGAATGGGAACAGCATCTTTGAACTTGAAAGTGTACGGGAATACGGAAAGAGTATGTTAAACAATTACGTAAAAAAAGAGGACACTGACAAGGAACTGCCTCTGCAACTAAGTTATAAAGGACAGATTATTATGGGCATCACGATTCAATCTGTTTTTTGGTACAAAGATAAGAAAAGTCAAATTAGTCGTAAAGAGGTTATTGAACTCTATACGCAAACACTGGATAGACTTCGTTGACAGCATTAACAATTTTGCGTAAATGGCTTGTTCCCACTGCAGATTATTCCTCATTTTGTAACTATTCTAAAAGACTATGACAGACCCGTAAGGAATAGCAAATTTCTTAAGTTACGAACGCGATAAGCTTAAAAAACTAAGATGCTAACCCTTTCTTACAGGATTAGCGTCTTAGTTCCGTAGGTTAATTGGAAGGTAAAAAAAAGCGGAAAGCCCGTCGTCTTCTCCTCCTTTAAACAAACGCTTTATGAAAAGTAAGCTTATTGTCTTTGAGCACACCCAGTAGCTTCCATTCTCTGTTAGTTGCATCAGTAATGATGTATACAATATATTCGTCGACGGCGTAGTAATGTACGAGAACTTCCTTTTCGATATTGATTTCATCGAAAAAATCCGGCAAAAGATTCCTATCCAGCTCATTTCTGAACAGCAAAATGCTTTCAGTAGCGTAGTCAGCACTGTTTGTGGAACAACCGAAATCCCTGTGCATCAGATCCATTACATACTGTAATTTGTCCATTCGTTATCCTCCTTTTTGCTTGCCATCAGACACGCTGGACCCCAAAACGGCACACAGTGTCTTTAAAAAAACCAGATTGTATCTATCGGAATTTTTATCCCCGACCACTTTTTACATGTATCCGCCCGTTTTAAGTGAAACGAAATCATCATCGCCTAATATGATGTGGTCCAGCACATCGATGCCCAAGATTTCACCTGCTTCAGTCAATCTTGCTGTCATCACAAGATCCGCTTCAGATGGTTCAGGGTTCCCGCTTGGGTGCGTGTGACCAACCATGATGCGGGCTGAATTGGAGAGTATAGCAGTCTTAAATATTTCGCGTGGATGCGCAATGGATGAGTTGATGCTACCGATGTGACAGCAATTAATGTTTGTAGGCTCATTTTTAGTATTCAAACACAGCACGATCAGGTATTCCCGATCGACATCCCCCAAAAACTGGCGCATCAATTGGTAGGCATCGTTCGGGCAGCTGATGGCACGGTACTTGTACAGTAAGGATTTGTCTTTCACCATCTGAATTTTCACAATGTCCACACGTTTGGCTGCTGTATTAGCTAATTCATCATCTGTATGTTGTTTTGATTGATTGGTGTATTGGTTTTTCATTTCAAAACTCCCCTTTTTAATAGTCTTCTGGAAAAAGCATCGTTTGGTAGTCTTCGTTGTCGATCACCCAGATGGTTTTAGTGATGCAGCAATCATTGGGCACCTTCAGAAGTGTCTCCTGGCTCCATTTAGGTTCTTCTTGGCTATGCACAACATGCTGACCATCCTCAGTGGCCTTTAACTCAAATTGCTGAAAGTAATCCATCTCATTCCCGTTCTGCACTTGATCATCGATCAGGGACCACAAAAAGAATTGCGTTTCTTGAGGCACTGCTTCATTGATACCTCTAGTGGCGTAGCGGTTATTCTTTGATTTGAACATGTTTTATCCTTCTCTCATCATCGTTTTAGGCAAAAAGAAAAAGACCAAGCACAGTCGCTTAGTCTTTTCTATCTTTCGTTTAGTTGTAATTATCCAATCACTCTATTTTTCACCCATGAATGCGGCTTCATCTTGCCATCTTTACTTTTCGCTTTCGCGCGACAACTTCCAGGTAGGGGACGCCCTGCCGTAGCAGGCTTAATTTGCTTTGTTCCGCAATAACTACACATATATTCAACTTTTTTATTTGGACCCATTCCCATTCCTTCTTTCCTAGTTGATTTCTTTGTCCTTAATGATGCCGCGTTCTTTCGCTACTTGAATCAGGCCTTTGTCAGCTATAGTGAAGGAATCTTCCTGCTTTTTCCGCTTAAGTTCACGAATGATTTCTTCATCACTTTTTCTTGAGCTTGTTTCATATTTCTGTTGTATTTTTTCTTCATTTTCTCTGCCTTTTTCTATTCCAGAGCTAACGAGGGATTTTATAGCCTCGATTAGAAAGCTGATGAGTATTCTAATCGCAGCGATTATGTATCCATCGCCTGAATTATCCTGTTCCTCACCTACTTTTTTATGGAATAGATACAGAACAAACCCTAACACGCAAAAACCAAAAAATGTCGCCAAACACATCACTCCCTCAAAAGAAATTATTTATCTTTTATTAAATTTGAACCCCATCGTTGTGAATAGCCATAGCGCTTTGTCAGCTCAGTCAAATTAGTGCCATCATACTCTTGCCGGATTTTTTCTGCTGCAAGATTTCGATCGTACAGCTTCATCGGCACTGAAATTTGCATGCCTCGATATTCATCGTAAATCTTGAGCATATTTTCCTCACCAACTAGATCATACAGCGTTTTGTAGAATGGATGCAGTACATTATAATCAATATCCATAGCGGCTCCTATCAGTAATATATGTAATGTCTACTGAATAATTAACAAACCTTATCGCAACAGCGTTTTTAGCTGTTTTTTGGTATAATAGATGCATGGATTCCAGAGGGAAATACCAAAAACCCGTGCACTTTTTTCAAAAATGATACAAAGAGGCGATGAAAATGTACAAAAAGCAGACGAATCGGCAATTAACCATTTATGACTTCGATCAGCCATTGGGCCTTACGATGAACCCAGAAAACCGTTGGGTCAAAAAAGCAGATTCGATTCCCTGGTCAGTCATTGAAGATAAGTACGCTGCTCTGTTCAGCAGTGACAGAGGCAACATCGCCAAACCGGTAAGGATGGCACTAGGTGCCTTGATTATTCAAAGTGAATTTCAGTATGCAGATACCGAAGTCGTCAATCAGATTCGCGAAAATCCCTATCTGCAGTACTTTGTCGGACTACCTTCCTATAAGGATGAAAAGCCGTTCGATGCTTCTTCGATGGTGCACTTCCGCAAACGTCTCTCCTCCGAAATTCTGATTGAAATCAATGAATTGATCCTCAAACCTATAGAGGATGGAGCAGATGATTCCCAAGCTGACGATAATGACAATAGTGATGACAATGATGCATCGGGATCTAAGAATGAAGGGACGCTCATTCTAGATGCCACTTGCGCGCCTTCAGAAATCAAGTTCCCGCAAGACACGGAACTGTTGAACGAATGTCGGGAAAAGTTGGAAGGCATCATCGACGAAATCTGCGAAGCAAACCACCTTTCCAAACCGCGTACCTATCGGAAAATAGCCCGAAGGGATTATCTCAACATCGCACGCAAGAAAAAGAAAAGCGGCAAACAAATTCGCAAAGCCATCGGCAAGCAACTGAACTACATCCGGCGGGATTTAGGATACATCGACGCATTTATGGAGCAAGGTTATACGCTAAGAGCGAAGCAAGTCGACCTGTTGGGAACTTTGCGGAAATTGTATGAACAGCAGCTCTACATGCACACAAGTAGGACGCACAAAGTGCAGGATCGCATCGTCAGTATCAGCCAGCCATTTATCCGCCCGATTGTCCGCGGAAAAGCCAAGAACCCGGTGGAGTTCGGAGCCAAACTGGACATGAGCATAACCAATGGGTACGCCCGAATCGAGAAAATTTCTTTCGATGCCTACAACGAGAGCGAATGCCTCATAGTTGCGGTGGAACGCTACAAAGAACGGATGGGAGTGTATCCTGAACGAGTTTTGGCGGATAAAATATACCGAAATCGCACAAACTTAAGCTACTGCAAAGAACTCGGAATCCGATTATCCGGCCCGTCGCTCGGCAGGCCCAAGAAGGATCAGAAGATTGACAAAAAACAAGAATACAGCGACAACTGCGATCGAGTAGAGGTCGAGAGAGGCTTCAGCCTGGCGAAAAGAAAGTTCGGGCTCAGGCTTATTCGAACACGCCTTGAAGAGACCAGTCTCTGTGTGATTGCTTTATCCATCCTTACAATGAACCTGTCCAAGGTTTCATTGCGCATTTTTTTGACTTTCATCCAATGGATGAGCTCCCCTAGAATTGAACCTCTAATGAAGCCGTAAGCTAAAAATAGGGATTTATTCAGCAGGCATTATGTAAATATTGTAACAAACTTTAAAAACCATTAGTAATGAACCTTTCATTGCATACTGCTTGTCGTTATTACTGTATTTTTCAAAAAATAAGCCTTTGAAGTGACTATTCATATTCCAAATCATGAAGATCAGCCCTCATTTGTCCATGCTACAATCGAATCACTCACCTTTCCTATTTTTTATTCAAGCAAACGTTCAAGATGATAATATATATTTCAAAACTAAGTTGTTACTCTATGCAGATGCGGTTCTGAGTGGTCAAATGCTATGCACTTATATCGGGTTTTCATTTTCAGGCACAAAGAAAGTCCAAGATTCATGTACGGAATCTTGGACTACTTATTTATCAGTGATTCATGGGAAATACATCCTTGTGTAGAGCACTTCATCAAAGCCTAAAGAGTTTATGTTATAATTAAAATTATTATAGGTACTTATTTTGTAATTCTGAAAAAGGCGGGATTCTATGTCAAAGAATGAGCTGACGACAGAGAAGATGACACAAGCATTAGGCTGGGCTTATGAGAAGGCACTAAATGGTATTCCAGGTGATTTGAGTTCTGAGAGTCTCGCAAAAAGTTATATGAAAAGGTTCAGTTCTACTGACGAAGCAATTCACAGTCTTATCAAATGGCAAACGGCAAAAAGTTCCACAAGTGGCTTTGTTACGGGTTTAGGAGGTATCGTCACACTACCTGTCGCAGTTCCAGTAAATATTGCATCTGTACTCTACGTTCAAATGCGGATGATTGCTGCCATAGCGTATATGAGAGGCTACGATTTGAAAGATGATCAAGTCCAAACTTTTGTATTCATCTGTCTTACAGGGCAAGCTGCATCAGATATACTGAAACAGTCTGGAATCACAGTTGGAACCAAACTGACAGTTCAACTAATCAAAAAAGTACCCGGAGCGACTCTCACTAAAATCAACCAAAAAGTTGCATTTAGGCTTGTTACTAAATTTGGTGAAAAAGGAGTCATTAATTTAGGTAAACTGGTTCCTGTCGTTGGCGGTGTTATTGGGGGATCTGTAGATGGTGTTGGCACCAAAATCATTGGAAACCAAGCTCAAAAATTATTCGTTTAATTGGATTCACCACTTATTTAATCCAGTTTTTTCTGTATCCACATTCAAACTTACCTAGGTTTTTGCAGCATTAGTAGATCCGGAAGGCAAAAACAAAGCGGCAATCCTGTCACACTACAGGATTGCCGCTTTTTCGGTTCTACTCTCTTTTCAAGTCATTTCTGTAGCTCACTAAGGAATGCCGTTACAACGCCATTCCCATCAAAAAAATGACCTCATTTATGATAAGCATGCCCATGGATAATCCGGAACGCTCTGTAGATCTGTTCGACGAGCACGAGGCGCATGAGTTGGTGCGGGTAGGTCAGTTTGCCGAAGGAGATGTGTTGGTTGGCGCGGGACAGGACGGCTTGGCTGAGGCCGAGCGAGCCGCCGATGATGAAGACGATGTCGCTTTTGCCGGAGGTGCCGAGTTTGTCGATTTCGTTGGCGAATTCCACCGAATCGTACTGTTTGCCCTGGATCGCCATCGCGAAGACGTAGCTCTGTTCCGGGATTTTGGCGAGGATTTTTTCGCCCTCTTTGTCCTTGATCATTTCCATCTCTTTATCGCTCAGGTTTTCGGGCGCTTTTTCGTCCCCGACTTCGATGATCTGCAGCTTGCAGTAGCTGCCGAGCCGCTTTGTGTATTCGGCGATGCCCTCCTTCAGATATTTCTCCTTCAGTTTTCCCACCGTAATGATTTTTATGTTCATTGCTTTTCGCTCCTTTTTCTTCTCAACTACTATCCTATGGGAACAAGTGCGATTTCGCAACCGTCTTTTTTTAACGGCTTTTTGACAGAAATATATCTATGATTTTCTGTTTATCTTATTATTAACCAAACTGGTTGTACAGTCTTATTATAATATGAAGGAAAGTGCAATTTTTGTCTGAAAAAGGCATGAAAACCAGTTGCTTTTTTCCGTAAATGATTTAAGATACATTTATGCTTTTGAGTTGCTTAATCATGCGATAGTCTTATAATGAAGTAACAAATCCTATCCGCATGCTATTTGAGAGGAGAATTGGAACCATTGTGTTAAAGAAATTTTCGAGTTGGTCTGTTTCGCAAAAGATCGCAACGAGCTTTGCCTTTGTCATCTTTACCGGATCGATTTTACTTACGCTGCCGATCAGTCAGCTACCCACTTCGAATGCAACCTATTTCGACAACCTATTCACTGCTATATCGATGGTTTGTGTGACCGGCCTGTTCACCGAATCTGTACACGACTCGTACACTATCTTCGGACAGGTCGTCGGGATGGCCTTGATGCAGATCGGTGGCTTGGGATTGATGACCCTGATTGCTTCCGTCATTACGCGCCTGAAAGGCAGGATTGGTCTTCGGAACCGTTTGGCCGTACAGGAAGGGATCAACCGTGGTGATGCGCGTGGATTCAGGGAATACCTTTCGGATATCCTGAAATATACCGCTGTCATCGAATTGACCGGTTTCGTTTTGCTTTCGATCCGCTTTGTGCCGGAAATGGGTTGGCCGCTTGGTCTTTTTACTTCCCTGTTCTTGGCGATTTCAGCATTTTGTAATGCCGGATTCGATCCAATGGGAAATGTCAGCCTCGTGGATTATGTCCATGACCCATTGGTGAACTATGTCATCACTTCGCTTATCATTTTGGGCGGTATCGGCTTTTCGGTCTGGTTCGACGTATCGAAAAGCGTAAAATGCTATTTTGCCAAAAAATGCAGACCTAGCTTGAAAGTCTTTTTCCGTGGCCTGTCGTTGCATAGCCGCCTTGCTGTCAGCGTATCGCTTGTGCTCATCCTTGTTGGTCTTGTCTTCTTTGTTGCGGTTGAATACAATAACCCGAACTCAATCGGAACATTCACCTTCCCGCAAAAACTTATGGCCGGTTATTTCCAGACCGTCACCATGCGTACAGCCGGTTTCGCGACAATCGACTATACGACCGTTTATCCTTTTACACTCTTCTGGTTTGTGTTGACCATGTTTGTCGGTGGTTCTCCAGGGGGTACCGCGGGCGGTCTGAAAACTACGACATTCGCAATCATCTTCCTGACACTCTACAACGAGTTGCGCGGACAGAGCAATGTGAATATCGCGAACCATACAATCAGTCGCCAGCAAGTCCGTCAGGCTTTCGTCATCTTTATGGCGCTGCTGGCAACTTTGATTCTCGGTACAAGCGTATTGAGTATCCTGAATCCTGAAGTGGATTTCATTTACATTCTTTTTGAAGCAGTCTCTGCGCTTGCGACGGTGGGCGTCAGCGCCAATCTTACCCCTACTCTAGGGGAATTGAGCCAATCCGTGATTATGGTACTGATGTTCGCAGGGCGTATCGGACCGATCACAATGTTGGACAGCCTAGTCAGACGCACGCAGAAAGTCCATGATGTTGAATTTTCTAAAGGAACTATCCTAATCGGATAATAGCAAAGAGGAGCGTATCTACATATGAGTAAATTGGTTGGAATTTTGGGGCTTGGTATTTTCGGATCGACGATCGCAAAAACATTGAGTGAATTCGATTCGGATGTTATCGCTGTCGACAAGGATCCTGAGAACGTGAACCGTCTGGAACCCTTCATCACAAAAGGCATCATCGGGGACGTAACCGATCTCGCCTTGTTGGAATCGATCGGACTTGCCGACTGCGATGTGGTCGTGATCGCTACCGGTACCGTATTGGAAGCAAGCGTGCTGGCCGTCATGAACTGCAAAAAACTTGGCATCAAGCATATCATCGCAAAAGCCAAAAACAAAAATTATCGTGAGGTTTTGGAGGCTATCGGTGCCGACACTGTCATCCTGCCTGAAAAAGAAACCGGGATGCGCGTCGCCAAAAACATCCTCCGTACAAACATTGAAGATGTGGTGAACTTGGATGACCAGACTTCCATCATCGAATTCTATCCTCCAGCCAAATGGGTGGGCAGAACATTGGGTGATTTGGACCTGCGCAACAAGTACGACATCAACATCATCGGCCTCCGCAAACACCGCGGTGAGCACCTGAACGTATCCTTCTCGGGCGATTATATTGTGGACAAAGATATCGTGCTTGTGGGCATCACTGAATCTGATGTTTTTGAACGTTATGACTATTTGAACCAACTGACTTGATTTATCACAGCATCCCGTTTTCGGGATGCTGTTTTTTTTGGTTTTATGATCGGAATCAGCTTTTTGGTACATAGGTTTTGGATTTCGGCTTTGGTTATACCCACTTCACACACCCAACTCACACCTTATCCACAAAAGTTATGCACATGTACACACGTTCCCCCGTTATCTAGTGGTAGCAATATTTTTGGACACATCATCTTGATTATCCTTAAAACGAATTATCCTCCTACCAGCACAGTTATGCACATGCCCTGTTGAGCAAGCGAATCGTTAAAAATTCCTTATTCACCAACGATTAATCACTACTTTTCACATGTAGGCACATTTTTATGCACAGGTTTATCCGTTTTCTGTGGATAACTCCCATTTTCAGAAAGCACCGCTCCCATCATCATTTACGCGTTTTGCACACAAAAACTTTTTTTCCACAGAAATTATCCACACTCATGTGGATTTCTGCTCTTTCCGGATCCAATCCCCTTCCTAGCCTCCTGTCACCAACAACTACAGATCACAAATCCAAAACACCCCGCGCAGCTGCTCTCAAGAGCAGCCATGCGGGGTGTTCAACATTACATTCATTTATCTTTTCAGCTTATTCGGCTGAAGTCTGTCCTTCAGTCAGGGTCACGGTCGTTGACTGCAGCGTGCCGGCACGGTAGTAGGAGATTTCCACATCGGTTCCCACTTCCAGTGCATACAGGATTTTGCGCAAGTCGACGATGCTCGTTACCGCTTCGCCGTTCATTTCCGTGATGACGTCGTATTGTTCCAATCCGCCCAATTCGGCTGCGGATAAAGACTGGACCTCGGCGATGACGACGCCTGCCGTCACATCCTCAGGCAGAGTCAGTACCGAACTTTGTTGGGACGCGGAGATCTGGGAGAGATCCAGCATGGATACGCCCAGGATTGGTCGGATGATTTCGCCGTTTTGTTCCAGTTCATTAATGATGGTCAGGACGTCATTACTCGGGATCGCGAAGCCCATCCCCTCAACATTCGAATCGGATATCTTCATCGAGTTGATGCCGATGACCTGACCGGCGATATTGATCAGGGCGCCGCCGGAATTACCCGGGTTGATAGCAGCATCCGTCTGCAGCGCCGTCACATCCCAGTCGACGATGCTGTCCCCATCCACATCTGTGGATACGGAACGGTTTTTGGCTGAAATGATGCCTTGCGTGACCGAAGTCGCAAACTCGGTTCCAAGCGGAGAGCCGATTGCGATGGCAGGTTCACCGACATTCACGGCGTCCGAATCACCGAAGGAAGCCACGGCGGTGACACTTGTTGCAGGGATCGTCAAGACGGCCAAATCGGTCCATACATCACTGCCGACGACAGTCGCCACTTCTTTGGTGCCGTCCTTCATCAGGATCTCCAGCTCATCCGCCCCGTCGATGACATGGTTGTTCGTCACGATATAGGCAAGGTCATCTTCGATCTTATAGATGACACCGCTGCCCTCACTCGATGTCTCCAAAGTTCCGTTTGTGGTATCGGAAGAGTTCTGCGGCAAGTCGAAGCCGAACATGTTCGTGTTGCCTGCCTGCATATTGATGATGGAAACAACCGCATCCTGCACCTTCTCCACAGCGGCAGTCGTATCGGTCGTCACATTGACGGCGACATCCGTCACGGTTTCGTTTACGGTGGGGTTTCCGGTATCGCCTGTCCCGGATCCGTTGCCGAGGATGCCTGAACCGAAGAGCAAACCCGCTCCGATCAGGGCGACCATACCGCCGCCTATCAATCCGCCGACGATGCCGTTCCTGATCGGCGAATTTTTGCGGTCTTTCGGGCGCCTCGAGATTTCTTCGGTTTCACTTACGCTGTTGTATACGCGCGCGCGTTCCTCTTTGTTCATCGTCGGCCTTGTGCTTGCGGTTGGTTCCACAACCGACTCTTCTTCGCTGGCCGTTTCTTCGACCTCAGTGTATTCGGCTTCTATTTCTGTTGCTTCGGATAAGTCTTCTTGCATGTGATCAGCAGATGAAGCGTCGGTGACAGTCGATTCAATTTCAGTTTCCGTTTCATTGTATACTTCTTGATCGATCGGATTTTTTTTATTTTCTTCGTCCCTGTCCATGATGATTCCTCCTTGTCGTTCTACAAGATCAGTATAGTTCCTTATTTTGAATATATTATGAAGATAGTAAGAGAATATTTCGGAAAATGGATTCTCGGTGAGCTTATTGTATCATATCCGCGTATGCAAAAAGGAGCGGAATCACTCGATCCACCCCTCCTGTGCTTGCAATCCCGCCTGTCGACTAAACTCTGAAAAGTTCGGTCGGCTCGTCCGGATCGGTATCATATACAAAAAAATCTTCATTGACGCCCATGCCTTTTTGCATCAAGATGCTTTCGGCCGTATGGTGTGCCAAGGTCTTGATGTTGTTGTCCTTGCTCAAATGCCCGAGATAGATGCGCTTCGTCCGGTCGCCCAGCATTTCGGCGATGGCGGCAGCCCCATCTTCATTGGAAAGATGGCCTTCATCCCCCAAAATACGCTGCTTGAGTGACCATGGATACCCGCCCATGCGCAGCAATTCCAGATCGTGGTTGCTTTCGATAAGGTACGCATCCGCATCCCGCAAAAGGCCACGTAAGCGATCGCTGACATAGCCGGTATCGGTCAACATGACCATTTGCTTGCCTTCATGATGGAAGGAGTAGAACTGCGGCTCGGCAGCATCATGGGAAACGCCGAAGCTTTGGATGTCGACATCGCCCAAGGTCAGCACCTGGCCCATCTCGAAGATGTGCTTCTGCTCGGTCTTGACGTTGCCGATGATGTGGTCCATCGCCTTCCAGGTCGCTTCGTTCGCATACAGATCCATGTGGTACTTGCGCGCCAGGACGCCCAATCCGTGCACGTGATCGCGGTGTTCATGCGTGACGAGGATCGTGTCCACATCCGCAAGGTTGCGGTCGATTTTCGCCATCAATCCGGCGATTTTCTTGCCGCTCAGTCCGCAGTCCACCAATATTTTCCGTTTGGGTGTCTCGATATAGGTGCAGTTGCCGGAACTGCCGCTCGCCAGATAGCTGACATGCATACCCTCTTTTTCTATTGTTTCGATCAAAATTAGCCCCTCCAATACACCCATAAGTGTAACTTATTTTTTGGGAAATGCCAGTAATTTTTCTCCATGTTAGGAAAAGTTAATCTTCGGCACTGCATGGGGAGGCCAAGCCGAAATCCGCTTATTTTTTTGTTTTGCGCCAAGCCTTCTTGGCGATTTTGAGCGCACGCAGCTGGGCTGTCTTCTTCGATCGGTTCTGTTGGCTCTGCACCAGGATCGCATCCAACAAGGTGATCCCATCTTCCACGAAATCGCCCTTATTCAACATGACGCACTCCGCTTGTCCGGCCATCGTCGCATCCGACATCTCCGCCCGCGTCGGCACGCCGTTCTTCACCATGTTCTCGAGTACCTGCGTGCTCCAGATGACAGGAATGTGAGCAGCCTCGCAGATCCAAAGTATTTCCTCCTGCAGTTCCGAAAGCCTAAGGAAACCGGCCTCGGCAGCCAAGTCCCCGCGGGCAATCATGATCGCCAGAGGATTTTTGCTGGCAGCTGCAACAATCAGTTCCGGCAGATGATTCACGGCTTCCACCGTTTCGATTTTGATCACAAGCGGGATGGCTGCAGCCGCTTCACCTCCGACCTGCTCCGCCAAAGTTTTTTGGATGGCCAAGATGTCCTTGCTTCCGCGGACAAAAGAGAAACCCAGGATATCGGCTTCCTTCACTGCAACCAACAGGTCTTCCAGATCCTTTTCGGTCAGGATCGGCATCTTAAAAGTCGATTCCGGGAAATTGAGCCCTTTCTGCGGCTTCACTCTGATCCCTTTAGCCTTGGCCACTTTCCCTACCTGCACGACGACGCCTTGCGGTTTTTGCTCTACAACACGCCCTTCCAGGACGCCATCATCCAAAATGACCGGACTGTCGATCTTTAGCTCATCAAAGAGGTTCAGGCTTTCGCTGAACACAATGATCGGATATTGTTTCAGATCATTAAAGGAAGCATCCGCCGTCAAGAAGAAAAAGTCCCCGACCTTGAGGCGCGGTTTAACCTTTTCGCTGCTGACGGCATCCACCCGGATCTTCGGCCCGGCGATGTCAAAATAGATGCGGCAACTTTTTCCGGCAGTTTTTTGGGCTTCCTTCAGGTTTTCGACCATCTTCAGCCAGACAACACTGTCGTCATGGGCGCAGTTGATGCGGGCGATATCCATGCCGCGCTCCAGCAGGCGGACAAGGAAGTCTTTATCCTCTGCGGCCTGTTCCGGGAGGGTGACCATGATCCGGGTCGCCCGGTGGTTCGGAGCATCACCCATCAAGGCGTTCGCCTCGGTAGCCAGTTTTTTCCGGCCCGGGAATTTCTCGCTTGTCTTAGGATAGTCTTCCAATTGCTTGATTTCGCCTGACATCAGCGCCAAGTTGCGGACAATCGCATCCAGTTGTTGCAGCACTTTCGATTCCGTTCGTCCCAGTGAGGATAAGCCCCATTTGGACAGACGTCCCTGCAACGGTCGGATATCCCTGCGCCGCAACGCCAGATAGTAGGCCAGGTTTTTGCCGCTGAGCTGGAAGGAAGCCCGGGAAATGCCCGGCTTCCATTCCGCATAAAGGGCATTGCCTTCCTCATGGACAGCCTGACGGAGCGCCCGCATCTCCTCATATAACGCCTGCAATTCATTCCGTTCTTTCTCTTTCACTTTATTCACACCCTGACCTTTCATCATTTATAAAACGAAGGATTGTCTTCTGGAAAATAGCTTGGTATCTGAAACAAAAACACCCTGCTCTGCTTCAGAATAGGGTGTTTTCGAAAGTATGGACGGCGCTCGTCAGAACGCCCCGCCGCCGGAACCGCCACCCGAACCGCCGGATGAACCCCCACCGAAACCGCCGCCGAAGCCGCTGCTGTTCGAGGAAGTCGGCATCGATTTGGTCACGCCTGTGTTGATGCTGTTGTTCAGCGACGACAGGAAGATGGCGTTGTTCATATAGTAATAGCTGCCGAAAGCTGAAGCCTGGATCTCATTCACCGGGAACTCGACCTGCATCTGCTTCATTACCTTGTCGGCCACTCCCAGCGAAACGGCATAGACCAGGAAATGATCCCATAAAGCGATGGATCCGACTTCGCGCATCGGGAAATCACCCACGTCCTTCAGCATATTGCGGAAGCCTGCCCATTCCTGTTTCGTCCGTTCCCCTTCGGCAGTCATGATCGGCTTGACAGCCACTGCCATAAGCTGGATGAAACTGAAAGCCGCACCCAAAACTGCGAGGACAATCGCCCAAGCGGTAAAGTTTCCGCTCATGATACCGAAGAACACGACAGCGAACAAAAGGAAAATGTTTGCGACCAAAGCCAGGGCGGCGAAGGCTACAGCTTTTTTGTTGTCCTTCGAACGATAGTTCTGGCGTTTCGGCGAGGCTACATCCATTACGCGCTCTTGCCATTTGACCCGATTCTCATTGAAGCGTTTGGCTTCAGCCGAATTGTCGGCGATGTTCTCGATATCATCGAGCGTGACGCTTTCCCCATCCCCGACATCGCTGATGAACCAATCCAAAAGCAGCTTTTCATGGCTCAGGAGCGGGGCATTTTTTGTGTCCTTGATCTGCGTCAGGCGGAAGGAGTCTTCCGGCGCTTTTTCCCGCCCGAAAATCCCTTTTTGGGGAATCTGTACCGGCAGAATCGTCAGATAGCCTTTCCGCACCAGATCCAGGATAGTCGCCGAAATGTCGGCAGCCTGCACATTTCCGGTGAAGACAGCACCATTCATGACGGCAGGAGTCATGTCCTCAGGCAATTCGTAGATATGATCCGGCAGATGGATTTCCTGCGGAATCTCTTTTCGCCTTGCTTTCCTTACCCACAAGAACACCAGAATCGGCAGAACCGGAGCGATTACAGCTAAGACCGCGCTTAGAATTCCGAAAAGCCATGCATTGCGTTGCTCCTCTTCAGCCAATGCGGCTTCCTGCGCCAATATTTCATCAAATTTATCCTCGTTCACCACATTCGAATTGTCTGCGGTGATGCTGGTCGGGAAGATCACATGGGCCTCCACGAACTGATTGGCCGGATTCTGCGGGACATACAGCAGGACTTTTTGATTGTCTTGCAGCGTCACTGTGCTGTTTTCATCGCCACCATGGCCCCAAGCGCGCAATTCCTCTTCCCCCGTTGCTTCCGGCAAGAGAACGGTGACGTCCACATCGTTCAACGGATCCTCCCAGGCAGAACCGATGACTTTGCGGTTGAACTCAGCGATATCGTTGTAATTCGTGACGATTTCGGGGATGCGGTATTGATAGATGACCGTCTGGATCTCATCGGTCATTTTGTTGTAGACGGTGAAGTTCAGGAAATCGCCGGTGTTTTCCAGTTTGAACGTCCCCGATTCCTCCGTATCGCTCAAAGCAAAAGGGAAGGGATTTTCCGACAGATAGCCTTGCATCGAAACTTTGACGTCTGTCGGATCCGTTACCTCTGAAATATCCAAATCGTACAGCACCCCGTTGAATTCCCCTTCAAAATCGTAAGTGATGCTCTCGGTGAAAAAAGCGCTACCATCCCGCTGTATTTCGACCAACACATCATAATTCGTAATTTCATAGGAACGGGCCTGGACTTCCTTCTGTCCAAATCCGATCAAAAAAAAGAACATGAACAGCACAATCGAGCCTATCCGTTTCATTGTTACCTTCCCCTTCCAATACCCTCCATCAAGCTTCTCGCTTCTGATACCCCCATTTTAACAAACTTAACCAAGTTAAAAAAGGAAGAACCTCATTTCGGAGGTCCTTCCTTTTTTAACTTTATCTGAAACCCAATTTCCGCTTCAATCCACTGCGTTGTCTGTTTCCGAAGACTCCTCTTCCACCAGCAGCAAAGCACTGCTGGTGGCTGTCTTGGCCTGGATTTGCGCTTCGACTGACGGAAGCGACACACTGGACGTTGTGATGATGCTGCCGGTCAAGGCGTCCACCCGTCTGATTTCCACAGGCGCGTTTTCGATTTTGATCTCGATGTACCACATTGGGCTATAGATATCCATATCCGACAGACTCAACGTGCGGTAATACGTCAACTGCACCGTCCGCACTGTGGAATTCGCGGGGATCTGGTTGTTGAGGTACAGCGCTTCGACAGCCCGCTTCTGCGAAATCACGGCCCTGCTGCTGCCTTGTACTTCAGCCGCACCCGCAAAAGTCTGTTCATAGGAAATGACCTCATAATCGGGATCCAAGTTGAACGTGATGCTGCCCGTATCGTCGCCAATGGGGATATTGTTTGCAACTTGTGCATACACAAGTTGTCTCTTGAGCGGCAAATACGTAAGGAAACTGTATTCAGCTCCGTAAAGTACATTGCCTTGCAAGATGAAATCCGTAATCGGCGTTCTGTCGACAATCGTCAAATCTTCCGCATCGATCTCAAGCGGGATCGGATTGGACAGGATGCTGGACAAAACCCCATCTTCAAAGACAGTCGTCTGATTCACGAGCTTTGACTGATCGGCTTCCAGCGAGGCGCCTTTATCCGTCTTCAGCAAAGGGATCTTTTCCTGATTGGTCGCCAGAGTCGGAAACGCGATGTCATCAGCTCTCATCGCCTCTTCGATGTTCAGCGTGGTGCTCTCGCTGCCGAAGCTCAAGGTTGTCGCGTTTTTTTCCAACAGCACACTGAGCAGATAGATGTTCAAGGCTGCGAAGGTGAGGATAAAAATGATTTTGATACGTCTAAAGTCCACTGTCAGCCGCCTCCGTTTCCGTTGCGCCGATCCATCGGTCCAACGAATTCCAGACTCCGTCGATCTGAATGAACCATTTCGGCGTCAGATTGACGAGCCGGTTGGATTCTTCACTGAAGGTCCAATCATACCCCAAGGCGATCATCTGAATCTCCTGGCTGCTGTAGCCACCGGAATCCAGCGCGGCCAAAAGATCTTTCCCGCTCAACAAGGTGACATCCTCTCCGCGATCCGTCAACGGTGTCTGGATGACTTGCGTCAGGAATTGCAGTTCCGTCAAAGAGGATCCGGACATATGGATCCGCGTCAGGCCGTAATCGACTTCCCCGAAAATCGGGTAGCCGTTCACGTATCTGCGGTAGTACACATTGTCCGTTTCCTCATCAAACCCATAGAAGTAAAAAGGATTCGTCCAATTGTCCAACATTTTGATTTCATGGAAACTGTCGCGTATCAGGCGGTAATCAGGCAGCTCTTCGGGATCAAGGATGTTCCGGTAATAGCTCAACTGCCCGGTTGCCTTCTCGATGCTCAATTCGGAAATGTTATCACTGTAACTCACGAATTCATCGTTTCCGTTATCCTTCAGGTCGGTTGTGTCATTGAAAAGCAGATCGATGAAATAGCTGTTCGATGGCTTTTCCACCAGATAGACCAATTTTTGAATCGTGATTGCCTCTTTCGGAAGGTAGGAGATGGCTGATTCGGATTCATACGATTCCACTTCCATATACCCATCCTTTTGTCCTTCGTAAAGGTCCACCAACGGCTGCAGCAGATTATCCGGCCGCGCTGCGGTGAACACTTGCTTTGTCTCATCATTCAGCAGATAGATCGGATCTTCCTCCTTCGAATTGAAGATGATCCGGTCGATCCGAGCATCGTAGTAGTCCTCCTCGAGATTCGTGAAATAACGCGAAAGCAACTCCAGCGGAACCTCCTCGGCAAAGCGGATCTCCACCTGCGTAGGGGAAAGGATTAGCGCGTCAAACTCCTCTTGCGTGTAGGTCGAGACAGCTTCGATTCCATCAAGCAAACTCTCGCCCAACAGGTCATTCACCTTTTTCATGATTTCCGGCATTTGCGTCAAGTAGGTGCGCTTATCCGTATGGACGATCATCCTGACCGGCGCAAAGACATCCTCTATTTTTTTCGTGTTGGTCAAGTTAGCTGACACCGATGTCGTCGAATTCTGGCCTAAACCGATCGCACTCGGAGTGGAAAGGATCCTGACAGTCAGGAACAGGCTGATTGCGACCAACGTGTATAATAATGCGCTCAGCATCGGTGATTCTTTTTGTCTCATCCCCACTCATCCTCCTCGTCCATCGGAATGTAAGGCAAGGAAATAAAGAAAGTGGACCCTTTATTTTCCACACTGGTCACCCAGATTTTACCGCCGTGCAATTGGACGACCTCTTTGGAAATCGCCAATCCCAGCCCGGTGCCGCCCATCGAGCGGGCACGCGCCTTGTCGACCCGATAGAACCGGTCAAAGACATGGCCGATGTCCTTGCGCGGAATGCCCAAGCCTTCATCCGTGATGCTGATGACGACACTGTTATGCGTTTCCATCAGTCTGCAGGTGATTTTCCCGCCGTCCGGAGAATATTTGATGGCATTGTTCATGATGTTGTCGATCACTTGGATAAATTTATCCTGATCGATTTCGACCCACAGCGTCCGCTGCGTAAAGTCCCGCTCGACCTTATATTTTTTGTTGCGGTACTGTTCCGATTTCAACACCACTTCGAAGCGGTCGATGATGTGTGAGACCAGCTCATTGATACTGACGAACTCCAGGTTCAATTCCTGTTTGCCTTGGTCCATCCGCGACAAGTTCAGCAGATCGGTAATCATCCGGATCATCCGATCGGTCTCGGTGGAGATGACCTTCAGGAATTCCGGGGCGATGTCCTTATCTTCCCAAGCGCCGTCGATCAGCGACTCCGTATAACTTTTGACGCTCGTCAACGGTGTCCGCAATTCATGGGACACATTGGAAACGAAGCTGCGGCGTTCCTGTTCGACTTTTTCCTGCTCCGTGATGTCGGAAAGCACGCAGACCAATCCGCTGATGAAGCCGGATTCCCGCTGGATGACGGAAAATTCTCCGCGCAGGATCGTATCCTGATCTTCTGTCGGGATGTTCAGGATCAATTCATCCTGCGTCTCCAACAACTGGCGGAAAGTGAATTTTTCGCCCAGCTTCAGAATCTTCATGATTGATTGCCCGATCGCTTTGTCTTGTGAAATCGAGAGCAGATCCATCGCCCTACTGTTGATGATGATGATTTTGCCGCGGCGATCGGTGGCCAATACGCCATCCGTCATGTGCCGCAGGACACTGTCCAACCTTTGGCGCTCCGATTCCGTCGTTTCCTGGGCGTCCTTGACTTTATAGGACAGATCATTGATGGTCTCAGCCAATTCGCCCAATTCATCCGCCCCATAGACGGTCACTTTGCCGGAATAATCCCCATCGGCAATGTTGGCTGTCTGCCGGCGCATCTCGGAAATGGGACGCGTGATGCCGCGGGAGATGATCACAGCCAGCACAATTGTAATGATGATCGCCACAACCGAAGCATTCAGAAAAATGCTCACCGTCTGGCTCATCTGCGAATAGACCGATTCGATATTCGATTCCATCACCAACACCCCGATAAGGGTACCGGTATTGTCCGTCGAATAGATCGGACTGATGTTCTTCAGCACGCGACTGTTCGTGTCTTCCTTCACATATTGATAGGACGAGGGTGCATCCAGAAGAATGACTTGTTGGACATCCCGATCGGTCGACTTCGTTCCGATCAAAGACTGCAGCGTTTGGTCATTGATTCCGAGAATATAACCCTGCTCATCCAAAACCTGCGTTTCCAGGATATTGGCGCCCGTAAAATCGCTGAGGATGGTCTGTACCGACTCCTCCAATTTTTCCGTATCATCGGCCATCAGGATCGGCTGCAGCGTTTTCTCCAGAAAGCCCGCATTCAGGGTCATCTGGCTATCGAAGTTGCTGATCATTTTCGTTTCCAGTTCACGGATAAAATAAGCTCCGATCAGTTGCAGGGATACCAACAAGAGGAGAATGAACAGCATCGGTATCTTGAAATGAATGGAGTGAACCAAACGTATCTTTTTGTTCATATATGCTTACTCCTGATCCGGATTCTTCAAGAAGTAGCCTACTCCTCTTCGCGTGATCAACCAAGTCGGATGGCTCGGTGTATCTTCGATTTTTTCGCGCAGTCTGCGGACCGTCACATCGACAGTGCGGACATCTCCGAAATAATCATATCCCCATACAGTCTGCAGCAGATGCTCCCGCGTCATTACTTGGCCGATATGTTTCGCCAAATAATGCAATAATTCGAATTCGCGGTGGGTCAACTCGATCTCCACCCCGCGCTTCGACACGATGTAGGCATCTTCATGGATGATCAGTGCTCCAATTTTGATTTCATTTGTATCGTCCTCTTCAGGCGGTGCCGCGACTGGCGAGGCTTGTCTCCTCAAGTTGGCTTTTACGCGCGCTACCAATTCCCGGTTCGAAAATGGCTTCGTGACATAGTCATCCGCACCCAATTCAAGCCCAAGCACTTTGTCGATTTCGGAGTCTTTTGCCGTCAGCATGATGATCGGCACATCGCTCGTCTTGCGGATTTCCCGGCAGACTTCCAAGCCGTCCATCTTTGGCAGCATCAGATCCAGCAGGATGATATCCGGGCCTACTTCCGCAAACTGCGCCAAGGCTTCTTCACCATCAAATGCAGTGAAGACCTCATAACCTTCTTTGGTCAGATTAAACTTGATTATATCTGAGATTGGCTTTTCATCGTCTACCACTAATACCTTTTTCATCTTCAAACCTCCTTGTTTCTTGCAACTCACTGTCCCTTTCGGAACGTCTACTCTTTATTATACAATTGCAACCGGTTATGTGCAAAGCGTTCCTGATTTGCCGCATGGTCAGCACCCGCACAACTGTACAAAAAAGGACGAGTCATCAATCGTATTCCTGACTGATGGCTCCTCCCCCTATTTGACGTTATGGCATTCGTTCATTGATTCATCAGCTGTGGATGACGACCGGAACCCCGATACCGATCATCCCGAACAATTCAGCCATTACCCCTGGCGGCGTATTGACACAACCATTCGAGCCGGCAGTCAGCCAATATTCACCGCCGTAAGCAGGCTGCCAAGGTGAATCGTGGATACCGACCCCAGTCCAATCGACTGGCATCCAGTATTCGACAGGCGATTCGTAATCCTTTTCGGTTCTCGGATTGTAGCCTTTCAGAACGGCATCCTCTTCTTTGTTCCATATGTAGAAGACCCCTGTCGGAGTCGGCGACAGCGGATGACCGGAAACGATATCCGTCTCGAGCACAACAGCGCCATCTTGGTAATACCACATGTGTTGGCTTGAAAGGTCCACTTCGACATAGCTGGTGCCGATGTCCGCGCCATCCGCATGATAGCCGGTGCCGTTGTAATTCGGCGTTACCGTCACGTCTTCACCTGCCAAAACATAGTCGATCAGATTTTCCGTTTCGGCTGCGACAGCCAGTGTCCATCCATACGTGCCGGATGGGACTTGCACCGTTTCGCCGTCCGTTGCCAAGAAATCGCGCGTACGGGAGAAGGTGCTGTACTTGTCGCTCAGTCCTTGCAGATAGGCTGCAACGCCTTCGCGATTGACGGACACTTCGCCGTTCTCGTCAATGCCCAACCATTCGACGATGGCTGTTTGCGGCACAGTCTCTGTCTGTCCGGAAATGGTGTATTGGATAACCGTATCAGTCAAATCATCCAATTTTTGCAACGTTTCCGCCAGAATTGGATCATCCGCCGTTAATGTTGGCTGTTGATAGGCTTGTGCCAGATCGATTTCGGTTTCTCCGGCAAGGACTGCTTTCAGCATCGTTGCCTTCAACAATTCCAGATCGACCCTATTCCCTGCCGTTTCAGGCGAAATTTCGTAACCGTTTGTCCCTTTGACGACTGTAGCGTTCACAGGGGCCGTGCGACTGTCGTTCTCCAACGGCATCGCCGCCAAAATATTCCCTAAAGCCGTTTCGTCAACGGATACGCCGCTAAGGTCGGTTTCTTCCTGTTTTTCTTGGAACAGTAGAATCGGCCAATTCCAACCACTTTGTTCTGCTTTCATCGTTTCCAATTTCTCGGTGTTGTCGATGGAAACACCTAGGTCAGCAGGTGTGAACGCATGGATAGTCTCTCCATTTTCGACGATTTGGATCTGCGCTTGGGCAATTGCTGCGGTTGTTTCTTCTTTTGCTTGGGCTACGGTATCATTCGATATGTCAATGCCATCCAGCATCGTATTCGGTAAGAATTTATTCTCATAATAGCTACCTGCACCAAAGTATCCGGCTGCGATCAATACGACCGCTGTAGCGCCAATGATGATGGGTTTCTTTTTCACTGTCCAGACCACCTTCTCGTTTTGTTACAAAAAGATTGCATTTGTGTTACAAAAATTCGCAACTTACTTTTTATTACTTTACCATGTTTCCCTCGAAAAGCAACCTATTTTATCTTAATTTTTTTATAATAGCCCGCTTCTTAGACACTTATCATAATACCAATGCGGAAGAAATGCAAACAGACACGCCCGCATTTTCATAAGTTGTGGCTAGCAAAAAGGTTGCATCCGGAAATTAAATATGTGCTCAAAAATAACCCGCCAAAACCACGTTGGCGGGCAAACTCAGTTCAAATTACCGGCAGAAAACCCGCCAAAACAGCCTTGGCGGGGAATAACATCAGCGGACAACACGAGATTCCCCGCGAAAGCAGTTTTGGCGGTGAATCTCGCCACAATCGCGACCCGCGGAACGGATAATCATACCGTCAAACCACAAAGAAGGGCCATCCCATTTTCGAGACGGCCCCTGTGGTTCTTATGCGCGATTTTGGGTCTCTGCTTTGATTTCATCGAGGATGTAGCCGAAATCAAAGTCTTCTTTTTTGACGATCAGCAAGAGGCCATCACCAAGAGGCACGAGGGAGGTTTCCAATGCCGGGTGGTCCAATACGGTATCCATCAGTTTGTTCAGACGGCGGTGAATTTTGCGGACCCTTTTGGGAACATCGGCTTCATCATCCAGGATGGTTCCGCCTTGGAAAACATCATCGATGACTAGCATGCCGTCTTTCTTCAGAAGCCGGATGCAGTGGGGCAAAAATTCATAATATTTTGATTTCGCGCTGTCCATAAAGATGAAATCATACGGTCCTTCCAAAGTAGGCAGGACTTCCGCCGCATCGCCTTCCAGCAGCGTCACTTTGTCCGCGATGCCGAGTTTTTCAAAATTCGCTTTGGCGTGGTTGATCATGACTTCAAAACGATCGATGGTCGTGACGTGGCCTTGCGGTCCGACATGCTGCGCCATCAGGCTGCCTGAGAAGCCGATCGCCGCTCCTATTTCCAATATTTGTTTCGGTTTGATCTGGCCCAGCAGCATATTCAGGAAAACAGCTGTTTCATGCGGGATGATCGGCACGCCTCTTTCATTCGCGGTCTTTTCCAGTTCCCCCAATTCTCCAGGGAAACGCTTCAGTCTGTCGCGCATAAAAGCGACCAGTTCTTTCTTTACGACGGGTCTGTCCATCATTTCGTTCAATGCCATACTTTTTTTCTCCTTATCAGATACTCTTTTATCAATGGCAACAAGGCTGGGAAGGGATCCCAGCCTTGCGCTTATTCATCTTCAACAACCACTGTTTGGACGGGCTCTCTCGTGACACGGATGCCACGGATCCGGCCGCTTTCGACCTGAGTAGTCGTCAGCAGGTACTCTCCAGTCTGAATCGTCGCATGCTCATCATCTTTCGGAAAATAGCCGAGTTCCTCGATCATATAGCCGGCGATCGTATCCACTTCTTCGGAAGCGAGCGCTGTTTTGAACAATTGATTGAACTTGTCCAACGGCATGCGTCCATTCACGACATAGTGATTGTCATCGATTTTTTTCGACAGGCGGTAAATTTCATCATATTCATCTTCAATGTCCCCAACGATTTCCTCCAGAAGGTCCTCAAGGGTGATGATCCCCTCCACGCCGCCGTATTCATCCTTGATGATGGCCATATGCGTGTGGGTCTTGCGGAACTCGACCAAGAGATCATCGATATAAATAGTGGAAGGGACAAACAAAGGCGTATTGACCAACTCACGGAAAGCGATCCGCTCGAAACCGACTTCCTTTGACGCCTTCAAAACATTTTTCATATGCAGAACGCCGATGATATTATCCTTATCTTCCTCATAGACCGGAATCCGGGAATATTGGCTGTTCAGGACCAGTGCAATGTTGTATTCCAGATCATCATCCAGATCCATCATCAAGGTGTCGGTACGCGGCACCATCAATTCGCGGGCAAGCTTCGTGTCCAACGAAAGCACCCCCTGCATCATCGTGAACTCGGATGGGTCGATGACCCCTTCGCCTCGGCTCTGTGCCAGGATGGCCTTCATTTCATCACGGGTGAGCTTCTCTTCCTCATTCGTGAATTCGATCGGCGTCAGCTTCTTCAGGATACCGGTCGAAAATGACAAAAGCCAAACAAACGGCTTGAAGAGGGTCTTGACGACAACGATTGGGCCAGCAGTGTGGCGCGCAATCGTTTCAGGCATCTGCAAGGCGATCTGTTTAGGGTACAGTTCGCCGAACACGAGCGTGATGTAGGAAAGGACAACGGTGATGATGATCATCGCTATCGTCTTGCCGCCGGTGATGCTTCCCAACAACGGTTCGATATAGCCGACGAAATTGGATGAAGCCGATGCACTGCTGAAGAATCCGGCAAACGTGATGGCAACTTGGATAGTGGCCAAGAAATCATCCGGATTCTCTAAGAGACGCAAAACTTTCTGTGATTTCTTGTCGCCGTCTTTGGCCAGCTTCTCGATTTTGGAACGGTTGATGGAAACAAATGCCAATTCGGCTGAGGCGAAATAAGCATTCAGTAAAGTCAGGGTTAGGATCAATGCTATTTTTGATAGTAACGACTGGCCTTCGGGGTCTGGGTTCATATGATTTTTTTCTCCTTTTTTATGGTGAATCACGCAACTGGGTCATGCCCTGAAACAAGGCTTTGTGCAGTTGCATAAAAATATATAGATTCTGTTCAATTATATACTACTAAATATAGTGAACTCCGTTCGAAAAATCAAGAGATTTTTCATACGGTGCCTGCTGGAGCTTTCCGGCTCTTCTTCCTTCAGCCTTCCGGTACCGACAAGTGTTCTCATTCCAATCTAATGTTTAGCGGAGGCTACCATGATCTTGGAAGGGCTTTACTGCTTGATTTATCAAATGTTTAAGAATTTCCAACTATGCGTTTATAACCGTTGCTTTTTTTTATTTTAATGTTATTATCACATTAGACAACCGCGTTTTTAGGAGGATTTTAATAATATGCTTATCCGCTCACTTGCCATCCCCAAAAGGGAGTTGACCATCGTCAAAGAGTCAGCCACACTTCGGGATGCACTGGATATCCTTGAAGATTCCGGCTACCGTTGCGTTCCGATCTTGGACGAAACAGAAACCATTTTTCGTGGAAATATCTACAAAATGCATATCTATCGGCACAAAGCGAACGGCGGGGACATGAACCTGCCCGTCACGCATCTGCTGAAGAATGCCACAAAATTCATTTCGATAGACAGCTCATTCTTTAAGGTATTTTTTACCATCAAAGAATTGCCCTACATTTCCGTTTTGAATAAGGACATGACCTTCTACGGCATTCTGACCCATAACGCCTTGTTGAACATGTTGGCCCAATCATGGAGCATTGATGTCGGCAGCTATGTGCTGACGGTCATCGCGCCCGGCCAGAAAGGCGATCTATACCATATCACCAAAATCATCAACCGCTACTCCTCCATCGCCAGCTGCATTTCCTTGGACATAAACCGGGAAGACGCGTTGCGCAGGGTATTGGTCACTTTACCAGCTGGCACGCCCAAACAGGTGCTGGACTCCATCGTAAAAGCGCTGGAGCGTAAGGATTTCCGCGTGACGGAAATCGAAAATCTGCAAGTCGATTTTTGAAATCCAACCCGTCACATCAGGTGTCCGGAGCGGCGTTTCCCGGTGTGGAAACCTTCATCGGGAATTCCACTCCGGACGGGTGGCATTTTCCCGGCGAGGCGGCCTTCATCGGGAATTCCGCTCCGGCTCCAGACGCCCGCTCGATCTAATGATTAATAAAAAAAAGTCGGACAAAGCCTTGTGCTTGTCCGACTTTTTTCGCGTGTACTCGGATCAGCGAGTAGCGCCATTCAAATAGGGGTTTGAATAGATTTCTTCCCTCACTGTCGTAGGATCGCCGTGTCCCGGGAACAGGACCGTTTCCCCTGGAAGAGGTACGATATATTTCTGGATTCCTTCGATCAAAGTTTCATGGCTGCCGCCCGGCAAATCGCTGCGTCCGACGCTGCCTTTAAAGATGACGTCCCCAACGATTGCGAACCCGTTCTCGCGGAAAATGAAGACGGTGCTTCCTGGCGAATGTCCGGGAATGTGTTGCATCTCAAAACGGAATTCGCCGATTTCGTAAGGCCCCATCTCCTCGAAGAAGACATCCGCTTCCTTCGCCAGTCGGACATCCGGAACGTTCGGATTGCGTGCTGATCCGTTCAGTTCCGGATCCAACAGCCATTCCCGTTCGATAGGATTTTGATAGACGGGAACGTCGTATTTTTCCCGGATTGTTTCGAGGGCCCCTATGTGATCATAGTGCGCATGGGTCAACACGATCGCTATCGGATGCAACTCATTCTCTTCGATGGCTGCGATGATGTCCTCCGCTTGCTCACCTGGATCAAAGATGATTGTGTCATTCTCATGGTCGCCGATCAAAAAATAACAGTTTTCCTGGATAGGACCGACTGTAATTGCGTACATTTCCATATATTATTTCCTCCCTCTTTTTCGATTACCTCTCTATTATAAGAGAACGATGAGAAATATCCTAGCAAAAAAACAAGAGTCTGTGCTGTTCATCCAGCAAAAGCCCCCGTTCTCCAGTTTTTTCATATGAAATTTTAATGGATCAGGCCATTTTCTCGGCAAAACCGATGATTTTGTTCATGTATTTCATGAGCGGTGCTGAGACAACCAGTACGACGGCTTCACCGAATGCCGCTGTCACAAAGCTGAACCAGAAAGGCAAATCAAGAACGATGTAGAGTTCGATCGCTACAAGGACCATCGTCATCGTGAAGACGAACGCGGTCATCATCATTCGTTTCATTTCAGAATCGTTGGGTTTGAATAATTTTTCCAGAATAAGGAAAGAGATCAACGTCTGACCAAATCCGAACACCAAGTCCCAAGCCCCTAATGTTGAAAAGATCAGATTGGCGATAAAAACACCCGCCAAAACACCGTATTTATAATCTTTGTGGTAGCCCACCAAATGATTCAGCATTTCTGAAACGCGGAATTGGACGGCACCGAACGACATAAAAGCAAAAATCCCTGTCAACGCAACATAAAGCGCTGCGATAATTGTATTGATAACCATTTTTCTTGTACTCAACCTAATAACCTCCTAGTTTTTTTTCGTGGGATGGTAGACGAACCACGCACTCCTTCGAGAGCTCAAACAGTTTACCATACATGTTCTCTTTTGAAAACGACTAATGGCGCATTTTCATCTGATTTTCATTACCTAAAGGAAAGAGCGGCAGAGATGCGGATTCCCCGTATGACTGTTCTTCTCCGGTGAAGCGCTTCTGGACGGAGGTGGGATTCCGTTCGGCAGCGCTCCTCCGGCGAAGGGATGCTGGCCGGAGTTAGGATCCCATTCGGGCAACTCACCTCCGGCGAACCTGCTTCTGGCAGGAGGTGACGCTCTCAGGTGACTTCGCTCCGTCTTTCGCGCAGCAAAAAATCTGTGGAATGCCTTCCCTTGTCAGGCACCCCACAGATTTCCCATTTTTCTATTTGTAGACGCGCGGAACGCGGGCGTTGATTCCCGTCAAGAGTTCATAGCCAATCGTATCGATCGTTACCGCCATTTCGGAGGGATTGTTGACGAGTCCGCCGTTTTCCCCCAAGAGCGTCACTTTTGTTCCGACCGGATATTCTTTCGGCAGGCTGATCATGCATTGATCCATGCAGATGACTCCCCGGATCGGACAACGCTGGCCATCCACAATGACTGTCTGATGGCGAAGATCCCGTCTCCACCCGTCGGCATAGCCGATCGGAAGCGTAGCGATCCATTCTCCCTCAAAAGCACGGTAGCGGGCGCCGTATGCGATTGTGTCGCCTTCATGCATCTGTTTGACGTAGCTGATCTGGGTATCCAACTGTACGGATGGCTTCAGTTCATAAGGAAGCTCCAACACGGTGTCGGAAGGGTTGTAGCCGTACATTGCGATTCCGACGCGGACCGCATCCGTCCGAAACGCTTCATGCCAAAGCGAAATCGCGGAATTCGCCAGATGCACAATCGGCGGTCGTTGCGCCATCGCCTGCAAAATCTCTTCAAACAAAGTCAGCTGGTGCTCCACCAATGTCGGATCTTCACCGTCGGCCGTTGCGAAGTGGGTAAAGATACCTTCGAAAACAAAGCCATCCAATTCGGCAATACGCGCTTCGAAGGCCTGGACCTCCTCGACCGTACGCAGACCAATGCGGCCCATACCGGTGTCGATCGCCAAATGCACACGGACCGGCAGCTCCGTTTTCCGTTCCTGCAGATATGGCAAAGCCGCTTCCAGCCATTCCGCTGCCGTGACGGCCACGCTGATTCCGTTATCCGCTATAAGCGCAGCGTCTTCTGCCTCCGTTGGGCCAACAACCATGATGAAATCATCGGACAGACCATTCTCCCGCAGCTCCATTGCCTCATCCAACAGCGCGACACAAAAACCGTCCACACCAGCTTCCTTCGCCTTTTTCGCAACCGGGACGGCTCCCAGTCCATAGGCATCCGCCTTTACGACCGCGAAAAATTTCTTTCCAGGCGACAGACCCTTCCTGATTTGTTGGATGTTCCACGAAATAGCTTCCAAATCGACAGTTTCTATTGTGGGACGGTGCTTTCCTACTACCATTTGTAAAAGACCCCTTTACTTTTCTAATACCACTTGCGCGGCAATGATGTTCCCCGAATGGGTGATGGAAACGAATCCTGTCCCATCAAACGGAGATTTGGTTATTTCAGGCTTCCGGTTCTCTCCGGGCAAAATTTCGATATCTTGGAAAGACAGCTTGCCGATGCCTGTGCCATAAGCCTTCGAGAAAGCTTCCTTAGCGGCATAGCGACCGGCCAAAAATTCCATTTGGCGTGATCCGCTCAGAGCCAGGAACAACTTCAGTTCCGCTTCGGTCAGAACCCGTTCCGCAAAATCCGAACGCCGATTGTAGGCTTTCGTGATGCGGTCCAGCTCGGTTACGTCCAATCCTATTCCATAAATCATTCCAATCACCGCCTATTCTGCATGCATTGTTCTCATTTTACCAAAAACAACATAAATTTTCACCATAAGAAAAACCTCTTCTCCAATTGGCCTACGCCAGGGGAAGAGGTTTTGATCACGAATTAGTCGTTGTTGCTGCGGATAGTGAAGCTATGGCTGCTTTTTTTAGGTGCGCCGGCACTGCCGCCGCCACGTTTGTCATCATAGCGTTTGCCGCCGGAGCGTGGTTTGCTGTCGCTTGAGCGATTTTTGTTGCCACTGCGTTCTCCGCTGCGTTCGCCGCTTCCGCGTCTTTCTGATGAACCGCGGTTACCTTTGTAGCCGCCGCCTGTGCTCTTACCTTTGTAACCACCGCCGCCTTTACCTTTTCTTGAAGGCAATGGGCGTTCTGGTGTGATCTTAACAGGAACATCAGTAGCATCTTTAGAAAGACTCTTCAAGAATGCTGCTACCAAATCTTCAGCTGTGTGCTCTTCAAGCAAACGAACAGCAGCACGTTGATATTTGTCTGTTTCTGTTTCTTTAACCAATGTTTCCACTTCATCCATAGCTGTTTTCACTTGGCCACGGAAAGCTTCTTCGTCACTTGGTGGTTGTAATGGAGTGATCGGTTTTTTGGTTAAGTTTTCGATTGTACGCAAGTAATCCATTTCGTTTGGTGTAACGAAAGTCACTGACATACCTTCTTTACCGGCACGACCAGTACGGCCGATACGGTGAACATAGCTTTCTGGATCTTGAGGGATATCGTAGTTGTACACGTGTGTAACACCTGTAACATCCAATCCACGAGCAGCAACGTCAGTCGCTACTAAGAAATCCAATTCGCCAGTCTTGAAAGCATTCAAAACACTCATACGTTTTTGTTGTGTCAAATCGCCATGGATTCCTTCTGCACGGTAACCGCGTAGTTCCAAACCTTTAGACAATTCATCAACACGACGTTTTGTACGGCCGAAAACGATAGCCAATTCCGGATTTTGAACATCGAACAAACGAGTCATTGTATCGAATTTTTCGAAATCTTTACATTTGACGAAATATTGATCAATTAAGTTAGCTGAAGCGTGAGATGCCTTAATTTTTACGTGTTCTGGAGCATGCATGAATTTAACACCGATTTTTTTGATCTGGTCAGGCATCGTTGCTGAGAACAACAATGTTTGACGCTCAGACGGTGTTTCACTAAGGATGCTTTCGATGTCTTCCAAGAAGCCCATGTTCAACATTTCATCTGCTTCATCCAAAACTAGCGTTTCAATATGATCCAAACGAATTGTTTTGCGTTTGATGTGGTCCAAAAGACGACCAGGTGTTCCAACAATAATTTGCGGTTTGTTTTTTAAAGCGCGAATTTGACGGCTGATATCTGCTCCACCATAAACAACTTGTACGGATACACGTTTGTCTTTGCCTAAGCGATAAAGCTCTTCTTGTGTTTGAATCGCTAATTCACGTGTTGGCGCGATAACAATCCCTTGGATAGCTTTGTTTTCTGTGTTGATTTTTTGCAACATCGGCAATCCAAAAGCAGCTGTTTTACCAGTACCTGTTTGTGCTTGGCCGATAACGTCTAGTCCTTTGAGCGCCAAAGGAATAGTTTCCGTTTGGATGGGTGTTGCTTCCTCGAAGCCCATTGTCTCAATCGACTGTAATAATACTGCATCTAAACCTAATTCTGAAAATTTCATGTTTCCTCCTAATTTTGAGAAACTAAAATTTAGAGAGTCTTTTCTTTTACCCGTATTTAAATACGGTTCATAATCTTATAAATAAAAGATAAACCTTTTTTACTTAATCCCTTGAATAGAAAGCTTGATAAATCAAACATTCTGCACTTCGCAGAAAAAACCCTCTTATTTCTCTATTCTTACCATCAGCAATAATAACACGTTCCGCAGAGTATTACAAATCATTTCCTCTTAAAATAATGAAATTTCTTACAAAAAAACCTTGTTGTAAGGATATTTCTAATGAAAATGACAAGTAGTTCTACAATTTACCGACAATCGACTCTTACGCTCCAAATTGGCTGAAAAGGGGATAACCTTGCTTATGCGACGACACGACCCATCCAAATCCTTTACATTTCCTATTATACACGCAAAGCTGCCACAACCGCCAATAAATCGGTGCCGAAACTGGATTTGATCAGCACTTGATCGGCTTGCTGAAGCTCTGCCTTCAGCTTATCGATCAATGGCGCCTTCTCCCCAACATAATGATAAAGTATTCCTTCCGGAAAGGCAGACTTTAAGTTTTCATAAAGAGCGGCCATTTCCGTTCCGTAAAGATAGACCTGATCGAAGTCTGCAGGGGAAATTTCAGCCGCCAAGGCAGCGTGCATTTCAGCAGAACGTTCACCCAATTCCCGGATATCCCCGAGCACCGCAATTTTCTTGCCCTCACGCGGCAGATGTGCGAATGAACGCAATACGGCCGTCATCGAAGTCGGGCTGGCATTGTAGGCATCGTTCAACAGTTGCGAGCCATTTACGCCATCCAACCACTGCGTGCGGTTGGCGGTCAGCTGAAAGGTCGCCAAGGCTTCCTTCACTTCGGCGACCGTCATGCCCAACACCTGTGCAGCTGCTAATGCGGCCAAGGCATTCCGGACATTGTAAACACCCAATACAGGGATCTCCAGATCGACATTCGGATCCAGATTCACATGGAAAGTTGTTCTGGTTTTACCGGGAACGATGGCAAAGGCATAGACCGTATCCGTTTCGTCCGTGCCGAAAGTCAGCTGACGGAAGTTGCTTCCCTGAGGCAGCTCTTCGGCGATCAACGGCTCATCACCAGGATAAATGAGCGTCCCTTCCGGCTTCAGCCCCTCCAAAATTTCCAACTTGGCTTTGGCGATGCCGCGGCGGCTCCCGAGGAACTCCAGATGGCTGTCCCCTATCAACGTGATGATAGCCACATCCGGTTTGGCCAATCGGCTCAACAAGCTGATTTCACCGAAGTTGCTCATGCCCATTTCAAGCACCAACACTTCAGTGTCTTCCGGCATATCCAGGATGGTCATCGGCATGCCGATTTCATTATTGTAATTGCCCTCCGTTTTGTGGACACGGAACCTCGAGGACAGGACGGCCGCCGTCATGTCTTTGGTGGTCGTTTTCCCGTTGCTGCCCGTGATCGCGACCACTTTTGGTTGGATCATATTCAGGTAGGCTTCCGCCAGTTTTTGCAAAGCCTCCAGCGTGTCATCAACGAGAATGACGGCAATATCTTCAGGCGCTTCCCCTGCTTCACGGCTCCATAAAGTTGCTGCCGCGCCGTTCTTGATTGCCGATTGGACATAATCATGACCATCCGTTTCCCCCTGCAAAGGCACAAACAAACTGTCGGGCGTTGCTTTGCGGGAGTCGAAGACAACAGCAGTTATTTCAGCGAAGCGATTAGCGGACGTATAGTCGATCGCTCCGACAGCTTTCACAACATCGATGATGCGTAATGGTTTCATATTTGGTTCCTCATTTCCAATTATTTCTCAGAAGCCCGATCTAAAAAAGGCCGTCCTTCCCTGGGTTCGCAGCAAGCATTCCATGCTTTTGGTGCTGCTGGCGATCAGGGAAATCACGGCCTTTCATTCATCATTCTACAAATTGATAAGATAGTTTTTCTTCATGGCGTTTTAAAGCCAATTGGATCAATTCTTCCACCAGATCACTGTACTTCAACCCAGTTTGTTCCCAAAGCAACGGATACATGCTGCGGGAAGTGAAGCCAGGCAAAGTATTGACTTCATTGATGTAGATTTCATTGTTTTTGGTCACAAAGAAATCACAACGGCTCAACCCGCTGCCGTCAAGCGCTCGGAAAGCGATCGTTGCATAATTCTGCAATTTGGCAGTGATTTCTTCCGGTAATTCAGCCGGAATCTGCAGCAGCACTTCTTCATTGCCGTACTTCTCTTCGTAGTCATAGAAATCTTTGGTTTTAACGATTTCACCGGGTACGGAGGTATGAACATCGTCATTACCCAATACCGCGATTTCGATTTCACGGGCTTCGATGCCTTGTTCAACGACCACGCGACGGTCATAGCGGAAAGCCGTTTCGATCGCTGCAGTCAACTCTTCAAGATTCGTAGCTTTAGAAATGCCGACGCTTGAGCCCATATTGGCTGGCTTGATGTACATCGGATAAATCAGGCTGCCTTCGCATTGGATAAAGATCTTCTCGCGGTCATTTTTCCAGTCGTTACGGGTAACGGCCACGTAAGGCACTTGCGGCAACCCTGCTTGTTGGAAAAGATGCTTGCTGACGATTTTGTCCATTCCGCTGGCGCTGGCAAGGACACCACAGCCGACATACGGCATATTAAGGACTTCAAAAAGCCCTTGCACCGTTCCATCTTCTCCGTTGGGGCCATGCAATACGGGGAAAATGACAGCATCCTCAGACTGGATGTCTGCAGGGGAAATAAGTTCGCCGTAGGATTTGCCATCTTGCGAATCAGCAAAACGCTTCTCGGAACCCGGCTCTAAATAAAGGTTCTCAGAGAATGCCACCGGTTCAGAAAGGGATTGCCCTTGAATCCATGCGCCTGCCTTGGTGATGTAGACGGGCACAACTTCATAATAGTTGAAATAAATCGCCTTTATGATTGAATGTGCTGTCAGGATCGAGATATCGTGCTCAGCGCTCTTTCCGCCGTAAATCAAATAAATTTTCATCGAGAAATCCTCCGAATTTTTTGATAACTACCTTAATCAAGAAACATTGTACCATATTTATTTTTTACCTAAAACGATTTTTGTGAAAAGTGGCTTGGCCGCCCTCTTGCTGGGGCCAAGATGGCTTATTCCGGCTCAATGGATACAGAAAAAGCCTAAGTTCCGGCTTAGGCTTTCAATCAAAGTCTATGTCAATTTTCCACTCATTGCGTTCCATGTCATAACAGATGGTGCCCACCGAATCCTTTTCGTTGAAACGGCCGCCGATGCTGGCGTAACGGTCTTCCGCGATGAACAAGGGGATGCAGTATGTATTTTCTTCGATGCTCATCTGCCTGAAGGAGATTACGGCCCCTTCTTTGAAGATCGGAATGAATTCCTTCACGCGTTCGATCGGGAATGGCGCAATTTCTTTGTCTTTCTGATAAAAGCGCTTCTTCTCATTCACTTTTTCCTTCAACTTGACGGTGATGGCTTCGGCGAACAGCTCATGGAATTGTTCCAGGTAGCGATAGTACATTTTTATGAAGCCATTCGGCAACGTGAGGTAGATGTAGTTGTTTTGTAATTTATAATAGAACGGTGAGTGCAGGTGCGTATGCGCATGGGCGATATACAGGATCTCGGATATTTCGATTGGGGTGAGGAGATGCAACATATCCACATTCACAAAATCAATCCATTTTCCCATAGCGGTTTGATTGTCCGTCCCTTTTTGGAAGAACGCTTTTACGTTTTCTTGGCCTTTGATCACCTGAAAACCGGTATGATTATCATATGTTCCAATACTTTTTCTTCCATCCACCAACAATAAGTTTTCCGGAAGCTTCCGGGCTAACTTTGTGTAATCCTTCACCGCTATCCCTTTGCTCAAAACATAATTGCTGACTGTTTCATAATGAACATATAACATATCTTCGCTCATGAATGTTCCCCCCCTTTCCGAAATATCCCTTATTATCATTCTACTACGTGCAAATCCGATTAAGGTATCAGTACCATGTTAATATTATTACAAATCCGTATCTTTTACAAAGATAATTTGCCTTTTTCCCCTATTTTTTTTCATAGCAACAAATTGAAAGGGTTTTCACATCAGAAACCGAACTTTATTTGTACAATTTGCATAAAATGTCCGAAAAAAGAAGCTATTTACATAGCTTCTAATCGTTTGATTCGGTTTGCCGTTGAAGGGTGGGTCGAAAACAAGCCATCATTTTCTGCTTCGCCCTCCTTCATCCGTTTGAAAGGATTCACAATATAGAGCGAGGCACTGGCTGCATTCGCTGCCTCCATCGGGTCGCTTGTCGCTATTTTGATTAAAGCGGATTTCAGTCCTTCCGGATTGCGTGTGAACTCAATCGCACTCGCATCAGCCAGATACTCCCGGTTGCGGGAGAGTGCCAAGCGGATGATGGTGGCCACAAAGGGCGAAAGAACCAGGATCAGCAAGGAAAGGATCAGCAATATGATGCCCGCCCCTCCGCTGTTATCGCTTCTGCGTCGGCGACCGCCACCCCAAAACATCATCCGGGTGCTGAACTGGGCCAAAAACGCGATCAGCCCCGCTATCGCCAAAGCGACAGTGGATAAGCGGATGTCATAGTTGCGGATATGCGCGAATTCGTGCGCCAAGACCCCAGTCAGCTCTTCCCGGTTCAGTTTCTTCAACAATCCCGTCGTCACGGCGACAGATGCTTTTTCCGGCGAATTTCCGGCCGCAAACGCATTCGGGCTTTCATCCTCGATGATGAAGATTCTCGGAAAAGGCAACCGTGTCACGATAGTCATTTCCTCGACGATATTCCAGAGCATCGGGTATTGCGCCTTATCCGTTATTTCCTTGGCATTGTTCAGGCTCATGACCACTTGTGTGGATTGTGCAACCATGATGACGACGTAGGCCAATCCGATGATCAAAGCAAGCGCAACACCGGACAAAGCGTTGTCCCAATTCAGATAGCCGATGGCCGCCCCCAATGCCGCAAACAGGAGAAAGAATAAGAATACGATCAGCACGGTGCGCCGTTTATTCTGCTCAATTTGTTGATGGAGCAAAGGTACTCACCAACTTTCCGTCTAAATCATATTTTCTCAGAACGATACTTTCGGTACATTTTTTTCTTCTTCCGGGGTAGCCAAAACGACTTCCGGACGGAAACCATGGACGTTTGCCACAACATTGCTCGGGAATGTCCCTAATTTGATGTTGTATTGCGTAACACTTGAATTGTACAATTGGCGGGCATAAGCGATCTTATTTTCAGTTGCGGACAATTCTTCCTGTAATGCCAAGAAATTTTGGTTCGCCTTCAGATCGGGATACGCTTCCGCCAAAGCAAAAACAGTCCGCAATTGGCTCGAAAGTTGATTGGACAGTTCCATCTTCTTGGCCGGATCTTCGGTTCCCATATCCGAAATCATGTTCCGCAAATTGATGACTTTTGTCAAAGTTTCCTGCTCATGTTTTGCATAGCCTTTGACTGTCTCAACGATGTTCGGTATCAGATCGTTCCTGCGTTTCAACTGGACATCGATCTGGCTCCA